>DASSHC010000213.1:0-2398 GCA_035693105.1 Thermomicrobiaceae bacterium | reverse complement strand
TCCTGGAAGAAGCGCACGCGCTGGCGCGGGCGGAGGGCGCCGGAATGCCGCTGGCCGTCTCCGCTCGCTTTCTGGGACACATCGCGCTCGCCCGCGGCGAGCTCCCCCGTGCCGCCGCGCGCTTCCAGGAATTCGCGAATTACGATCCTACGTGGCGGCTGCAGAGCGTCTTCGCGCGTCTCCTGCCGGATGTGGCGGCGCTGGCGATGGCGGGAGGGAACCCGGAGCAGGCGGCGCGGCTATTCGGCGCGACCGCGGCCCTGGCCGTGGAGACGGGCCTGTCCACCGGCTGGCCGGAGCGCGAGCTCCATGAGCGGACCAGCGCCGCGGCGCGCCAGGCGCTCGGCGAGGCCGCGTTTGCGGCCGCATACGAATACGGCACGCGACTGCCCCAGGAGCAGGTCCTGGCCGAGGTCAAAGCGGTGCTGGCCGCTGCCGCGGCGCTGCCGGCCGCTGGGTCGTCGCCGGACCCGGCTAGTGGGACCGGGTTGACGCGTCGCGAGCGCGAGGTGCTGCGGCTCGTTGCCGCCGGCAGGTCCAACCGCGAGATCGCCGACACGCTGTTCGTCACCGTCCCGACCGTCAAGCGCCACCTGACCAATATCCTGGCCAAGCTCGGGCTTCCCTCCCGCTCGGCGGCCACCGCCTACGCCCACACGCACGGGCTCGTCTGACCCCGGCGATCTCGTTTCCGTCCTCTCCCTGGCGGCCACTGGGGAGGATCACGGGCAGCGTCGACGTCAGGCGGCAGGCGAGACGATTTCCCACTCACCCCGCCATCTGGCGCAATTCGCGAACGGCCTCAGCCACCATCTCCGCGACGACGTGTTGGCGTCCGCTCTGCACGGTATGGGTGAAGTCGGACTCGCCCAGTTGGGATCGCAGATCGGCCTCGAGGCGGTCCAGAATGGGTCGCTGCCCTTCCCCAATCGGATAGGGCAAGGCGTCTCGGAGAGCGGCAGCGGCGCCGAGGCAGCGCGCCGCCAATCTCGCCTGCGCGCCGGCCGCCATGACGATGGCTGTCGCCTCAAGCGCCTGCACCAAGCTCCAGCGATCCCCCATCTCCCACATGAACTGCAATCCTGCCGCAACCAGGTCAGCCGCACGTTCCACCTCGCCGCGCTCCACCAGCAGGCTGCCCAGGATGATCTGTGTCATGGCAGTGGTCGAATGCCCCTGGTCAGACGCGAGCGCCAACGCGTGGGTACAGGCATCGATCGCCGAGTCGTTCTGCCGCATGTGGCGATAGGCGTCGGCCAAGTTCAGCAGCGAATGGGCGTGGTAGCGGTGAGGGAGGCGCCGTTCCACGGCAATTGTCCGGACCCGCTCGAACACCTGCAGCGCGAGCAGTGGCTCGCCCCATTCCATCGCCGCGATCCCAATGCCGGTGAGGCAGACCCTCACCGCCCAGAGGTCGTCGAGCGCCTCGAACTGAGCGAGGGCGCTCATAAAGAGCGCCCTCGCCTGTTCCATCTCTCCGCGGCTCACCGCGATGTCGGCTTGGACCTCCTGGCTCCAGGCCAGGAGGTGTGGATCGTTGCGCTGTTCGGCGAGTGCGCGAGCGGCTGATGCCAACGGCGCTGCCGCCATGTAGTCGCCAATGATGCTGTTTAGCCATGCGGCCTGGACCAGCGCACGCGCTCTAGCCTGCTGCAGGGTGCCAGCGTCGGTGGACAGGGCGCGGGTCACGAGATCGATCCCCGCGCGTGGCTGGTCGCTCAGATACCAATAGAAGTCGAGCTCAGCCAGGATCAGTAGGGCCGTCTCGGGATCGTGGTCCAGCACCCAGCCGATGCCCGTCCGCAGATTGGCGTCCTCGGCGCTGAGACGGGACAGCCGCAGCCCAACGTCCGCGTCGAGGTCTTCCAGATCATTGTCCCGCGCGAGCTGGAGCAGAAAGTGAAGCTGTGCCCGCCGCGCGCTGGTCTCCTCTCCGGTCGCGCGGAGCTGCTCGCTGGCGAACTGGCGGATGGTTTCCAGCATCCGATAACGTGGCTCCGATCCGTGGTCGCTTCGCGCCACGAGGCTCTGCTCCACCAGGGTGGCCAGCGCCGCCAAAGGCTGGGCAACGCCGCAGATGACGCCGACGGTCTCCGCCGCCTCGAGCGTCCAGCCACCGGCAAAGACCGACAAGGCACGCAAGAGCGCCCGCTCGTCAGGCGCGAGCAGTTCATAGCTCCAGGCAATCGCGGCCTCGAGGGTGCGCTGCCGCGACGGCGCATCGCGCCGGCCGGCCGTCAGCAGGTGAAAGCGGTGTTCTATGCGGGCCAGCAGGATAGCGGGTGGCAGGACCTTGACGCGGGCCGCGGCCAATTCGATCGCCAGCGGCAGCCCGTCGAGTTGGCGGCAAATCTCCGCGATGGCCGCAGCGTTCCCGTGATGCAACGTGAACCCCGAC
>DASSHC010000212.1:0-7844 GCA_035693105.1 Thermomicrobiaceae bacterium | reverse complement strand
TCCGATGTTGGTGCCGAGCAGCGCGGCGTAGGCGCTGGCCGGGCGCAGCATCCCCTCGCGCGTCAGCGGGCCGACCGCGCTGGGGGTCACGATCGTCATCGGGATGTTGGTGATCAGGTTGGCGCCGAGGGTCGTGCCGAGCGCGGTGGCGGCGATCTGCCACAGGCGGTCGCCGGGCGCGGCGGCGTCGAAAGCGCGCTGGATCAGCCCGGCCAACCCGGCGTTCTCCACCCCCTGTACCACCAGGAAGAGCCCGAGCACCAGCACGATCAGCTGCCAGGAGACCGCGCGCAGCACCGGGCCGGCGGGCGCCCAACCGCGCGCCCAACTGACCGCGAGCAGGAGCAGCCCGCCCCCCAGCGCCACCGGCCCGACCGGCAACTCGGCCGCCGAGGCCGCGAAGACCCCGGCCAGCACGACGCCGAGCCAGACGGTCGCCAGCCGGAAGAAGGCACGGTCTTTGGGGGTGAACCCTCCAGGCTCGGGCTGGTAGCCGCCGCGCAGGTCGCGGCGGAAGAGGAGCACGAAGACGACGATGTTGGTCAGCACCGCCAGCAGCGCCGGCAGCAGCATCACCAGGGCGAAGCGGAAGAAGTCGAGATTGAGCGCGCCGTAGAGGAGCAGATTGGTCAGGTTGGAGATCGGCAGGAAGAGCGAGGCGGTGTTGGCGATGGCGCTGATGGCGAACATGAAGGCCAGCGGGCGCAGCCGCAGCCGCACCACCATGCCGTAGATGATCGGCGTCAGCACGATGGCGGTGGCGTCGAGCGAGAGGGTGGCGGTGATCACCGTGCCGACCAGGAAGACGAAGACGTAGAGCCGCAGCACCCGCCCGCCCCCGGCCCGCGCGGCCAGCGTGGCCGCCCACTCGAAGAAGCCGGCGCGCTCGGCCAGCGCGCTCAGGATCATCATGCCGATTAAGAAGACGAGCGCGTCCTCGGCCAGGCGGATGATGCGCCAGGCCTGCCGCGGGGTGACCAGTCCCAGCACCAGCACCAGTAGCCCGCCTGCCGCCGCCCACCAGGCCTCGGCCAGCTCGCGCGGGCGGGCCAGCACCAGCAGGAGCGTGAGGCTGAAGATGGCCGCCGCCAAAAGCGTGTCGATGCGCATGCGCGCATAATACGTGGCATTGCCGTACAATGCCCGCGCTGGTAAAGGCCGACGAACGCAAGAAAGGATCACGCGTGGCTGAGATGACCGGGGGCCAGGCCCTCGTCGCGTCACTGATCAAACAGGGCGTCGATACCGTCTTCGGGCTGCCCGGCGTGCAGCTCGACTGGCTCTTCGATGCCCTCTGGGAGAAGCGGGATCAGATCAAGGTCTACTACACCCGCCACGAGCAGGGCACCGCCTACATGGCCGACGGCTACGCCCGCACCACCGGCAAGGTCGGCACCTGCATCGTCGTCCCCGGTCCGGGACTGCTCAACGCCATGGCCGGACTCTCGACCGCCTACTCGGCCAGCTCGCCGGTCCTCTGCGTCACCGGGCAGATCCGCTCCGACGCCATCGAGCAGGGGCGCGGGCTGCTGCACGAGATCCCCAACCAGCTCGGCATGGTGCGCTCGGCGACCAAGTGGGCCGCGCGCGCGAACACCCCGGCGGAGGTGCCGGGTGTGGTCGAGGAAGCCTTCCGCCAACTGCGCTCCGACCGCGTGCGCCCGGTCGAGATCGAGGTGCCGCCGGACATCCTGCAGGGGAGCGGCCAGGTGACCATCCCCGGCCGGGTGGCCGAGCAGCGCATCCAGGGCGACCCGAAGCTGCTGGACAAAGCGGCCAAGCTGCTGGGTGAGGCCCAGCGCCCGGTGATCGTGGCCGGCGGCGGCGTGATCCGCTCGGGCGCCTCGGAGGGGCTGAAGGCGCTGGCCGACATGCTGCAGGCGCCGGTGGTGATGAGCTCGCACGGCAAGGGCGCGCTCTCCTACCGCGACGACCTGGCGCTCAACCCCAACGCCCTCGACGAGGTGGTGCCCAACGCCGACGTGGTGCTGCTGGTCGGCAACCGCTACGTCGAGTACGGCGTCAACGACTGGTGGCGCCCGGCGAAAGACCAGGTCGGCATCCGGCTCGACACCGACGCCGAGATGCTGGAGCGCAGCCAGCCGACGCTCGGCATCCTGACCGACGCCATGCTCGGGCTGGCCGAGCTGGTCGAGCGGGTCGGCAAGTACAACCACCCGCGCGAGCCGCGCTCCGCCGAGGTCAAGGCGCTCAAGGCGCACCTGGAAGATCTCTGGTGGGAGGTGCAGCCGCAGGCCGCCTACGCCACCGTGCTGCGCGAGGAGCTGCCGGACGACGGCATCCTGGTCAGCGAGAGCACCCAGGTCGGCTACTGGTCGGACCGCGCCTTCCCGGTCTACGAGCCGCGCAGCTACCTCACCAGCGGCTACCAGGGCACGCTCGGCTACGGCTACGCCACCGCGCTCGGCGCCCAGGTCGGCAACCCGGCCAAGAAGGTCGTCTCGATCAGCGGCGACGGCGGCTTCATGTACAACGTGCAGGAGCTGGGCACCGCGGTGCAGCAGGGCATCAACGCCGTCGGCGTGGTCTTCAACGACCGCGCCTACGGCAACGTGCGCCGCACCCAGCGGCTCAACTTCGACGGCCACATCATCGCCACCGACCTCTACAACCCGGACTTCGTCAAGCTGGCCGACTCCTTCGGCATGGCCGGCTTCCGGGCCGAGGGGCCGGAGGGCCTGCGCGCCGCCCTCAAGGAGGCCATGGCGCTCAAGGGCCCGGCGCTGATCGAGGTGCCGGTCAACGAGATGCCGAACATCCGCGCCGTGCTCCAGTCGGCGCAGGCGCGCACCCGTTAGCGCGCGTCCCCGGCGCCCCATCGCCGCCCGGCGATGGGGCGCCGCGCCTCCCGCCCAACTCCCCGCCACGGCAAGGAGCAGCGCGGTGTCCTCGGAGCAACCCGTCGCCGCGCGGCTGGGCCACGTCCTCTGGATCGGCGGGCCGCCCGACAGCGGCAAGACCTCGATCGCCGGCGCGCTGGCCGCCGCCTACGGCCTGCGGGTCTACCACTTCGACCGGCAGGAGCCGGCGCACATCCGCCGCGCCGATCCCGCCCGCCAGCCGGCGCTGACCCGGCTGCGCGTCATGCTGGAGACGCTCGACGAGCGCGCCTTCGCCGAGGCGCTCTGGCTGGCCCAGGAGCCGGAGGAGATGGCGCGCTGGACCATCGCCAGTTGGTCCGAGCGCTGCGGCATGGCGCTCGATGACCTTTCGGAATTACCACCCGCGCCCACGATCGTGGCCGAGGGGCCGGGCTTCTTCCCCGAGTGCGTCGCCCCGCTGCTGGACGACCCGCGCCAGGCGGTCTGGCTGGTGCCGGACGAGGAGTTCAAGCGCGCCTCGGTGGCCCGGCGCGGCAAGCCGGGCGCCCGGGTGCACACCAGCGACCCCGAGCGCGCAACGCGCAACCTGACCGCGCGCGACCTCCTGCTAGGCCAGCACGTCCGCGAGCAAGCCCAGGCGCGCGGCCTGACCGTCCTCCCGGTCGAGACCCGCCACGACCTGGCCGCGGTGACCGCGCTGGTCGCGGCCCACTTCGCGCCGTGGCTGCCCTGACCCCGGGGGACCCTCACCCCAACCCCTCTCCCCTGCGGGGGCGAGGGGCTTACGAAGTATCACCGTGTGCTGCTCCCTCTCCCGCGCACGGGAGAGGGCGGGGGGTGAGGGCTCCCCGGGCGCGCGGGATGAGGGCCATCTCCTCGTACGTGCG
Organism: Thermomicrobiaceae bacterium; assembly: GCA_035693105.1. Taxonomy (GTDB): domain Bacteria; phylum Chloroflexota; class Chloroflexia; order Thermomicrobiales; family Thermomicrobiaceae; genus DASSHC01. The sequence goes on along the minus strand of DASSHC010000212.1, from coordinate 4,114 downwards.
CGCCCCTTGGCACAACCGCCGCGTTTGACGTGCGTTGTAGCAGTAGGCGGACGGGCGCCTCTCGCTTCAACAGCGCAGCAGCCCGGCAGACTCGGTCCTGAACCGGGGCGCGGCCTGCCCGCGGCGAAACCGCGGGCAGGCAAAAGCGTTCTATGTCGTGGCGCTCTGTATGAGGCAGAGGCTTCGTGCGTTCCTCGGTGTCCTGGAGACACGGACGGAGCGCGCGACGGTTCGTGTCTGCCGGACCGGCGGGCCGGAGTGGGCCGCCGACAGCTTGATGGCAGGCCCGGATTGCGGGGGCGGGAAAGGAGGAACAGGGGGACGCCGAGCCCGATCTGCGTAGCCACGGATCGGGCGGTGGTTTGGTCGATCGGAGTTTTGCGTGACTCTGGGATCCGCGACGCGACAAGTAGGCTCTTTTGAAAGGAGCACGCGTTGAGAAGTCGCTTTCTCAACTTGAGCGCCACGATGGGGCTGGTGGTAAGTCTCTTCGTGGCGTTGCTGGGGACCCCGGCCGTGGCCAGTGCCGCGACCGCCGAGTTGCCCTCCAGCAATGTGTACTTCCCGTTCGTCCCGAACGGGTACAGCATGAATGGCCTGGGGCCCTTCACCGGCTCCGTGACCATTCAAAACCTTGAGAACGCCCGCGTCACCGTCACGTTGACCAACAACAAGGCGGGCAAGGGCGTGCAGACCTTCGATCTCAACCCGCACGCGTCGGCCACCTTCGGCGCGGGTGAGTTGAGCATCGACGACGGCACGGTGGCCGGCATCGTGGCCAGCGCGGTCTTCAGCGCGGGCACGGCGGCGGCGGGCTGCGTCAACCCGATCACGCGTGTGGTCAATGTGGCGCACAGCGGCATCAACAACCCGGACCGCATCTCCACCGATGTCGGTTTCACGCCGATCAGCGTGACCCGGGTCTACTCGCCGCCGAACGCGCCGAGCGAGCTGCCGGCTCCGGGTGGCACGATCTACCTGTCGGGCACCGACTACACCTCGTCGCTGACGGGTGCGTCGTCCGACACCGCCAGCGGGAGCATCCTGATCGACTGGTCCTCGACCACCGGCGCTGAGCCGCCGGTTTCGGTTCCGGCCGATCTGGCGACCTACACCGTTGTCTACCAGGAGTGCGCGCTCAGCGACCTCGCGACGGCGCCGACCCCGCACATCGCGGGTGTTGAGAAGCACGCCGCTGGTGGCACGGCTGGCACGGCGGGCCTGGCCGCGGTGACCAGCGCCGACAACACGGTTGTCGACGGCTACACCGGCCTGTCCGGGAACGATCTGTTCTCGAGCACCACGGCCCTGTCCTCCTACGTCGTTCCGATCGTCCAGAATGGCTGGAACGGCTGGGATTCCACGGTCTTCATCACCAACCTGTCCGGCAAGGACAACGCGCTGGCGACGATCACCTTCTACACGGGTGGCGGCCAGGGCGCGGCCGGCACCAGCGTTGGCACCTTCACCAAGCACCTGGCCAAGGGCGAGACCTGGGCCATCGACACCTCGGCTATGTCCTCCATCCCGACCGGATGGGTTGGCTCGGCCTGGGTGAGTGTCGATTACCCGCAGGTGGTCGTGGCGGTGGCGCGCAACAAGGCAGAGACCAGCATGTCTCTGACCAACACGGGTGAGGCGGCGACCCCGTCGCTCTCGACCGGTTGCGCGTTCAACCCCGCCACCCAGCTCTGCCGCTACGCGCCGCTGGTGTTCAAGAACTACAACGGCTGGAACACCGGTATCAACGTGGCGAACCTTGGCACGCAGCCGGTGACCGTCTCGGTCACCTACTACAACCAGCAGGGCGACAACATCGCGCAGGATCAGCGGACCATTCCGGCCCGCGCGATGGAGTACATCTATCGCCCGTCCCAGACGCCCCAGGACATCGCGGCGGGTACCAATCAGGACAACAACCTGAATGCCGCCTCCGCGATCAGTGGTGCCACCATCACCTCCACCGGCCCGGTGCATGCCGCGGTCGATGAGGTCAAGTACCTGGGTGGCCCGGGCATGGGTCAGGCGATGTCCTACCTGGCTCCGTCTTACGGTGCTGCCCCCGGCCAGAGCCTGGCGCTGCCGCTCTTCCAGCGCGGCGACGCGACGACCGGCCTGGGTGACACCTCCGGCATCAACATGTTCAACTTCGGTGGCCCGTCGGCGGCCAACGTCTGGTTCTTCGACCAGAGCGGTGCCCTCGTCGCCCCGACGCTGAACACGCCGGTCAACATCATCCTGTCGCCGTTCGCGAACGCTACGGTGTACGGCCTCAACTTCGACGAGATGCCCGTGGGCTTCCAGGGCTCCGCCGTGGTCGAGAACGTGACTCCGGGCGGTCCGGAAGCGGCCGGCGGCCCGTTCGGCCAGATCGCCGCGGTCTCGAACAACGTGAACTACGCGGTTCCGTTCGACGGCTCGGCGGTCTACAACCTGGCACTCGTCCCGAACCTGGTTTCGCTCCCGGTCATTACCTGTGCGCCGGCCAGCGCGACCAACGTCGCGGGTGAGTCCCACACCGTCAGCTGCACGGTCACCATCGGTGGCACGGCGGCGGCAGGTGTGCCGGTTCAGTTCCAGGTGTCCGGCGCGAACCCGACGGCTCAGGTTGTCCTGACCGACGCCGCGGGCAAGGTGTCGTTCACCTACACCGGCTTCGTGGCTGGTAATGACACCATCACCGCCACGGTGCTGAACTCGAACCTGACGCCGATGACCGACGCCTTCGGCGGTGTCCTGGCGAGTGTCGCGCTGTCCAAGACCTATGTGCCGGGTGCGCCGGCGCAGGTGGTCTGCTCGCCGTCCTCGGCGATCAACCCGCCTGGCCAGACGCACACGGTCAACTGCTGGGTCTTCGATCAGTTCGGCAACCAGATCATGGATCCGGGCGTCGTTCTGACCGTCTTCGTCCAGGGGCGCAACAACCTCGGGCCGGCGTTCGTGACGACCGCGGTCGATCCGACCACCGGGGACGTCTTCGCGACCTTCACCTACACGGACAAGGGCGCGGAGAACCCGAGCACGCCTGCGGATATCCAGGACGCGATCAACGTCTGGCTGGGCAATCAGCCGAACCCGCTGGGCACGCCTGACTTCACGGCCTACAAGCTGTGGACCGGTGCGAACACCCTCACGGGCACGCTGACCCCGGCTCCGGCGACGGTCACGACCGGGGCGAACTCGGTCCTGACCCTCACGGTCAACAATGCGTCTGGTCAGGCGTTCCAGGGCCTGAACGTCACCTTCGGCTTCTGCCCGGACAACCCGGCGGGCGTCACGGGTACGTTCTCCCCGACGACCGGCACGACCAGCGCGAGTGGCCAGGCGACGACGACGTTCACCGCCGGCAACACGACCGGTGTGGCGAGCGTCTGCGCCTTCTTCGGCAACTCGACCGACATCCTTGGTTCGACCACCGTGAATATCGTGGCGGCGAATCAGCCGGTTAGCGGCACTATGACCGTGAAGCCGGCGCCGTTCGCGCTGAGCGGTGCCAGGGAAACGATCACCATCAACGTCACGAACGCCGCTGGCACGCCGGCGGCGGGCGCGACGGTCTACTACGGCTCTGTGAGCGGCGCGAACGGTCCGACCTGCACGCCGGCCAGCGGTCAGGCGACGACGGATCAGAACGGTAACGCGCAGTTCCAGTGCACGCTGGCCGGCAGCGGCTTGATCCTCTTCAGCGGCTACGCTGAGACGAACGGCACTGGCGGCCTGCAAGCCGGCGGCGCCAACGGCGATCTGCTGATCGACACGCAGACCGTCTTGGTGCTCGGCGGTGGCGCCTAGCCCCATCGGCGGCCGCGGCTGAGCGAATAGCTCAGCCGCGGAGACTCCCAGAGCACGCAGGAGCGCCCCGGATACGCCGGGGCGCTCTGTTTTTGGGCGGACGGGCCCTCGTTGTCGGCGTGCTCTCATCCCCAGCCGCCGGGGAGCCCTCATCCCCCCGCCCCTTCTCCCCTGCGGGGGCGAAGGGGAGCTTGGTACGGGCGTTTCATCGTCGCCCCTCGCCCCCGCAGGGGAGAGGGGTTGGGGTGAGGGCCCTCCGGGCGTGGGGTGAGGGCCCGTTACCCCGGATACGCCGCCAGACCCGCCGCCAGGATCTCCACGC
>DASSHC010000211.1:0-5162 GCA_035693105.1 Thermomicrobiaceae bacterium | reverse complement strand
GACGTAGCGCTCGGCCGAGCGCTGCACCGCCGCCGAAGCGTCCGCCAGCACGTGGCGCCCGAAGGCGCCGTAGAGCCGCTCGCAGGGGAAGGGCGCGACGGCGGCCGCGATGCCGCGCACGGTTCCAACGTCGAGCGGGATCGAGTTGGGGTAGGAGTACATGAAGGTGACCCAGCGGCGATCGGCGACGACCTGAATCGTGTCGCCGCTGAAGAGGGCTCCCCGCCCCTCGGCCCCCTCGCGCCAGTGGAGCACCAGCGCGCCGGGGAAGTGGCCGCCGCAGCGGATCAGCGTCACGCCCGGCACGATCTCGCGCGTCTCTCCGGTCAGGTACTCGATCGTTTCCGGCGGATTGACGACCCATTCGCGGTCGTCGGCATGAATGTAGACCGGCACGTTACCCAGCGCGCGGCTCCACTCGCCCATGGTCGAGTAGTAGTGCGCGTGCGAGATGGCGATGGCCGCCACGCCGCCGCGCCGCTGGAGCTCGGCCAGGGTGGTCTCGTCGAGGAAGGTCAGGCAGTCCCAGAGCACGTTGCCGTGCGGCGTCTCGATCAGGTGTGCCTGCTGGCCGATGGCGAAGGCCGGCTCGGTGACGATGGCGGTCACGCCCGGCTCCAGCTCGCTGAAGCGGTTGTGGTAGTGGCCGCGCATCGCCTCCAACGAGGTCCACTCCTGCCCACGCGGCCCGACGTACTGGCGGTCATCCTCGCAGATCGGGCAGGAAGCGGGCGGCTCCTGGCTGGGCGGGTACTGCGTGCCGCACGTGCGGCAGATGTAGCTGACAGGCTCGGTCATCGCTGATGTCCCTTCCGTTGATTGCGCACACGCGGAAAGGATAACGCGGCTGGGGTGGTCTTGGATCGCTGTTGGGTGCCCCCCCACAACACCGGTCGTTAGGGGAACAGGGCGGCCACGGGGGGCCGCCCCTACCGCATCGACAACATTCGTATTTCCTGTAGGGGCAGACCCCTGTGTCTGCCCGCGCCGCCCCGCCACTCGCCTTCACCGAAGCCGACGAGCTAGCGCAGGCGGATCAGCCCGGCAGGGGTGTTGGTGAAGCCGCAGGTCTGGTAGAAGGGGTGTAGCTCCGGCTCGTAGTCGACGTGCACCCACTCCAGTCCGCGCTCGCGCGCCAGCGCCACGGCGCGCTCCACCAGCGCGCGGCCGATGCCGCGGCGGCGGTAGTCGGGCCGGACGGTCGGCTCGAGCAGGAAGGCGTGCACGCCGCCGTCCCAGGCCAGGCGCACGAAGCCGATCAGCTCGTCGCCGGCGTAGGCGCAGACGTAGGCCAGCGCGTGCGCCAGCTCCGGACCGAAGTCGTAGGGCGGCTGGTGGTTGGGCCAGGAGACGAGGTAGAGCTGATCGAGCGCGGCGTTGCCGACCGGCGGGTTCACCTGGTAGTCGATCTCAGCCATGGCACCTTCCCGGGTCTGACGCCGGCGATCATACCGCGATAGCGCCGCGCGGCGGGTAAGCCGAAGGTGCGCCGCGCTGGGCGCACCTGGAAGGTCCGGGTGAGGGTGGCGCTCGGGTCAGACCGTACGGTGCGCCGGCGCGCGGTAGAGGACCGCGACCTCGTACTTGCCGCTCGGCTCGGCCTGCGAGACGACGTACTGCAGGTCGATCGTCGCCTTGCGCACGCGCCGGTCCGCCAGGTTCATCAGAAACTCGTTGACTTCCTCATCGACCTCGGGCGTCACTGGAAATATACGCATCTTACGAACCATTCGGACACCTCGCTCTTCCTTTGCATCTTTCGGCGATCAAAGGGGCCGAAGCGGTGCGAAATCGGAAGCGGAGTGCTCCGGCCTCCGCGTCTGGTACGCAGCCTGCCTGCCACCGGATGCCCGCTCGTGAGCGAGCCGCCGGGAGCGCCACAATGACCCGGAAGATACTGGTCTGGTTCCTGCGCCGGCCCCAGCACCGCGCTCCCTGGAAGGTCTGAGCGCGCTCGCGTGTTAGGCTCTGTAAGACCGGCGCGAGCGCGCGCCGCGGACAATCAAGCTGGCCAGGAGGTGGCGCATGTCGGCGCGAGAACCCAATTACCTGATCCGCTCATCGAGCAGCGGTACGGTCGGCCGCAGCCTGAACGCGATCCGCAACCACCACGTGGTGATCGACAGCCCCTCGATCGGGGAAGCCATCACCTCGGGCGAGGCCTTCCTCTCGGGTGTCTCGGCCTGCGCGGTGACGCTGACCGAGGGCGCGGCGCGCGAACTGGGCATCCCGCTGGAGCACACCGAGGTGACGCTATCGGGCTACCGCGCGCCCGACCGCCCCGCCTTCGAGCGGGTCGAGATGCGCTTCGTCTTCACCGGGCCGACACAGGAGCAGGCGGAGACGCTGGTCAACCGCTACAAGGACGGCTGACCGCTCTACCGCACGGTCGCCGTGGCGGCCCCCGTCGAGTTCACCGTCGAAGCGCGCACGAGTTAGCGGACGTGCCGGTGCCCAAAGAAGGAACGTGGAGGGTGATCAGGAAGGAACCCTCGACCGCGCTCGGGACGACAGGACTCATAAGGGGCGGATGACGTCCTGCGCTTTCCGAAAGGCCACATCCCTCTCCCTGTCATCCGGAGCGCGGTCGAAGGTTCCGTGTTGCCTCGACACCAAGCCTAATCTTTCGCCACACTCGACCGCGGTCGGGCGCCGGCGGCCTGGCGCCGCCGCAGCAGCCAGACGAGCAGCCCCAGCGCCAGCAGCGGCGGCAACAGCAGCAGTGTGACGTGGCTGACATGATGGTAGGCGCGGATCAGGCGGTGCACGTGGCCGCGGTAGAGGTAGCCGAGCGCCAGCGGCACGCCCGCCCAGAAGAAGCCCCCTGGCAGCACTCCGATCACGAAGTCGTCCGCCGGGATCCGCAGCAGCCCAGCGCCAACCGCCACCGTCATGCGCACCAGCGGCAGCATGCGCCCGACCACCACCACCAGCACGTCGCGCTCGCCCAGCCGCGCACGCCAGCGGTTGAAGGTCTGCTCCGGCTCGCGGCCGAGCTTGCGCAGCAGGCGGTTGACCAGCCAGGCGCCGCCGGTGCGCGTGGCGCAGTAGAGCGCGGTCGCTCCGCTGATATCCGCGGCGGAGACGAAGACGACCCCCGCCAGCAGCCCGGCCAGGCTGTGGATGGCGTAGGCGCCGGCCAGCAGCAGCACGACCTCGTTGGGCACCCCGGTTGGGATGCCTAACTCGGTCAGGAAGATCAAGAGCGCCGCCAGAAAGATGCCCTCGTGCGCGATCAGGTGCTCGATCGCGTCCCCCTCTCTCCCGCGCTAGCCATCGCGGGTGGACGAGCTTCCGCCCGCTTCGTGCTTGAGCGTCAGGGCCTGCTCGTCCGTGGCTGTCTCCCAGGGCAGGGTTGCGAGGGACTCCTCGGGCACCGCGGCGACCGCCCCGCGGGCTGCTTTCCGCCGGTGCAGCAGCCAGATCGAGACGGCAGCCACGATCACCAGCGGCAGGGCCAGTAGGGCCAGTTGCGACAGGCGCTCGTCCTGATCGATCAGGCCGCGCACGTCGTCGCGGAAGAGGTAGCCGAGACTGAAGGGGATACCAGCCCAGACGATCGCGCCGGGGATCACGCCGAGCACGTAGTGCTTGCGCTTGATGCGCAGCAGGCCGGCGCTGATGGCGACCGACATGCGCACCAGCGGCAGCGAGCGGGCCACGATGATGACCGCGATGTCGTGCCGGTGGATGAAGTGGCGCAAGCGGCTGTGGCCGGGCGGCCGGTCGCCGCGCTGCCAGCGACGCAGCAGCCGGTGCCCGCCGCTGCGGGTCAGCAGGTAGAGCGAGGTGGTGCCGAGCACGTCCGCCGCCGTGACGATGAGGAAGCTGATGGCGAACTCCAGGTTGGAGTGAACCGCGTAGCTCCCCGCCAGCACCAGCACGACCTCGTTGGGCACGCCGGTGGGAATGCCGAGCTCGGTCACAAAGATCAGCAGCGCGGCAATGACGATGCCGTAGTGGCGTATGAGACTTTCGACACCCTCGGTCATCGTGCTCCGTCAGGCAAACCGGGCGCCAGCCGCCCGCATCACCGCTCCACCGCGCCGCTCAAGGCGAGACCTGGCGCGGGCGCGTCGTCGTCGATCGTCTCCGCGAAGACGCCGCGGTTCTCCGGCGGCAGCAGGCGCGCGATGGCGCGCATCACGGCGTAGGCCGACTCGCGCTCCGGCAGCCGCGCCAGCGTGCCCGCCGGCAGCGGTACGCCGAAGCGGACATGCAGCCGCCTGTCCTGCTCGAAGACGCCCACCGGGATGCAGGGGATCCCCTGCCGGTCGATCAGCGACAGAACCCGGCCGATTCCCAGCGGCGGCTCGATCAGCGTCTCGAATCCGCCCGCCTCGGCGTGCAGCCCGACGGCCTGATCGGGCTCGCCCAGCGTCTTGAGGAGGTTGCGCAGGGCGACGCCGCGCCCGGCGGTCTCGGCGTCGCTGGCCGGCATCAGAATCAGCCCGTAGACCCGCGCGAAGCGCTCCAGAATCCAGCGCAGCCGCTCCGGCGCGATGCGGCGCGGCCCGAGATAGCAGTCCTGCCAGGTGCTGGTCATCACCCAGCGAGCCGCCGGCAGGCCCGGCCGCCGCGCGCCGAGCGCCGCGAGGATCGCCATCACGCCCCAGCCGACCCAAACGCCGTCGGGGCGCTCATAGTGGTTGGGCAGGATCATACAGCGGCCGCTGGTCGGAATGTGCTCGACACCCTCGATCACCGGCGGGACCGGCATCCGGGCGACCATGCCGGGCATATCGACGCGCACGTCGCGCCGCCGCCCGAGCAGCGCGTCGATCGTCACGCGCGGGAGCATCAGCCAGGGGAGCCGGTAGACCGGCTTGCCGGGGCCGAAGAGGGCGCGAATCCACTGCGGGCGCTTCAGAAGCCAGGTCGGATTTTCGGTCGGTAGCGACTGCTTGCCGGCGCTCAAGTCGGGCACTCACCTCTAGCGTCTCAATCGACGCAAAACGGCACGGCCACAACGCGTGGAACAGCAACCTCTATTTTACTCCCGCCGCGCACGGATCAACCGGTCAAGCCGTCGAAGGGGGCCGGGTAGCGCACCGTCCCGCGGATCGGCGGCCCGGTTTCCGGCCGCAGGTCCAGCGCCATGAAGACCTCGTCCCGAACCAGGGTGGGCGATTCGACCCCCTGCGGCCGCGCCGGCCGGAAGC
>DASSHC010000210.1:0-2912 GCA_035693105.1 Thermomicrobiaceae bacterium | reverse complement strand
GCGTGGCGCGCCTGGCGCTGGCCTTGGGCGTGCTCCTGGCCGACCGCATCCTGGCCGCCCGGCGGCCGCCGCCGGTGCTGGCCGCGCTGCTGGATGAGCCGGCGCATCTGGCCTCCAGCGCGCTGCTGCTCCCCCTGCCCCTGCCCCTGCCTGGTGCCGCGCCGGCTCGACGCTGGTACGCGCTCGGCGCGGCGGCCGGCAGCGTGCTCATCGACCTCGACCACCTCCCACGCTATCTGCACCCGACTCCGGCGCGGCCGCTCCACCGGCCGGCGACGCACTCCGCCTTGAGCGTGGCCGCCCTGCTGGCGCTGGCGCTGGCGCTGCCCGAGCGCCGGCGGCTGCGGCCGTTCACCCTGGGCGCCGCCGCCGGGCTGGCCGGCCACCTGGCGCGCGACGCCGCCACCGGCGGCGTGCCGCTCGGCTGGCCGCTGCGCAGCGGCACCGTCACCATCGCGCGCGCTGGCTACACCCTGCTGCTGCTGCGCGGCGCGCTCGGCCGGCGCTGAGCGCGGGCTCACGCCGCCGGCTGGGCGCGCCGCTGCGCGTAGACCAGCAGCGCGGCCACGGCGGCCCCGGCGAGCTGCCCCAGCAGCCAGCCGAGCGCGATGCCGGCCAGACCCAGCCGCAGCGCGCCGGCCAGGCTCAGCCCCAGGCAGGCCGCGCTCGCCACCCCCGAGACCACGATCACGGCGCGCGTGTTGAGCGTCACGCGGAAGAACGTAATCGCCACCGTGTTGACGGCGTAGGGGAAGACCGAGAGGACGAGCCAGGCCAAGAGCAGGAACTCGGCGCGCGTGCCGCGCAGGCCGAGCACGCGGAAGGCGATGGGCGAGACGGCCACCAGGCCGAGCGCCGGCACGATCAGCACCAGCAGCAGCCGCCGGGTGGCCCCGGCCAGCGCCTCGCCGGCCGTCGCCTCGCTGTTCGAGGCGCGCGCGAAGGCCGAGGTGGCGACCGAGAGCGGGATGACGAAGAGGAGATTGGCGATCATCCAGATGGGATAAAAGGTCGCGTTGGCCGCGGCGCCGATCAGGTTGACGATCAACAGTGGATAGCAGAAGGCGGGCAGCAGGGCCGCCAGCGCGCCGAGGTGATTGCCGATGGTATAGCCCAGGCGGCTGCGCACCGCGGCCAGGCTGAGGGCGGGCTTGAGCTGGTAGCCCGCCACCGTGCGCGGCGCCAGGCGCGAGCCGGAGAGCAGCAGCGCGGCGGCCACCCCGACGCAGAGCGCCAGCACGAAGCCGGTGGCGCCCAGGAAGAAGCTGAGCGCGACGGTGGCCGCCAGCCGCAGCGCGTTGGTGAGCAGATTGGTCAGCACCAGGAAGTGTGCGCGCTCGAAGGCGATGTAGATCTTGTCGAAGAGCGAGTCGAGCGCGGTCATGACGCCGGCGGCGATGAAGACGGCCAGGGTGAGGCGCGAGTGGGTCAGCGCGCCCATGCGCGGCGACCAGAGCGGCGTGCCGAGCGCGAAGACGGCGGTCGCCAGCAGCATCGCCAGCGCGACCAGCGCCAGCGCCGAGTTGAGGAACACACTCCGGCCGTCGCGCATGCCGGGGCCGAAGCGGATGATGGCCGTGCCCAACCCCAGCTCGGCCAACCCGGCCAGGAAGGTCAGCGTCGAGATGTAGGCCGCCCCCAGCCCGAGCTGATCGGGCGAGTAGAGCCGCGCCGCGGCGACCCAGATCAGCAGCCCGAAGGCCGAGCCGAGAAACGTATTGAGCATGATGAACAGGCTGTTGCGCAGCAGGTTGTGCTCGGGCGAGCGCAGCACCAGCGCGTACGCCCTGGGCCGCTCCAGCACCCCCGCCAGCACCCCCGCTTTGCCCTGCATCGCTCGCACTGCCTACCCTACTCCTTGCCAAAGCCCAGCCACTGCTGCCGGCCCGTCGCGCGCGGCTGGCCGCGCCAGCGAAACCGGTCAGGACGCTGCCGGCAGATCTTCCTCGGGAATATCCGCCAGCAGCGGCGCGCCGGCGTCCTTGGGCGAAAGGATTGGCGCCTGAACGGGCCACTGAATCGCCAGCGAGGGATCGTCCCAGCGAATGCCGTGCTCCGCCTCGGGCCGGTAGGAGCTGGTGCACTTGTAGATGAAGATGGCGTCGGGGCTGGTCACCACAAAGCCATGCGCGAACCCGGCGGGGATGAACAACTGCCGGTGGTTCTCACTGGACAGGCACACCCCAACCCAGCGGCCAAACGACGGCGAACCGCGACGGATGTCTACGGCCACGTCGAACACCGCTCCGGAGAGGACCGAGACGAGCTTCCCCTGGCCGTGCGGGTGCTGGTAGTGGAGGCCGCGCAGCACACCCTGCCGCGAAAGGGAGAGGTTATCCTGCACGAACGCGTACCCCAGCCCGGCCGCCGCATAGGCCGCCTGATTCCACGTCTCCAAAAAGAAGCCCCGCTGATCCGCGAACACGCGCGGCTCGACGACCACGACCCCCGCAAGCGTCGTTTCCCAGACCTCCACCGCCTATTCACCCCCTGCTGATTCACCGCTGGCGCGGCCGCTCGCGCTATCGCCGAGCCGGCGCACGGTCGGATCTTTCTTCTGCCGAGCGTCCCCAAATCAATGCTCTCAGGCCAGTCATCGCATCCCATTACCGGCGCTCTTACGGAACGCCCTCAGTTGATGACGTTGATGTTGTTTCCACGTTCAATAGTAAGGCTACCCCCTGAATTGCAATGCTCAAGCGTCACATCGTCACCTTCAACGTACCACGCGTACTCCGAGTTGTCGGTCATGTCGCAGTTCCGGACTACGATCTCGCCATGGATATAGCCGGTTCGAAGACCTGCGCGTTCGACCTGGAATCCGATCTTGTTTTGCTGGAGCTTACAGTCCTCTATTACGATCTTGGTTGGCGCACTCACGTCCTGGGTCATGAGATGTACCCCTGGCCCGT
>DASSHC010000209.1:0-11886 GCA_035693105.1 Thermomicrobiaceae bacterium | reverse complement strand
GCGCGGCTCGCTGGCGCTCTACAATACCGCCCGCGCCTGGGCGGCCATGTCCGGGCGCGACTACGTCATCCCGGACGATATCAAGGCGCTGGCCGAGCCGACGCTGGCTCACCGGGTGATCGTCAGCCCGGCGGCGCGCATGAAGAACGTCGATGGGCGTATGGTGATCCAGGAGGTGCTCTCGGTCACCTCGGTGCCGGGCAGCCGGCCCTCGGTGGCCAGCCCCGACCGGCGCGCCGGCTTGCGCCCGTAGGGCCGCGGTATGAACGGCATCAAGCTCGGGATCGTCCTGGTTGTCGTCCTGGTTATCGCCGAGATCAACCACTGGACGACGCTGCAGAAGGTCTTCCTGGCGCTGGCCGCGCTCTTCGTGGTCGCGCTGGTCTACAGCCGCATCAGCCTGCGCGGCGTGGCGCTCTCGCGCAGCTCGCGCGCCGACCGTGCCCAGGTGGGCCAGACCGTGACCGAGCGCATCCGCGTCGAGAATCGCAGCCGCGTCGCCAAGCTCTGGCTCGAGATCGTCGACCACTCCGATCTGCCCGGGCACCAGATGAGCCGCGTGATCCACCTGGGACCCAACGACGCCAACCGCTGGCGCGTGGAGACCTGGTGCTCGCGACGTGGCCGCTTCAGGCTCGGCCCACTCACGTTGCGCTCCAGCGATCCCTTCGATCTCTTCCCAACCTCGCAGGAGATCCCGCACTCCCAGGAACTTTTGATCTACCCGGCGACGGTCGATCTCTCCGGTTTCCGGCTGCCGGTCGGCATTCTGGCGGGCGGCAACTCGCTCCAGCGGCGCACACCGTTCGTCACGCCCAACGCCTCCGGCGTGCGCCAGTATCTGCCGGGCGATAGCTTCAACCGCATCGCCTGGACGGCGACCGCACGCACCGGGCATCTGATGGTCAAAGAATTCGAGCTGGACCCAACCTCCGACGTCTGGATCGTGCTCGATCTGGAGGCGGCCAACCACGTCGAAGCGGCGCGGCCCGGCGTGTCGCTGCCGCTGGGAAGCCAGGACATCCCGCTCTCTTTCTGGCTCGATTCCTCCGAAGAGTACGCGGTGACGATTGCCGCCTCGCTGGCGCGTCACTTCCTCGACCAGAACCGCACGGTCGGACTCCTGGCCAACGGCGCCCAGCCGATCGTGCTGCCGACCGATCGCGGCGCGCGCCAGATGGTGAAGGTGCTGGAGCTGCTGGCGGTGGCGGCGGCCGACGGCACGGTGTCACTGGCCGAGACGTTGATGGCCGAAGGCGCGCTCTTCTCGCGCAACAGCACCGTGGTCGTCGTCTCGCCCTCGACCGACGAGCGCTGGGTGCAGGCGGTAATGGAGCTGATCGCGCGCCACGCCCGCGTAGTCGCGGTAGTGGTCGAGCCCAGCACCTTCGGCGCCAGCGAAAGCAGCTTGATGGTGGTGAGTGACCTGGCCGCGGTGGGCGTGCCGACCTATCTCGTGAAGTACGGCGACGACATCAGCCGCGCCCTGACGACGCAGGGGCACGCGATGCCGATCCGGCGTGCCTCCTAGCGACGGACGAAACAGATGAGACGCCTGGCAATCCGAGACGGCTGGTCGACCTTTATCCTCATCTCGCTGGTGGTGCTCAGCGCCACGTGGTCGATCGAGTCCGCCGACTGGGCCGACGGCCTGGGCATGCTGACCACGATCGCCATTCTCGGGCTGGCCGTGGGCCTGGGCGTCTCCCTGGCGCGGCGCATTCCGGCGCTGCTGGCGCACCTGTTGGCGCTGGCGCTAGGCTGGGTGGTCGTGCTCTTCGAGATGACCAATTTTCTCAGCGACGCCATCGGCGGGCGCGAGGCCAAGCTGCACTTCCTCTGGCACCGCTGGGACGCCTGGTACGCGCTGGTGTCGCATGGCCAGCGCGCCGAGGATCTCTACCTCTTCGTCCTCCTGATGGGCGCGCTGGTCTGGATCATGGCCTACACGTCGGTCTGGCTGGTCTTCCGCTCGCGCTCGGTCTGGCTGGCGCTCCTCTTCTCCGGCATCGTGGTCTTCACCAACCTGGGCTACTCGCTCAAGGTGCCGACGGCGTTGCTGATCCTCTACCTCTTCGCCGCGATCCTGCTGCTGATGCGCTTCAGCCTGGCGCAGCGTGAAGATCGCTGGCGGCGGAGCGGAGTTCCCTTCCCGGACACGCTGGCCTGGCGCGGGTTATGGGTCGCCAGCTATCTGGCGATCGCCGTGCTGATCTTCGGCTGGGTCTTCCCGGTGACGGCCCAGAGCCAGTCGCTGGTCACCGCCTGGCAGCGCATCGATGGTCCCTGGGTGCAGGTCCGCGACTCGCTCAATGGTTGGTTCAGCGGCCTGCGCGGGCCGGACGCCGGGGGCGGACCGGGCGGCTTCGCGGCCTTCAGCGACGAGTTCTCGGTGGGCGGGCCGCTGCGGCTGAGCACGACCCCCGTCTTGCTGGTCAAGGGCGGCAACTCGCAGTACCTGATCGCGCACACCTACAGCACCTTCACCGGCCGGAGCTGGTCGTCCGATGACGACTCCGTTGCCAGCGATCTCTACATCTCGCTCAACGCCAATCAGGCCTACCCGCTGCCCAGTACTTCGGCCAAGGATCGCGGCAGCGCCAGTTTCGAGGTGCAGATTCTCCAACCGCGCGGCACGGTGATCTATACCGCCGACGCGCTCGGCTCGGTCTCGGTGCCGAGTCAGCTGCAGCTCTCCTGGTACCCCTACCAGGATCAGCCGCTCGACGTGGCATCGGCCACGGAAGCGACCACGCCACCGACGCTCTGGCCGCTGGTGCAGCTCCTGCAGGACGCCGATTTCTCGCCACCGCAACGCGGGGGCGGTGTCTTCGGGCTGCCGCCCGATTTGCAGGTGCCGCGCGAGCGCGGGATCACGCCGACGGCGTCGCCGGGCCCCGAGGCGTCGCCGGCGGCCGTGGGCACGCCGACGCCGGCAGGCTCACCAACGCCCGCTGCTTCTCCCACTCCGAACGAGCCCGGCGTGCTCCCCTTCGGTGTGTCGCTGCCCAACGTTACCCCCCCGCCGGGGCGCGACCGCATCGCGATCCCCGACAACTGGGATGACATCCGCGACGCGATGAACGACCTGACAGCGCGGCACATCAGCGTCCAGGTCGTGCTGGGGCCGAGCTACCACGCGCAGACCCTGCGCTTCACCGGTAACCTGCCGGTCTACGCCGATCTTGAGGCCGTCTTCTCTCAGGGCGGCGTGCGCACCGGCGACTCTTACACTGTGTCGACGCTCCCTACGCAGGCCACGGTGGGCGATCTGCGCCAGGCCGGCACGACCTACCCGGTTGAGATCGCCAGCCGCTATCTGCAGCTCCCCACGACGGTGACGCTGCGGGTTAGTCAGCTGGCGCATGCCATCGGAGACAGCCAGGCGAACCCCTACGACAAAGCGAGCGCGATCGAGTCCTTCCTGCGCTCGAACTACAAGTACAACGAGAACGTGAACGCGCCGCCGCGGGGGGACGACATCGTCGACTACTTCCTGTTCGAGAGCAAGCAGGGCTACTGCACCTACTACTCCACCTCCATGGTCGAGATGCTGCGCATCCTGGGCATTCCGGCGCGCGAGGTGGTGGGCTTCTACCCGGCCAGCTTCGATCAGAACTCTGGGGGCTATCTCTACCGCGACCTGAACTCGCACGCCTGGGTCGAGGCGTACTTCCCCGGCTACGGCTGGATTCCCTTCGAGCCGACCGCCGCACGCTCCGAGATCGCGCGCTACGTGCCGCCGGCGGCATCGAACCCCTCCAGTTCGGCGTCCGGCTCCAGCCAGTTGCCGCCGAACACCGACGGCCGCCTGCAGGAGCTGAACGAGCTCGGCGGTGGGGGCTTTGGTGGCCCGGTTACGGTTCAGCACCATACCAGTCCCTTCGAGTGGGCGCTGCGGGCCCTGGCCGTGGCGGCGCTGGTGCTGCTGGTGGTCGTCTCCTACCTCTGGTTGCGCGGCATGCGCGGCCTCAGCCAGACGACGCAGCTCTTCACCAAGCTGCAGCGGGGGGCGAGCTGGGGTGGTGTCCGCGCCGATCCCGCGCTGACGCCCTACGAATACGCCGGGGCCGTCGGCAAACGCGTTCCCGCCGCGCGCAACCACGCCAGCCTGCTGGCGGAGCTCTACGTGCGCGAGCGCTACGGCGCCTACCCGGCGGCTAGCGACGAGCTGAGCCGGGCGCGGCACGCCTGGCTGCGGCTGCGCTCGCTCCTGCTGCGGCACCTGCTGCTGGACCAGTGGCGGCCCTCGGTGCGGGCGCGGGCGCTCGACGAGACTGATGACTAGCGTCGTCGTCGTCGGAAGCATCAACACCGATCTGGTGGCGCGAGTGCGGCGCTTCCCGGCGGCGGGCGAGACCGTTTTCGCCGAGTCATTTGAGACGTTCGGTGGCGGCAAAGGCGCCAATCAGGCGGTGGCCGCGGCCCGGCTCGGCGCCGCGACGCGCCTGATCGGCGCGGTCGGGACGGATGCCGAGAGCCAGGCGCGGCTCGACGCGCTGGGCGCCGGCGGCGTCGATTGCGCGGGCGTGCGGCGCGTCCCCGGCCGCGGCGGCCTGGCCCTGATCGAGGTGGAGAACGTCAGCGGGCAGAACCGGATCACGGTGGTCCCAGGCGCCAACGCTCTGGTCGACGGCGCGCTGGTTGCCACCGCGCTTGGGCCGGCGCTGGCGCCGGGCGATATCGTCTGCTGCCAGCTCGAGGTTCCGCTGGAGGCGGTCGAGGCGGCGCTGCGCCTGGGGCGGGCAGGCGGCGCGTTGACCGTGCTGAACGCCGTACCGGCACGGGTCGGGCTGGAGCCGCTGCTGGCCCTGGCCGATGTGCTGGTGGTCAACGAGATCGAGGCCGGGCAACTGCTCGGCGGGCCGCCGGTCGCGCTGGCCGATGCCGGGGACGGGGCGGCGGCCTTGCGCGAGCTTGGCCCGAGGTCGGTGGTCCTCACCTTCGGCGCGGCCGGCGTGTTCCTGCTGTCAGGCGAGCAGGGGTTGTTGGAGCCGGCGCCCACCGTTTCGGTGGTGGATACGACGGGGGCGGGCGACGCGCTCGTGGGCGCGCTCTGCGCGGAGCTGGCCCGCGGCGCCTCGCTTGATAGCGCGCTGGCCACCGGAGTCGCGGCGGCCAGCTTCGCCGTGCAGCGGGCTGGAGCCCAGCCGTCGTTTCCCACGCGGCCCGAGCTGGACGACTGGCGGAGGACGCTGGCGCGCGCGATACCCAGGCCAGCCGGTTGACGCGGGCGCCGCTCCGTGCTACTGTCCGTTCACGTTCCACAGCTGAGGAACGCGGAGCTATCGCTTCCCGTTGTGCCTTCCGGCTCGACGGGAGCGATGTCATGGGGACGACTTGGTGAGGTCGCGTATACCGGAGTTCGATGGGCAGACCGAAAGCTTTGACGAGCGCGCGGGGATCGGCAGCGAAGCCGGCGAGCAGATCGCGCGCGTGATCGTGGAGCTGGCCGGGCTGGGTCCCAGCGACCTGGTGCTGGAGATCGGCGCCGGGACTGGCGAGCTGGGGCAGCACCTGGCCCGGCTGCCGCTGCGGTATCTCGGCCTGGATCTCTCGCGCCCCCTACTATCCGTTTTCGGCGCCAAGCTGGCCGGTGTGCCGCTGGCGGTGGCCGACTGCGAGCAGCCCTGGCCGTTGCCCGTTGGCTCGGTCAAGACCATCGTCGCCGCGCGTGTGGCGCACCGGCTGCGGGCCGCGCCGGTCGCGCGCGAGGTGTCGCGCGTGCTGCGGCCCGGCGGAATGCTGCTGATCGGGCAGATCGAGCGCGATCCGGCGAGCCTGATGGAGCAGTTGCGTGCCCAGCGGCGCCGTATCACGGGGGGCGGGCCCGGCGAGCATGGCGTGCGCCAGGAGCGGCGTAACGCGCGGCCGCTGATCGAGTCGCTGGTGGCGGAGGGAGCCGTCGTACTGCCGCCGCGAGTCGTGGCTCGCTGGGAGCGCGGCCATTCGCCGCGCCAGATCATCGCCGGTTGGGCGGGGCTGCAGCGCGGGCCGGGCGCGGGGGATCGTTCGGGAGCGGCGGACCGCCCCGGTGGACGCCGCCGGCGAGAGCGCGAGTTCGTGGAACTGGACGAGGACCGGCGGGCGGCCGTGCTGCGCGAACTGGTCGCCTGGGCCGAAGCGACCTACGGCGACCTGGATCAGCCGCGACTGGACGCGGAGCGGTTCGAGCTTCGGGGCGTCGCGCTGCCGTGCGAGCCGACAAGCTGACCGACTAGCGCGGGCGGCAGTCGATCATGGAGAGGATCATGGGAACGTGCGTGATGAGATCCTGACGCAGCTCGGCAGCGCGCTGGTCAGCGGCTCGCTGACCGACGACGCGCTGCTGGCCGAGACGGGACAGTCGCCGGCGGTGGCGATCCTGCCGGAGGCCAACGTGATCAAGATCGGCGGCCAGAGCTTCATCGATCGTGGCCGGGCGGCGGTCTTCCCGGTCATCGACGAGATCGTCGAAAATCTACCACACCACAAGATGATCATCGGCACCGGCGCCGGCACGCGCGCCCGCCATGCCTACAGCGTCGGGCTCGACCTCGGCATGCCGACCGGCGTGCTGAGCGTGCTCGGCACCTTCGTCAGCATGCAGAACGCGCGCATGATCCACTACCTGCTGGCCAAGCACGGGGTGCCCTTCATTGAGCCGGCGCAGTTCGCCCAGCTCCCGCTCTACCTGGCCGAGCGCCAGGCGGCGGTCTTCTTCGGCATGCCGCCCTACACCTTCTGGCAGCCGAACCCGGAGGTCGGGCGCATCCCGCCGCACCGGACCGACACCGGTGCCTATCTGGTCAGCGAGGTCTTCGGCGCGCGCTCGATGATCTACGTCAAGGACGAGGACGGGCTCTATACCGCCGACCCCAAGAAGGATCCCTCGGCGCGCTTCATCCCCGAGATCACAGTCGAGGAGCTGGAGGCGCTGGATCTGGCGGACGTGGTGGTCGAGCGCAGCGTGCTGACGCTGCTCAAGCAGGCGGTCCACCGCCGCTCGATCCAGGTGATCAACGGGCTCAAGCCGGGCAACCTGACGCGGGCCCTGGCCGGAGAGCATGTCGGCACAATCATTCGTGCCTGAGCGTTGCGCGCGAAAGGGACTGACCGTGAGTTTTGACGAAGAGCGCCGGCCGGGAGACGGGCGGCACCACGTGCGCTCGATGCTGATGCGCGAGAGCTTGCTCGACAAACAAGTGATGTCCTCCACGGAAACGCCGGTCACGCGCATGCTGCCCTTCTGCCACGTCGTCAAGATCGGCGGCCGCTCGATCATGGACGGCGGGCGGGAGGTGGTCTACCCGCTGATCGAGGCCATCGGCGGCGCGCTGGCCGACAACAAGCTGATCATCGGCACCGGCGGCGGCATCCGCTCGCGTCACGTCTTTTCGATCGGCATCGACCTGGGCATGCCAACCGGCGTGCTGGCACAGCTCGCCATCGCCGACGCGCTGGGAAACGCCCACATGCTGGGGGCGCTACTGGCGCCCTACGGGGTGGTCGCGATCCCGCCGGAGATCTTCGGGCATCTGCTGCCGCTCTTCGTCAACGCGGTGCCGGGGGTGATCTTCAACGGCGATCCGCCCTTCTCGCTCTGGGAGCACCCGCCGGCGATCGGCCGCATCCCGCCGCACCGCAGCGACGCCGGCAGCTATCTGCTGGCCGAGTGCTTCGGCTGCGCCACCTTGACGTTGATCAAGGATGTGGACGGGCTCTACGACAAGGATCCGAAGGAGAACCCGGACGCGGAGTTCATCCCGGAGATCACTGTCTCCGAGCTGCGGGCGTTGAACCTGCCGACCTTACCCTTCGACCGCGTGCTGATCGACCTGCTGGGCTCGGCGCGCCTGGTCACGCAGTTCCAGGTGATCAACGGCACGAAACCCGAACTGCTGGCGCCGGCGCTGCGCGGCGAGCACGTCGGCACCATCGTCCGCGCGGATGAGCGCTGAGCGCCGGACGCACCGCTGGGAAGGATAGGATGTGCGCAAACCGATCCCGGCGCGGTGGGCGCGCTTCGGACGCCCGCGCTTCCGCCTGCCGCTTTGGCTGGCGCTGCTCGTTTGCCTGACGCTGCTGGCGGCATGCGGCGGGGCGGCCTCAAACTCAGCCGGCGATGCGTCGCCATCCGCCGGCGGCGACTCGACGTTGACCGTCTTCGCCGCCGCCTCGCTGACCGAGGCGTTCAACGATCTCAAACCGATCTTCGAACAAGCGCATCCGGGCGTCACGCTACGCTACAACTTCGCCGGCTCGCAGGAGCTGGTAGCGCAGATCGAGCAGGGCGCGCCGGCCGACGTCTTCGCCTCTGCCGATGAGAGTCACATGGACACGCTGGTCAAGGATGGCTGGGTCGGGCAACCGCAAACGTTCGCCCATAATCGCCTGGTGGTGATTACCCCGGCGGACTCTCCGGTGCAGACGTTACACGACCTGGCCGCCGGCGGCATCAAGCTCGACGTGGCGGACGCCTCGGTGCCGGTTGGGAACTACACGCTGCAGATGTTCGACAAGCTGGCCAACGACCCGGCCTATGGTCCAGACTTCAAGCGGCAGGTGCTCGATCGAGTGGTCAGCAAGGAGGACAACGTCAAGGCGGTGGTGACTAAAGTGAGCCTGGGCGAGGTCGATGCCGGTGTTTGTTACGCCACGGACGTGACGCCCTCGGTGCGGGACAAGGTTCGGACGATCGACGTGCCCGACGCCTACAATGTCATCGCCAGCTACCCGGCGGCGCCGGTAAAAGCGTCGAAGCAGGCCACGCTGGCGCGCGCCTTCGTTCAGCTGCTCGTCGGCTCGGACGGGCAGAAGGTGCTCGCCTCGCACGGCTTCTCGCCGGCTTCGCCGTAGACTGCTCGCGTTGTGGACGCCTGCCGAGAGATGCTTCGGCTGTGACTTCCATAATTATCGGCTATCGACATGTGTCTCAGTGTAGGGCACGGTTGGTGGCTGCCGTGGAGCCAGAGTGCCGCCCGCGGCGCTGGGCTAAAGCCGCAGCGCTAACAGACGAAGCCTGTTGAAACAGGCTAGGAGCGAGATGGCGTACGCCAGGGTATTTCCGCAAACGCCATCAGCAGGCTGGGAGTCCCGCTTTAGCCTGCTGAAGCAGGCTTCCGTAAAGGGTTATTGCGGAGGTTGCAACCCGGAGGGTGCCGCGCGGCGCGCGGCACCCAGACTCCAGGATTGGCGCGATGTATGACCAATGCACCAGACGGTCGACGGCAGTAGGAATAGGTGGCATGACGGGCCGGCATCATGCCGCGGCGCGGTGAAACAGGCGGGACAAGAGGGCGAACCGTGGCACCGCGCTCGACTACGCGAACCAGGGCGCTGGCGCGGCTGAGCCGGCGGGCGTGGCTCCCGGGCGGCTGGGGCGGCGCGGCGACGGGGCTGGCCTGGGTGCTGGCGATCCTCTGCGTGCTCCTCTTCGCCCTGCCGCTGCTCGCCCTGGTCGCGCACCAGTCGCCCGGCACCGTGCTATCGGCGCTCCTGAAGCCGCAGGTGATCGCCGCGCTGCGGCTCTCGGCACTAACGACGACCATCGCCACCGCCTCGGCGGTCGTGCTGGGTATCCCGGTGGCCTACCTGCTGGCGCGACGCAAGCTGCCCTTGAGCGGCGCCATCGCCACCGTGCTGACGCTGCCCACCGTGCTGCCGCCGGTGGTGGCGGGCGTGGCGCTTCTGGTGGCGTTCGGGCGGCGGGGGCTGCTCGGCCAGTACCTGCTGCTGGCGGGGATCTCGATTCCGTTTACCACCCTGGCCGTCATCCTGGCGCAGTTCTTCGTGGCCGGGCCGTTCTTCATCAGCGCCGCGCGGGCGGCTTTCGAGAACCTCGACCCGGCCTACGAGGAAGCGGCGATGACGTTGCGCGCCACGGCGATCGTGCGCACGTTGCTGGTCGCCATCCCGCTGACGGCCCCGCAGTTGGTGGTGGGCGCCAGCCTGACCTGGGCGCGGGCGCTGGGCGAGTTCGGTGCGACCATCACCTTCGCCGGCAACCTGCCGGGGGTGACGCAGACGCTGCCGATCACGACCTACCTGACGGCTCAGAACGACCTCGATACCGCGGTGGCGATCTCGGTGGTGCTGCTGGTCGTCTCCGGCCTGCTGCTGGCGACGATGCCGCGGCTGGGAGGCAGCCTGTGGCGCCCGCGCTAGAGCACGACGGCCTGCAAGCTGAGCTGGAGAAGACGCTGGGTGACTTTCACCTGAAGGTCGCGCTGGGCGCGCGGCCCGGCGAGCCGGTGGCGCTGCTCGGGCCGAGCGGGTCGGGGAAGAGCACGGTGCTGCGCCTGCTGGCAGGGCTGCTGCGGCCCGACTCGGGGCGCATTCTGGTGGGGGAGGAGATCTGGTTCGACGCCGATCGCGGCCTGGTGGTGCCGCCTGAGCGCCGCGAGGTTGGGATGGTCTTCCAGCAGTACGTCCTCTTCCCGCATCTGACAGCGCTAGAGAACGTCGCCTTTGGCCCCCGGCGCCAGGGGATGAAACGTGGCGCGGCGCGTGAGCTGGCGCGGCGCGAGCTGGAGCGGCTCGGCGTGGGCGAGCTGGCCGAACAGCGCCCGGCGCAGCTCTCGGGCGGGCAGCAGCAGCGGGTAGCGCTGGCCAGGGCGCTGGCGCTGGAGCCGGAACTGCTGCTGTTGGACGAGCCGATGGCCGCGCTCGACGTGCTGACGCGCGGGCAGGTGCGCGGCGAGCTGCGCGAGGTGTTGGCGGCGTTGCGAACGCCGGTCGTGCTGGTGACGCACGACCCGCTGGACGCGCTGGTGCTGGCGCGGCGTATCGTGGTGATCGAGGGCGGACGGATCCTCCAGGATGGCTCGCCCGACGAGCTGCTGCAACGGCCCCGCTCGCCCTTCGTCGCCTCACTGCTCGGCGTCAACCTGATCCGCGGCGTCGCCACGCCGCTGGAGGATGGGATGGTCGCGATCGACGCCAGCGGCGCGCGGATCATCGCGGCCAGCTCGCAGACCGGCGACGTTCACGCCGCGATCCGCCCCTGGGAGATCACGATCCACACGCGCCAACCCGAGGGAAGCGCCCGCAACGTCTTCGCGATGCAGGTGGCGGAGCTGGTGCCGCTGGGCCGCGGCCTGCGGGTCATTCTCCGTGGCGCCTTCCCGCTCGTCGCCGAGATCACCCCGGCGGCCCAGCAGGGCCTCGGCCTCGTCAGCGGCGCCACCGTCTGGGTGAGCTTCAAGGCGCTGGCGGTCGACGTGTACGAGTAGGGGCGAACGGGCCCTCACCCCCGGCCCCTCTCCGAACGGAGCCAATGCTGGGAGAGGGGAGACGTGGAGTGGGAATTGCGATCTACGACCCGATCCGTGTCCAAGTTCCACAATCCTTGGACGCAAATCCGACATCGGTGGACTTGATCTCGACAATCTGCTGGCTCGAGCTTAGACCGTTGACGATGATTTCGTCGAGCGTGCCGCCAAAGCCTGCGAGTCGCTCCCAGTAGCATTCATCCGATGAACCGCTGTTGCGCCAGGTTCCGGGGGCGATATCGCGTCCGACACGGTAGGTTCCGTCACCGAATGCTGCCGTTGGGCTGGACGTCAGTGCGGTGTTGTCCGGCATCCAGGTGCCGCAGCGTTCCGAATGGAAGCCCTTGTCCGTTGGACTAATGGTGACGATGGTACGGCTGTCGGTGATATCGTTCGCGATGATCTCATCCAGCGAGCCGCCGAAGCCGGAGAGCCGCTCCCAGTAACAATCTGCCGACGAGTCGCTGTTGTGATAGGTGCCGGGAGCAATGTCGGTTCCGACCTGGTACATACCGTCGCCAAAGGTGGTTGCTGGCCCGGAGTTTGACGGCGGAGGCGGAGTCGACCCTGTGCCGGGCTGTCCCGTCGATGGCGTCTGACCGAGCTGAACATAGCGCCACGTGTAGTAGTGCTG
>DASSHC010000208.1:0-7722 GCA_035693105.1 Thermomicrobiaceae bacterium | reverse complement strand
GGGCGACAGCCTCATCATCGGTCCCCTGACCACCTACGACGCCCTGCTCGCCGACGCCACCCTGCAGCAGACCCTGCCGCTCATCGGCGAGGCCGCCAATGTGGTCGGCGACCTCCAGGTGCGCAACCGCGGCACCATCGGCGGCGCCGCCGCCCACGCCGACCCCGCCGCCGACTTCCCCGCCGTGCTCTTGGCGCTCGAGGCCCAGTTCCGCGTGGTCGGTCCCCAGGGAGAGCGCACCATCGCGGCTGCCGACTTCTTCCAGGACCTCTTCACCACCGCGTTGCAGCCTACCGAGGTGCTGACCGAGATCCGCCTCCCGGTGCCGGCCGCGGGCACGGGCATGGCCTACGAGAAGTTCGCCCACCCCGCCTCGGGCTACGCCGTCGTGGGCGTGGCGGCCGTGGTGGGCCAAGGGGGCCAGCCGGTGCGGGTGGCGATCACCGGAGCGGGCCCGGTGGCCACCCGGGCGACGGCCACCGAGCAGGCGCTCAGTGGGCAGCCACTCTCGGAGCCGGCGATCGCGCAGGCGGCCCAGCAGGCGGGGCAGGGGATGACCTTCCTGGGGGACATCCATGCCGGGGAGGACTACCGGCGGCATCTGACCCAGGTCTACACCCGCCGCGCGCTGACCCGCGCCTGGCAGCAGGCCCAGGGGTAGCCTGCATCCCCAGCCCCGGAGGAGCCCTCATCCCCCGCCCCGGGGAGCCCTCATCCCCCAACCCCTTCTCCCACTGCGTTGGGAGAAGGGGAGCACCGCAGGATTGTCGGGGCGGGTTGCAAACCCGCCCGCTTCATTGGGTGCCTCATCAGCGCCGATCCCTCGACTGCGCTCGGGATGACCGGGTTAGATTGGGGCGGGCGACAACGGCTCGCCCTGTCCGGTAGGCCGCATCCCTACCCCTGTCATCCTGAGCGCAGTCGAAGGATCCAAGCTCCACGCGGCACGCAACGTATTCGGCCGCCGCTCCCGGGATTAGTATGTCAGCAACACCTGGAGCGCCTCATCTGGGTGCTGATCCAGTAGCACGTACGCCTCGGCGGCGCGCTCGATCGGGAAGCGGTGGCTGATCAGCTGCTCCAGCCCGAGCTGCGGCAGGAGCGCCAGCACCGTCTCGAAGCGCCGCGCCTTCGTCCAGCGCCCGCGCAGCTCCGGAGCGATGGTGCTGACCTGGCTGCTGATCAGGCGCTGGCGATTGCGGTGAAAACGCCCGCCGAGATCGAGCGCGGCGCGCTTGCGCCCGTACCAGGAGCCGATCACGATGCGACCCGCGAACCCGGCGGCGGCGATGGCGGCATCCAGCGCAGCCGGGTTGCCCGATAGCTCGAAGACCAGATCAGCGCCGCGCGGCTCTCCCTCATCGAGGAGCGCGCGCGGCGCCTCGTGCTCGCCGGGGTCGAGGCTGGCGTCGGCTCTGAAGGCGCGCGAGGCCGCGCGCCGGGCCGGCAACGCGTCGACCGTCACCAGCCGGCCGAGCGGGAAGCGCGCCAGCAGCGCCGTCACCAGCAGCCCAACGACCCCCTGGCCAAAGACCACCACCCGCTCGCCGAGCAGCGGCGCGCCGTCCATCACCAGGTTGACCGCCGTCTCCAGATTGGGGATGAAGACGCCCAGCTCAGGGGGCACACCCGCGGGCAGGGCGATGGCGTCCTCCTGCCGGATGACGGCGTGACTGTCGTGCGGGTGAAAGGCGAAGACCGCGCGGCCGAGCCACGCCGGGTCGACGCCCTGGCCCAGCGCGTCGACGCTGCCCGCCAGGGCGTAGCCGTAGCGCAGGGGGAAGGCGAAGCCGCCCTGAAGCGCGGGAATCGCCTCGTCGAGCGCGCCCTCGTCCGGCGCGTCGCCCCGGTAGAGCAGCAGTTCGCTTCCCGCGCTGATGGCCGAGGCCGCCGCGCGCACCCGTAGCTCGCCCGGTCCCGGCTCGGGCACCCCGCCCGCCTGCACCGCGACCTCGCGCGGCGCGGCGAAGATCAGGCTGCGGCGGTTCAGGTCCATTCCGGCTCGCCCCAGAGAACCAGGTCCTGGCCAACGCGCGCCTGCCGCGCCGCGCGCAGGCTGGGGTAGTCGCCCGGCTCATCCAGCAGCCGCAGCCCGCCCACCAGCCGTGGCGCCAGCGTAATCACCAACTGGTCGGCTAGCCGCTGGCGCAAGAAGCTGGCGATAACCCGCGGCCCGCCCTCGACCATCAGGCGCTCGATCCCCTCCTCTGCCAGCAGCCGCAGCAGCGCCGGCAGCGCGACCAGCCCAGCATCGTCCAGCGGAAGGCGCAGCACCCGCGCCCCGGCGGCCTCCAGCGCCTGCTGCCGCTCCCGCGAAGCCTCCTCGCCGGTCGCGATCCAGGGCCGGCGCGGGCCGGCGAGCAAGCGCGCCTCCAGCGGGAAGCGCAGGTGGCCATCAAGGATCACCGGGCGGGGGTGGCACCCCGGCGCCAGCCGCAGCGAGAGGCGAGGATCGTCGGCCAGCACCGTGCCGATGCCGACCAGGATGGCGTCGTGCGCGGCGCGCAGCCGGTGGGTCATCACCAGCGACTCGGGACCGCTCAGCGCCAGCGGCTCGCCCGCTCGCGCCGCCAGCGAGCCGTCGAGGCTCTGCGCGTAGGCCAGCGTCACCGCCGGGCGGTCGCGGTGCCCGTTTCTGGGCGGCGCGGCGGGGCCGTCGAGCGCCATGGCCGGCCCCGGCTCCAACTGGTGCGCCATGCGCCGCGCCTTGGTGGTCAGGTAGGCCAGATTCTCCGGCCCCGCCGCGGTGTGAAGCGGAACCCGCCCGGCGACGCGCACGCCGAGGGCGCGCAGCGCGGTCAGCTTGGCCGGGTTGTTGGTCAGCAGGCGAATCGAGCGCACGTCCAACTCGTCCAGCATCTCGGCCGCCACGCGGTAATCGCGCTCGTCGGGCTCGTGGCCGAGCAGCAGGTTGGCATCGACCGTGTCGTAGCCCTGGTCCTGCAGGTTGTAGGCGCGCAATTTGTCGAGCAGGCCGATGCCGCGCCCCTCCTGACGCAGGTAGACCAGCACCCCACATCCCTCGGCGGCGATCAACTCCAGCGAGCGCCGCAGTTGCTCGCCGCAGTCGCAGCGCAACGACCCCAGCACGTCGCCGGTGAAGCACTCCGAGTGGACGCGCACCAGCACGCCTGCCCGCCCGGCGACTTCACCCAATACCAGCGCCAGGTGCTCCTTGCCGTCGGCGCTGTCGTAGAGGCAGAGGCGAAAGCTCCCCTGCGCCGTCGGCAGCCGCGTGGAGACCAGCCGCCGCAGTGCCCGCGTTTCGGGGTCGTCAAGGGGAAAGGATCGCAGGGTCATGGGAACCTCTTGTCATTGGAGTTCGAGCGCGCCCGCCGGACCGAGCCTCGGGACCACGTCGTCACACAGCCGCCAGCGCACAACCGGTCCCTTCCTACGGCAAGTTACGGTCCAACGCGGCGGGCAGATGGCGAGCGACTTGCGCGCCTTGGCGCCAGGCGGGATACTCCAGCCTGGAGCGGGGGCACTGGAAGAGAGGCAACGCATGTATTTGGCAGATGCCCTGGACCGCATTCGCGAGCGGCTGCGAACGAACGGCGCGCGGGTGGAGACGATGCGGCTGCTCGACGCTATCGGCGGCCAGCCGGGCGCCGACCGGGCCCAGGTGGGCTCGCAGCTGGAGCTGGTGCGCCGCCTGATGCGCACTCCGGTGGCCAACGCCAACGTCGGCGTCTACGACGACCTGGCGGTGCTCGAAGAGCAGATGGCCTCGGCCAGCGCCGAGGCGAGCGCGCGACGCGCCGCCGAGGAGAGCAAGCCGATGCCGAAGTCCAAGAAGTACTACAAGGCGCTGCGCGAGCGGGATGAGAAGAAGAGCTCCTGAGCGCGTACTCGGAGCCGGTGATGACAGGGAGGGACACGCGACGGTGAAGACCTATCGCACGATTCAGTACGGGCTTGGCCCGATCGGGCAAGAAGTGGCGCGGCTGGCGCTGGCACACCCCGGCATCGAGGTCGCCGGGGCGGTCGACATCGACCCCAACAAGGTCGGCAAGGACCTCGGCCAGGTGGTCGGGCTCGGCCGCGATGTCGGCGTGACGGTCAGCAGCGACGCGCAACAGGTCTTCCAGTCGGCCAACGCCGACGTCGTACTCCACACCACCGGCTCCTCGCTGCGCCAGGTCATGCCGCAGCTGGAAGGCATCCTCAAGGCGGGGCTGAACGTGGTCTCGACCACCGAGGAGCTGGCCTACCCGGTGGCGGACCGCGTCGATATGGCCCAGCAGCTCGACCAGCTCGGCAAGGAGCGCGGCGCCACGCTGCTCGGCACCGGGGTCAACCCCGGCTTCGTGATGGATTCGCTGCCGATCTACTTCTCCGCTATCGCCCAGAAGGTGGACAGGGTCTTCATCGAGCGGCTGCAGAACGCCTCGACGCGGCGCCAGCCCCTGCAGGCCAAGATCGGCTCCGGCAAGACGATCGAGGAGTTCCGCCAGTTGGTCGAGGCTGGCAAGGTGCGCCACGTCGGCCTGCAGGAGTCGGTCTACATGATCGCCACCGCGCTCGGCTGGCAGCTCGACGACTACTCCGAGTCGACCAACCCGGTCGTGGCCGATCACCAGATCAAGACCCAATACTTCGATGTCAAGCCGGGCCAGGTGGCCGGCGTCGATCAGCTCGGCCTCGGCTTCGTCAACGGCCAGGAGAAGATCCGGCTGCACCTCAAGATGTATCTGGACGCCAACCCGGCGCAGGACCGCGTCGTGCTCGAAGGGCCGACACCCCTCGAATTGATCATCCCCGGCAGCCTCCAGGGTGACCGTGCTACCACCGCCATCGTCATGAACTCTATCCCGCAGGTCGTGGCCCACTCCGGCGGTCTGGTCTCGATGATCGACCTGCCGCTGGTTCACGCCTGGGGCCAGCAGTAGGCAGAGCGGTAGCCAGGAGAGAGGACGTCGCGGTGCCAGCGGTCACGATCGAGGATGTGCGACAGCGCGAGTCGGAGCTGCTCGATAGCTTGCGGGCCATCGTGGAGCTGGAATCGCCCAGCCGCGACAAGGAGGCGGTCGACCGGCTGGCGCGCTATCTCCAGCAACGCTGCGCCGATCTCGGCGGCGCGGTGGAGGTCTTCCCTCAGGCGGAGTATGGCGACCTGACACTGGCTACCTGGCCGGCCGAGCAGCGGGACGGAGCCGAGCGCCCGGTGCTGGTGCTGACTCACATCGACACTGTCTGGCCGCTCGGCACGCTGGCGCGCAAGCCGTTCACCGTCGAGGGACGGGTGGCGCGCGGGCCGGGCGTCTTCGACATGAAGGCCAGCGTGGCGATGATGCTGGAGGCGCTGCGCCTGATTGGCGAGAAGCAACTGCCGCACCGCACCATCCAGTGGCTGATCAATACCGAAGAAGAAGTCGGCAGCCCGGTCTCGCGCCCGTTGATCGAGGATCTGGCGCGGCAGGCCGAGTATGTGCTGGTGCTGGAGCCGCCGGTGTCGCCGCACGGCGCGCTCAAGACCGCGCGCAAGGGCGTCGGCATGTTCACCCTGGAGGTCCGTGGCCGCGCCTCGCACGCCGGAGCGGACCACGAGGCCGGCATTAGCGCGATTCAGGAGCTGGCCAACCAGATTCAGTACCTCCACGGCCTGACTGACTACGGGCTGGGCACCACGGTCAATGTCGGCGTCGTCTCGGGCGGCAGCGCGCGCAACGTGGTCGCGGCCGCGGCGCGGGCCGAGATCGACGTGCGGGTGACCACGGCGCGCGAGGCGGAGCGCATCACGCGCTCGATCCTGCAGGCGCAGCCGCGCCTCCCCGGCACGGAGCTGACGATCACCGGCGGCTTGAACCGGCCGCCGATGGAGCGCACCGAGCGCATCGCGGCGGCCTTCGGGCGCGCACGCGAGCTCGGCGCCGGTCTGGGCCTCGACCTCGGCGAGGCATCGACCGGCGGCGGCAGCGACGGCAACTTCACCGCGGCGGCGGGCGCCGCCACCATCGACGGGCTGGGTTGCCCGGGCGAGGGTGCGCACGCCGAGCACGAGCACATCCTGCTCGACCAGCTCCTGGAGCGCACCGCGCTCCTGACCGCGCTGTTGACGGGGCTGTAACACCCGCGCGGCCTCTGGCCGTCGACGGCGTTGGGTGCCGCGTGCCGACGGATCCCTCGACTACGCTCGGGATGACAGGGGAAAGGAGCAGCCTACCGGACGAGGCAAGTCGTTGTCGTTCGCCTCATCCCCTACCCTGTGATGCCGCGCGTAGTCGAGGGCCTGACGTGGAGTGGCACCCAACGTAGTCGCTGGGCGCCACTCCACGCTTCGTCTCAGTTACCGCGTTGCGACAGTCTCCGTGCGCGAGGGCACGTCCACCCTACATCGCGGGATGCTGGTGCTGCTGCGGGCCGGTCTGCGGCAGCTCGCCGTTGACCGACTGGAAGTCGGCCACCACGTCCTGGATCTGCGTCGCCGCGCCCATCAGGAAGTTGCGTACCTTCTCACGCTGCTGCGGCGACAGGAGCGCGTAGTAGACGACGGTGCCGAGCGCGCCCAACCAGAAAACGACCAGGAACGACTGGGTGGCGACGTAGCTCGTCTGGTGGCCGGCGCTGGAGACCGCCTGCCCCACGCTCTTGCCGGCGCGGTTCAGGCTACGCTTGGTCTTCTTGTTGGTGGCGCGCTTGGAGAGCGCCTGCGCCGCCGAGGCCGCCGTGCCGGCCATCAAGCCGGCCGCCGCGCCCGCCTTGGCGCCCAGCTCCGGCGCGGTCTCCTTGACCGCCGGGCCCGCGCTGGCCGTCAGCTCACCCGCCTTCTGCCGCGCCGCCGAGAAGATCTCCTCGGCCTCCTGCACCGCGTCCTGCGCCCACTCCTTGGCGACC
Source organism: Thermomicrobiaceae bacterium (assembly GCA_035693105.1). Classification (GTDB taxonomy): domain Bacteria; phylum Chloroflexota; class Chloroflexia; order Thermomicrobiales; family Thermomicrobiaceae; genus DASSHC01. Next base: position 885 of record DASSHC010000208.1, on the reverse strand, counting down.
GGTGCGACATCCTTCTTGAAGATCTCCCCGAGATCGGAGGCGACCTCCCTGGCTCGCTCGGAGGCGGACTGGAGGGCGGGCTGCTGGCCGCCGCGCGCGCTGACTACCAGGCTCCCGGCGCGCTGAGCCATCTGCTGCTTGAGCGACTGGACATCGGGCGTCGCCACCTGGCTGCGCAACTCATTGAGTGCCTGCTGGGCCGAATCGATGGCCTGCTGCACCGGCAAGTCGCCGAGCTTGCGAGCGGCGCGTTTGGAGACCGGCTGCTTCTTATTTCTGCGTCCGAAGAGCGTCACGCTCCCGAGCAGCCCCAGGATTACCAGGGGGGCCAGCAGGAGTTGCAGCAGCGGCGCGCGGGACGCTGACCTCTCGTTCATCACATACCTTCCCTTCGCGGTGCTGAGCCCGCTCGACTGGGCCAATCGCCGCCTGCGACCGCAATAATCATGCGCACGGCGGGAATCGGGACCATTTTCACGCCCCGGGCCACCCGCTCCCGGTTGCGGTCATCGGAAGCCTCCCACTATACTTCGATATCGTATGAGCGTCTACACCGAGTCCTTTGACGTCATTGTGATCGGCGCCGGACACGCCGGCTGCGAGGCTGCCCTGGCGGCGGCACGCGCGGGCTGCCGCACGCTGATCCTGACGCCGAATCTCGACCGCATCGGCTTCATGCCCTGTAACCCCTCCATTGGCGGGCCGGCCAAAGGACACCTGGTGCGCGATCTCGACGCCCTGGGGGGCGAGATGGGCCGCGCGATCGACCGCACGGCGATCCAGATCCGCCTGCTGAACAGCAGCAAGGGACCGGCGGTGCAAGCGCCGCGCGCGCAGGCCGACAAGACGCTCTACCAGATGGCGATGAAGGAGGCGCTGGAGCGC
>DASSHC010000207.1:0-7855 GCA_035693105.1 Thermomicrobiaceae bacterium | reverse complement strand
CGGATGTCGGGGACGACGACGCGCTCGCGGGCACGCATGGCGCCGGCGCAGGTGCTCTCCGAGTCGGGACCGATCCGCTCCCAGACCGCGGCGGCTTCCTCGCTGAAGCCGCGGTGGGCCAGGAGGCGCAGCTCGCCGCCGGCGCCGCGCGCGGGGTAGAACATCTGCATGCTGGCGAAGTCGGCGCGCATGACCGCGACGGCGGCGTCGAGGATCTGCTCGTACAGCGCCTGGGGGTCCTCCTCGCGGATCAGCCGGGTGCTCGTCTCCTGCAGGCGCTGCGTCGCGGCGAGGTCGGCGGCGAGCCGCTCGCGCGCCCGCACCTGCTCGGTGACATCGACCCCGTGCGCGAAGATGCCGGTAACCTGGCCGCCCTCCCGAATAGGCTGGTAGATGAAGTTGAGGTACGCCATCTCCAGCGTACCGTCGCCGAGCCGATCGAGCATGACGGGCACCTCAGCGCCCACGAACGGCTCGCCCGTGGCGTAGACCCGATCGAGCAGCTCGACGAAGCCTTGCGCCTCCAACTCCGGTAGCGCCTCGCGCACCGGCAACCCGACGGCGTCCCGCTGACCGACGGCCTGCTGGTAGCCGAGGTTGACCAGCTCGAAGACATGCTCCGGCCCGCGCAACACCGCCATGATCGACGGCGCCTGCATGAACAGCTCGTTCAGGCGTTCCCGCTCGCGCTCAGCGGCCAGGCGCGCCTGCTGCTCCACCGCTGCCTTTTCGCGCCGGCTGCGCGCCGGCTCCAGGCGCGCCTCGACGCGGGCCAGCAGCTCCCGCGCGGAGAACGGCTTGATCAGGTAGTCGTCGGCCCCGGCCTCCAATCCCTCGACCTGCGCTTCCTCCCCGGCGCGGGCGGAGAGCAGGATGACCGGAACCTCGCGCGTGGGCTCGTCGGCCCGCAGCGCGCGCAGCAGGCCGAAGCCGTCGAGCTTCGGCATCATCACGTCAGTCAGGACGAGATCCGGCGGGCGCTCGCGGGCCGCTTCCAACGCCGCCGCCCCATTCGGGACCGCCTCCACCTGGTAGCGCCCGGCCAGCAGCCGCGTAACGTACTCGCGCATGTCGGCGTTGTCGTCCGCCAGCAGCACGCGCGCCGCCGAGGCTGGCGCTTGCGGAACACCGGCGTCATGCCACGCGCTCTGGCTGATGTCCGGCTCGGCCCCGGCGTCGCCCGGTAGCCAGCGCAGCGCCTCCTCCACGAAGGGCGCCGCTCCGGTAGCCGGCGAGGCCACGGTGCGCGCGGCGCCGATCCGGTCCGGCGGCAAATGGGCCGTGCCCGCCGGGAGCGTCACGGTGAAGGTGGTGCCCCGGCCAGGCTCGCTCGCGACCCCGACCGTGCCGCCGTGCAGCGTGACCAGCTCCTGCACCAGCGCCAGGCCGATGCCCGTCCCCTCGTGGGTGCGTGCCTGTGCCCCCTGCACCCGGTGGAAGCGCTCGAAGAGGCGCGGCAGCTCCGCGGCGGGGATGCCGGTGCCCGTGTCGCGCACCCGCAGCTCCACCCCGCGCCCGTTCGCGCAGGCGTTGAGCGTGACGGCGATCTCGCCCTCGAAGGTGTGCTTGAAGGCGTTTGAGAGGAGGTTGAGGACGATCTTCTCCCACATCTCGTGGTCGACGTAGACCGCCAGGCCCTCGGGCAGCGGCGGCGTCTCCACCACCAGGCGCAGCCCCGCCCGCTCGATGGCCGAGCGGAAGGTGGCGGCCAAATCGGCGGTCAGCCGCGGCAGTTCCGTGGGTGCAAACGATGCCTGTACCCGCCCGGCCTCCAGGCGCGAGAAGTCGAGCAGCGAGTTGACCAGCCGCAAGAGGCGCAGCGCGTTGCGCTGGGCCACATCCAGCTCCGCGCGCTGCGCCGGCGTGAGGTCGCCGTGCGCGCCGCCGAGGGTATCCGCCAGCGGGCCAAGCAGCAGAGTGAGCGGAGTACGAAATTCATGGCTGACGTTGCTGAAGAAGAGCGTCTTGGCCCGGTCCAGCTCGGCGAGCATCTCCGCTCGCTTCCGCTCCTCCGCATACGCCTGCGCGTTGCCGATGGCGGCCGCCACCTGCCCCGCGACGAGCCCCAGGAAGCCGCGATAATCGCCGTCGAAGAGCCGGTATGGATTCAGCCCAACGACCAGGACCCCGGCGCGGCCCGTTTCACCCGACGAGGCGATCGGGAGGACGACCGCCTGCCGCGGCGGCCGATCCCAGGCTCCGGCCGGCACGGCGCCAGCGTCCGCGGGGAGATCGTCGACGAGACAAACCGCGTTGGTCCGAACCACCTCCGCCAGCGGCCACGGCGAGGCCGCGTCGAGCCCGAGCGTCGCCGGCGCGGCCGGGTGGCCGGGCACGATGCCCGCCGTGCCGGCCAGGACCGCGCGCTGCTGCTCCGGCTCCAGCAGATAGAGGAGCGCGAAGGGCAGATCGTGGGGGTTCGTCTCCAGGGCGCGGGCGCTCAAGCGGCAGGCATCGTCGATCGTGCGCGCCTCGGCTGCGGTGGCCGCCAGCTCGCGCAGCAGGCGCACCTGGCGCTCGCCGATGATGCGCTGGGTGTCGTCGGTATTGGCGCAGAAGACGCCGCCGACTCGCCCCTCGTCATCGGGGATGGGGCTGTACGAGAAGGTGTAGTAGGTCTCTTCGGGGTAGCCGTGGCGCTCCATGATCAGCAGCAGCGCCTCATCGTAGGTTCCCTCTTCGCCGCCCATGGCGGCGTGAAGGCGCGGGCCGATGTCGTCCCAGATCTCGCGCCAGACCGCCGACGTCGGCTGGCCCAGCGCCTGCGGGTGCTTGCCGCCGATGATCGAGAGGTACGGATCGTTGTAGAAGTAGGTGAGCTCAGGGCCCCAGCCCAGCCACATCGGCTGGCGCGAGGTCAGCAGCAGGCGCACGCAGGTCTTGAGCGCCTGCGGCCAGCCTGCGACCGGCCCCAGTGGCGTCGCGGACCAGTCCATGGCCCGCATGCGGGCGCCCATCTCCCCACCGCCGACCAGCACGCGCTCCGCGGCCGGCAGCATGCCGTCAGTCTCACTCGTGACCTGATACGGGTGCATGGAGTCCCCGTTCCCGATCCCTACGCGGCCTCACCCGCGCTTCTCGCCGCGGCGTGCTCGCCGGATCTCGCCACGGTCGGCGCGCTCGCGCGACCGTTCGCCGGCTCATTTGCGACAGGCCAGGGCAGCCGAACCGTGCCGGGTGCGGTCGCGTGTCGTGCTGTCTGGCCGTCACCCGAGCGGCCATACCCAGAACCCAGCGTTCGAACGGACCAATGTGGTTGCACATCTCGGGCCGCGAACGCGGATCAGGGTGGTGCCCAGCGCGGACCGAGCCCAGCCGGCCCGCCTATCGCGTATTATGAAGGATGCCGTCCCCACCGGCAAAACCGCGAGCGGTCGGAAGCTGATTGACCCCGTGGCGGGGAAGGTGCGAATTGGGTAGGCTTCAGAGTGTTCGTCGTCGCCACGCGAGATAAGGACGCACGTGTCGCCGATCTTCGTTGTCGCAATCTACTTCCTGGCCTGGCGCCAGTGCCGGCGTATGGGGCAGGCGATCGCCGAGACCGCCGCCTGGATCGTCGGCTACCTGGCGACCTACGTCCTGCTGGTGGTGCTCCACTTCGGCCATCCCGGCCTCGTCTCGCTGAGCCCGGAGAGCTTCTCCTTCGTCTTCGCGGTCATCGGCGGCTTCATCACCATGAAGCTGAGCCACTGGCTCTGGCGCCGGCGTGGCGGCCACCTGGAGCCGGCCAAACACCCCTTCGCCGCCAAGCACTGGGTCCGTGCCGCGCGCGCCATGCTCTTGGGCGGCAAGCCGCGCCCACCCCGGCCCGGCTCCGCGGCGGCCGCGCCGCGGGCGGCTACTACGACCACCACCAGCACCAGGCAGCCGTCTCGCCCGCGGCAGACCAACCGCTGGGTACGCGTCGCCCGTGCTATGCTCGACACCGAGAGCAGCCGCGGCCGCACTCGCCGCTGACGCGCCTTCAGCCGGCGGCAGCCGGGCGGCACGGGGAAGGCAACGCCGCCATGATTCAGATGAAGCGCATCTACGAGCCGGCCTCGCCGGAGGACGGCTACCGCGTGTTGGTCGATCGCCTCTGGCCGCGCGGCGTGAAGAAGACGGAGGCGCACCTCGACGCCTGGGACAAGGACCTCGCGCCCTCCACTGAACTGCGCAAGTGGTACGGCCACGACCCGGAGAAGTGGCCGGAGTTCCAGGCGCGCTACCGCCAGGAATTGGCCCAGCCGGAGTCGCAGCATATCCTGCAGGACCTGGCCGAGCGGGCACGTCACGGCGCCGTCACGCTCCTCTACGCGGCGCGCGCCGGTCAGATCAGCGAGGCCGCGGTCATCCGCGACGAACTGGACGCGATGCTGCACCAGCCGGGGCACGCTCACGCGTAGCCACGCCGGAACCGTCGCGCCGCTCGAACGCGCCTCGAGCTGCGCACACGGAGTGGAAGGAGGCGACCGGTGAAGTACTCGCTGCAGCAGGCGCTGGCCAGCGCGGCGTTCGGGCTGGCGGTGGTGGTGATCATCCTCAACCTGCTCGACACGCTCGAGCCGCGGACCTTGACGACCCTGCTCGGGCTCGCGCTGGTCTGTGAGGCGCTCGTCCTGCTCGGTGTTCTCCACCGGAGTGAGCCGGAAAAATAATCGCCGGGCAAAGTTCGGCCCGTGGGCTGCTCGACTGGCCGCGACCGGCCGGCTTGGCTGCCCCGTTAGGGTGTCTCCTCCGCCGGCTGATCCCTCAGGTCCGCGAAGAGCAGCCGCCCCGCGACCGCCAGCAGGCTGATGACGATCGCCCCGAGGAGCGTGATGCCGAGCGCGATGATCAGGATCGCGGAGATGATGGCCGCGGCGTTCACGGCGGATGTCCTTCCTGCCCAGGATCGATGGCGCGGCTCGCCCGCGTCGCCCCGCATTGTACCCGCGGACCGGCTCCGTTCAATCGACCAGTTCGATCTCCAGTTGCGGGCTGAAGCCGAGGGCACGCTCCACGGCACCCCGCACCCGCGCGATGACCGTCCGCACATCCGCCGCGCTGGCTCCGCCCAGGTTGACGATGAAGTTCTGGTGCCGGGATGAGAGCCGCGCGCCGCCGGCCGTGAGCCCGGCCAGCCCCAGCCGCTCGATGACGGCGGCGATCGGCACCTTGCCGTGCCACTCGCCGCGCACGCGCGCGTCGAGGTCCGGCCAGCGCTCCAGCACCCGCGCGATCTCGTCCGGCTCGGTAAGGTTCTTGAAGACCGAGCCGCAGTTCGGATACTCCAGCGGGTGGCGCCGGCGCCGCTGGGCGACGTGCCGCTGGTAGGCGCGCCGGGCCTCGTCCACCGCCGGCTCGGCAGCGGGCGGCAGCTCGAAGGCCGCGCGCAAGACGATCCAGTCGCGCTCGTGCTTCAGGCGGCTGTCGCGGTAGCCGAAGCGCATGGCCGCGTGGTCGAGCTCCAGCACGTGACTCTTGCCGGCTTCCAGCGCGACCACCGTGACGCGGCGCACGCACTCCGCGATCGTGCCGCCGAAGGCCCCGGCGTTGCCGCGCAGCGCCGCCCCCACCGTGCCGGGCAGTCCACCGGCCCATTCGAGCCCGACCAGGCCGTCGTCGAGGGTCGAGCGGGCCAGGTCGTTGAGCAGCGTCCCGCCGAAGACCTCGACGGTTGCCCCGTGCCGCTGCGCGCCAGGCGGCAGCGCGCCGCCCAGCAGCCGGATCACGACCCCGTCGAACGGGCCGTCCGGCAGGACCAGATTCGAACCTCGCCCGATCACCAGCAGGCGCGGCGGGCGCTGCCGCTCGACGAACGCGATGGCGTGCTCCAGCCCGGGCGCGTCGCGGACCGAGAGGAGGACGCGCGCCGGGCCGCCGATGCGGTACCAGACGACATCGGACAGGGGAACGTTGCGCTCCAACAGCACCGCGCGTCTCCCCAGCCCGCTCAGGCGCGCGCCAGCGGCTCGGCGCGCGCCTCTCGGATGGACGCGTCCGCTGTGCTCGCCGGCGTCGGTGCGGGTGGCGACCGATGCTGGCCGACCTTGAGCTGCACCAGCGAGCGCGGGAAGAGGAGGTCGAGCGTCCAGTCGAAGGCCACCCGCAGCCGCTTCTCCCAGTGCGGCAGTTGCGCCAGGTAGTAGGTGCGCCAGAGCCACCAGGCCGGGAAGCCGGAGAAGGTGTGCCCGCGCAGATCGGCCACCGCCGAGCGATGCCCCAGCGCCACGAGTTGACCGCGCGTGCGGTAGTCGATCCGCCTGGCCTCGGTCCGCTCGAGGCGCGCGGCGATGTTGTGCGCCACCACCCGCGCCTCGCGCACGGCGTGCTGGGCGGTCTGGGGATAGGGCTCGCCGGTGTGCGGGTCGATGACCGAGGCGTTGTCACCCAGCGCCCAGACATTGGGGTAGCCCGGCACGTTGAGCGTCTCGTCGACGATGACCCGCCCCCGCCGGTCGTGCGGCACGGGCAGGCCGCGCACCAGCGGATTGGGCTGGAGCCCGACCGAGCCGACGACCGTCTCGCTGGGGATCACGCTGCCGTCGTCCAGCCGCACGGCGGTCGGCTCGACCGCGACGACGTGCCGGTTGAGCAGCAGTTCGACGCCGCGCTCGCGCAGCCGGCCGGCGGCGAAACCGGCCAGGCTCGGCGCGAGCCCCGGCAGAATGCGCTCGCCGCCGTGCACCAGCAGGATCCGGATCTCCGCCGGATCGAGATAGCGGTAGTGGTCGAGGGCGTCGTGGACCAGGTCGCGGATCTCCGCCGCGACCTCGACGCCGGTGGTGCCGCCGCCGATGACCACGAAGGTGAGCAAGCGCCGCCGGGCCGCCGCGTCCGGCTCGATATTGGCCTGCTCGAGAATATCGATCAGGTGGTTGCGCAGCGCGAAGGCGTGGGAGAGGCGCTGGACATCGTAGGCGTGCTCGCTCAGGCCGGGGATGCGACTGGTGTTGAGGGTGCCACCGAGCGCCAGCACCAGATAGTCGTACTCGTGGCGGCAGAGGCTGTGGGGCTGTCCTTCCAGCCCGCGCGCGATCGTGACCTGCTGGGTCCGCAGATCGATCGCGCTGACCTCGCCGACGAAGAGCGTGGCCTGCGGCACGACGAGCCGGATCGGTGTCAAGATGTGCTCGGTCTCGATCGCGCCGGAGACGATCTCGGGGATCAGCGGGTAGAAGACGAAGAAGTTCTCGCGATTGACGATGTCGATCATCGGGCGGCGGTGGCGCAGCCGCCGCTGGAGTTCGTAGGCCGTGTAGACGCCGGCGAAGCCGCCACCGACCACCAGAATGCGGGGGTTGGCCGGTCGTCCGGCGGGCAGAGGTGCGTATGACATACCGTCCGGCTTTCTTGCTTCCTCAACGCGCAATCGCTGGGCTGGTTAGCCCGCGCTCAGCCACCGGCAGCGCCGCCGCAGGGCACGGATCGCGGCCGCCTCGCTGCTACCGGTCCCGACTAGCATCCGGTGCCGGGGATCGCCCTGATCCAGCAGCGAGGTGACGCCGACGGCGACCCACTGCGTCGGCGCCGGCTGGCTGGTGGAGTAGTGGCATTCGTGATCGCCGTCGTCGCTCACGTCGGCGTCGTGCAGGTGTCCAAATGACCGGTCGTCGTCGAAGCTCATCTGGCTCTCCTCGCCCTCGCCGCGGCCGGCGCCGCGCACCGATTCACCGCCCCCATCATGGCGGAAACGGCGCGCGTGGTCTTTGCCACAGCGCAAACTGGGGACGGGGGTTTCCGGGAAGACATGGCGGGGGAGGCGTGGCGCGCTTCCCGGGGCGTTCGCGCTGGGCAGCGCCAGGCAGCCCCGGAGGCTCGGCGCCGCTTGACGCGCGGGCTTGATGGCGTTTGAGGAACTAACCCGGGGTTCCGCCGCCGGGGTCGCGCTGGG
>DASSHC010000206.1:0-2483 GCA_035693105.1 Thermomicrobiaceae bacterium | reverse complement strand
CGTTGCGCTCCTCGCCCGTCGCGGCGTCGTACAGAGAGAGGTGGCCCCAGCCGCTCTTAGCCGAGAACCAGGTGAAGGCCGCGCCGCCGTCGAGCACCTTGACGTTGCTGATCTCCATGCCGACGTGCTGGGGGAAGACGGTGCTGGCGCCCCGCTCCTCCAGCAGCGTGCGCGTCTCGCCGCTGGCAGCGTCCCCGGCCTCCAGGGTAACGGCCTGACCGCCGCGCTCGGCGCGCACGAAGTAGACGTTCTTGCCGTCTTCGCCCCACCAGGCGTAGCCGGTCTCGAAGATGCCGCGGCCGCCGGCGTGGAGCGGCGCGGTCTGGAGCGGGACGCGCTTGCCCTCCAGATCGAGGATCAGCAGCTCGCCGGTCGCCAGCGCGGCGTCGCCGGGGAGCGGGTAGCGGTAGGGGTGGGCCAGCGGGCGGTGGGAGCCCTCGGGCGGCACCGACTGCACCAGCACCATCGGCTCGACCTGGCGCTGGTCGAGGCGGTAGGTGAAGAGGCGCGTCGAGTCGGGCGACCAGGCCACCACGGGCGGCAGCGGCTTGCCGGTGGCGCGGTCGGTCACCGCCGAGAGGCGTGACTCGGGCAGGGTGGCGTAGTCGTCGTACGGCTCGGCGTCGCTGGTCAGGGCGCGCTCCTCGCCGCTGGCGGTGTGGCGCACAAAGAGGTTGCCGTCGCGCAGGAAGGCGGCCCATTGCTTGTCGGGCGAGAGGACCTCGTCCTTACGCGCCGGCTCGACTGGCCCGCGATTGGTGCAGGCGTAGCTATCGAGGTCGCAGCTCCACTGTTGAGCGGCCACGGCAAAGCGCAGCGTGCGGCCGTCGTCCTCGAAGGCGATCTCCTCGAACGGGAGCTGGTTGTGCACGGAGGGCCTGCCGGTCGCGCGCGAGAGCGCCTCGGCCAGCCGGACGTGGTCGAAGGCGGGGCGCCGCTCGCCGCTGGCCGGGTCGACCAGCACGAACTCCGCGCCCTCGGGGCTGGTGCGGCGGTACCAGAAGCGGTCGCTCTCGCCGATCCAGTTGGGCTTGAGCTCGATGTTGTGCAGCATTGGCCGGACGTTCCAGGGCAGGTACGACTCCGCCCGGGCGTAGGCAGCCCGCGTCAGCTCCTCGCTCCCACTCCCGACCGCGCGCCGGCCCCCAGTCAGCGTCATCGTCGTCTCCCCCTCCGCGTTCGTGCGTCACCATGCGGCGTCACTGAGCCGTGGTCACTGTACTACAGGGTGAGACGAGGGAGTGAGCGCAAGCCTGGTGGCCTGTCGAGGTGAGATACCGTTGGGGGGCGAGGGCGGCCACGGAGGGCCGCCCCTACTGGTTTGCAACATTCGTCTATCCTGTAGGCGCAGACCCCGTGTCCACTCTGGTCCTCGTTCCCCAAACGCGGGACGCTGTCGACGTCCCGAACGTCGCCCTATTCGTGGACCGGTCCATTTGGTAATTGACGCTCGCAGGAGGAATAACGCGCGTCAGGGCTTCTCCTCCGCCCCGTCACCCTCGGCCCCGGCCTCCGCCGTCTCCGCGGCTGACTGCGCGCGCTCGGCGGCGCGGCGCGCTTCCCACTCGCGTTTGGCCTCGGCCACGGCCACGTCGCCGCCCAGGTGCTTCTCGACCAGCTCCGCGAAGCCGAAGACGACATCGACCTGAACCTCAATGTCCTTGTATTTCTCCACCAGATCCTCGTAGCGCGCCCAGTACCAGTCCTCGCCGCCCCCGGCGTGGAATTCCCACTCGGGCCGCACCTGAATCACCAGCTTCCGCTCGGGGTCGTAGTAATCCCAAATCACCTCGACATCGCGCGGGGTCTTGCAGGCGGGGCAGTGGCTCTTGTGCATCGTGCCGAGCAGGGCGCCGAGCCGCCCCTCGGGATGCGTGCCCACGTTGACGACGCGCGCGAACGGCGCTTCCCAGGTCGACCGGCATTTGGGGCAAATCATATCGATCGAGGCGTATTGGGTCTCCAGCACCAGTTCCTCCAGCAAGGCTCGCGTGCCTCCAGGCGCACCGGGTGAGGCGCTGGCGCAATTATAGAGCGTGGCGTCCGCCGCATACGGCGCGCGACTTATGCCAAGTTAAGCCACGCTTCACACCGGGTTAAGTGTCGGGGCGCATACCGGAGCTAGCACATGGCGACCGGGCAGATCGCGGCGATCGCGGGTCGCCTGGCGGAAGGACGAGACACGATGGCAGAGCGACATGTTCCCGCGATCGGCAATCAGGTGCTCGTCTCCGGCAAGAAGAAGGTCGGGACGGTCAGCGCGCTGCTGACCGACGGACAGGCGAGCGAACCGGTCGCCTTCATCGTCAAGTACGGCTTGCTCCACAAGAAGACCAAGCGCGTCACGCTTACCCAGATCAAATGGATCAACGCCGAGAACGTCGTGCTCGAGCTGACCGACCGGCAGTTCGCGGCCCTGCCGGAGTGGCAGGGGGCGGACGTCGCGGCCGAGCCGGGCGCGTCCCCCGGGCCGACACCCGCCT
>DASSHC010000205.1:0-3121 GCA_035693105.1 Thermomicrobiaceae bacterium | reverse complement strand
GCTGATGACCGCGAACGACATAGGGCCCATTCCCTCCGTGCTGCGAGACCGATGTCGGATCCTGCGCTTTCCTGTGCCCCGCCTGGAGCATCTGCCGATACTGGCCCTGCGCATCATGGAGCGAGTCTACGCCGAACTCGGCCATGATCCCCGTTGGGCGACGCCGCTTGAAGGATACGAAATGGACGCGATCGCCTCCAGCTGGGGCGGCGGCTCGATCCGGAGGTTGGAGCGGATCATCGAGCTGTCAATCGGCGCGCAAAACTGACCCTCGATCGGCGTCCAATTTTGACCCCCTTGTAGCGCACGGCGGTGAGCGCCCTACCGGGTGGAGCTGGTCGGGGTTGCGCAGCCCGGTCGGGCGCGTTGGTTAGGCTCGTCGGCTTTAGCTTTGAGAGCGGGTCTTGAAGCGCCAGGATTCGTTGCCGGTCTCGATGATCTCGCAGTGGTGGGTGAGCCTGTCGAGCAATGCGGTTGTCATCTTGGCGTCGCCGAAGACGGCTGGCCATTCGCCGAAGGCGAGATTGGTGGTGACGATGATCGAGGTCCGCTCGTAAAGCCGGCTGATGAGATGGAAGAGCAGTTGCCCGCCGGCCTGCGCAAAGGGCAGATAGCCGAGCTCATCGAGCACCACGAAGTCGAGACGGGTGAGGTAGTCGGCGATCCGTCCCTGCTTTCCATTGCGGTGCTCTGTCTCGAGCCGATTGACCAGATCGACGACGTTGAAGAAGCGCCCGCGCGCTCCGTTGCGGATGAGAGCACGGGCAATGGCGATAGCCAGATGTGACTTACCCGTGCCGGTGCCGCCGATGAGGACGGCATTGCGCTGATCGGCGATGAAGGTGCCGGTGGCGAGATCACGGACCAGGGTCTCGTTGACGGGGGTGTCGGTGAAGTCGAAGTCCTCGATGTCCTTGGCCAGCGGCAGCTTGGCGACGGTGAGCTGGTATTTGATGGAGCGGGCCTGCTTCTCGGCGATCTCGGCCGACAGCAGGTCGCCGATGATCCTGGGCGGCTCGTGCTGGCGCTTGATGGCGGTGGCCATGACCTCGTCATAGGCCCCGCGCATGCCGTAGAGCTTCAGCGTGCCCATCAGATCCAGAACCTGGGTCCGTTCCATCAGCTTGCCCTCCTGAGGCTGTCGTAGCGGGCGCAGTCGGCCTGCGGCTCGTGGCGCAGGCGAAGCGCATCGGGTGTGAGGATAGTGACGGCCGGCGCCGGATCGCGGCGGCGGGCCAGGATGTTGAGAACGACGGCCGACGAGCAGACGTTCTCGGCGAGCGCCTGTTGGCAGGCGGCTTCAACCGCATCGAGCCCGTCCGATAGCACCGCCGTCAGGATCAGCACCATCTGCCGGTCGCCATCGTCGGCAGCCTTCAGCCGACGCCGCACCCGCTCCATCGCCGGTGGCAGATCCCAACCCTGGAACGGCGCACCATTGCGCAGGGCTCCGGGCTTGCGGGCCAGGACCGGAACGTAGTGCCATGGATTATAGACCGTCTCGCCGCGGCCGAAGCTGCGGGCATGCTCGGCGACGATGGTGCCGTCCTGGCGGATGACGATGCGGTCGGCATAGGCCTGGATCTCGACCGGGCGACCAACTGCCGTCGAGAGCACCGAGTATTTGTTGTTGTCGAAGCGCACGGTGCAGGTCTTCGACACCGAAGCAGGAACGCAGTGGAAGCCATCGAAGGAACCGCGATAGCCGACCAGCTTGCCGCGCTCCTCCTCGAACACATCCCAGATCGTGCGCTCCGGCTGATCGACATGGCGGTGGGCCTTGGCCCAGGCGACGCACTTGTCGAGCAGCCAGGCGTTCATCTCCTCGTAGCTCCGGAAGCGCAGCCGCGGCGTGAAGAAGCGCTCGCGCACCAGCCCAACCTGGTTCTCAACCTGCCCCTTCTCCCAGCCCGATGCCGGGGTGCAGGCCACCGGCTGCACCAGATAGTGGCTGCACATCTGCAGGAAGCGGCGATTGTATTGCCGCTCCTTGCCGACAAAGACCGTCTCCACCGCCGTCTTCATGTTGTCGTAGATGCCGCGCGTGCAGGTGCCGCCGAAGAAGGCGAACGCCCGGTCATGGGCATCGAACACCATCTCCTGCGTCTCCCGCGGATAGGCTCTGACGAACATCATGCGGCTGTGGCAGAGCCGGACATGGGCAACCTTCACGGTCACCGTCACGCCGTTCAGGATGACGATCTCGTGACTCCAGTCGAACTGGTACGCGTCGCCCGGAGGATAGAACAGCGGCACATAAGCCTCGGCCACCGCCGCGCCCCGCGCCGTGTCCCGGCTCTTTGCATGCCGTCGGACAGCATCGTAGCTGCCCTCATAGCCGAGCGCGCAAAGCTCCTCATAGATGCGCACCAGCGTCAGGCGTTCGCGCTTCCCCTTCGCGTCATTGCCGTCCAGCAGCGCATCCAGCTGCACCTGCCACGGCCCGATCTTCGGCTTCGGCTGATGCTCACGCTCATAGGAGAACGACGTCTCGTTCGACCGCAATATCCGTCGCACCGTGTTGCGCGACACATGCAGATCCCGGCTGATCCGCTTCAGCGACCAGCCCTGAACATAAAACGCGCGCCGGACCCGGGCGATCGTATCCACTGACTTCATCCCCTCTCCATCCGTTCGCAAACACAAACGGATGGGTGCTGATCCACTGAATGAGGGGGGTCAATTTTGGACGCCGATCCTCCCAGCTAAGGGGTCAATTTTGCACGCCGGATCACAATCACCGGCTCGCGGACAGTGTCCACGATCGCCTGAGCCAGAGCGCAAGCATCCGCCACATCGGAAAACTGATTTCTGAAGGTGATTGGCCGCATCACAATTCTCCATCCACAATCCCAGAATTGTAAGGAGACCCCGGTCGGAACGCATTGGGGGACGGCCCGACCAGGGACGCCACGGCTCTTGAATGAAAAGGGACGGGATCAATCAGAAAGCCGTGGCACTTTGAGCCTGCGGTCCACGCGCGAAAAGAGTCTGATCAATTTTGATCACCCCATGGTGGCCAAACCTTCGTGGCCGCCACACGATGATCTGCTATTCCACGCGTGTGACGCTGACTGTGACCTGCAACCGGATGTGATTGCCACCCTCATGTCCGAAGGTA
>DASSHC010000204.1:0-3000 GCA_035693105.1 Thermomicrobiaceae bacterium | reverse complement strand
TGTGAGCCGTGAGAGGAGTGCGCGATGCAGGACCCCAACGAGTTGGTGAAGCTCAGCGACTCGGGACTGACGGTCGCCGACCCGGCCGAGGACGTGCGCCATCGCGACGTCATCGATCGCGACGGCGACAAGCTCGGATCGGTCGACGACCTCTACATCGACACCAAAGAGCGGCGGGTGCGCTTCCTGGAGGTCGGCTCGGGCGGCTTCCTCGGCATCGGCGAGCAGAAGGTGCTGATCCCGGTCGACGACATCACCCGTCTCGACCCGGACCATGTCTACATCAACCAGACGCGCCAGTTCGTCGGCAAGGGGCCGACCTACGACCCGCGGTTGGAGCCCGATCGCACCTACGCCAACACGCTCTATAGCTACTACGGCTACTCGCCCTACTGGGCGCCGGGCTACCTGCCCCCTCCCTTCCCCACCTACCCGATCAGTCAAGCAGAGCGGCAGGTGAACGCCGACCGCGAAGCCGAGGCCGAGTCCTGAGGGGAGAAGCCGATGCCTGACCAGACTAACGACCGCTGCCCGGCCTGCGGCACGCCGGCCGACCTCGGCTCGCTCCCCCACAACACCGACGCTCGCACGCTGCGGCGCCGGGCCGACCATCTGCGCCTGCTGCACGCCGAGTTGGAGCGCGAGCAGATCACGCCGCTTCAGGTCGAGCAGATGCTGCCGCGGCTCTGCGCGAGTTGTCAGGGGATGCTGACTGGTCTTAGCCGCCTGGCTGGCAAGGGCGAGATCGAGAGCCGCATCGAGGATCAGATCGACACGCTCGACGAGCAGGTTCGCCTGCTGACGTCGTAGCCGCTTCGTCCCCCGCGCGGCTCAGAACGGCGAGGCGAGCGCCAGTTCGCCGGCCAGCGCGTCCAGATCGGCGACGGTATTGGCCGGCAGCGGGATGCCCAGCCGGCTGTTGCGCTCCTCGGCCCGGGCCTCCGGCTCGCCGGGGTAGAAGATCTCAACCTGGCCGGGCGCCAGGGGCGCGGACTTGATCTCCACGATCAGCTCCTCGACGCGCGCTTCGAATTCGGGCAGGTCCATGAAGTGGTCGATGTCGAGCGCCAGGGCCAGATGCCCGCAGCCGCTGGGCCGCTCGGCCTGGTAGGGGCCGAAGACGCCGCTGGCGAAGCGCGCGCCGGTCAGCACCCCGGCCAGCACGTCGAACATGAAGGACTGGGCGTAGCCCTTGTGGCCGCCGATCGGCAGGATCAACCCCTCCAGCGCGGCCACGGGGTCAGTCGTCGGCTGTCCGTCGCGGTCGATGGCCCAGCCGGGCGGGATCGCATTCCCTGCCTGCCGCGCGGTGTAGATCTTGCCGCGCGCGACCACCGTGTTGGCGAAGTCGAGCAGCAGCGGCGGGTAGTGTCCGGCCGGGGCGGCGATGGACCAGGGATTGTTGCCGATCAGCGCCCGGCTCCCGCCCCAGGGCGCCATTGCCGGACTGGCGTTGGTGATCAGGATGCCGACGCAGCCCGCGGCGGCGGCTTCCAGGGTGAAGTACATCGCCGCGCCGAAGTGGTTGCTGCGGCGCACGGCCACCGTCGCTACACCGTGCTCGGCGGCGCGTTCGACCGCCAGCCGCATCGCCCTTTGTGCCACGACCTGCCCGACGCCATCGTGCGCGTCGAGCACCGTCACCCCGCCGCGCTCGCGCACCACCTCCAGCGCAGTCAGCGGGCGCATCACGCCGCTCCGCAGGCGGCGCACGTACCAGGGCAGGCGGAAGATGCCGTGGGAGGAGTGGCCGCGCAGGTCCGACTTGAGCAGCGTATCGGCCACCAGGGCGGCGTCCTCGTCCGGCAGGCCCACTCGGCGCAGGGCAGCCGCGGCGAACTCCGCCAGTGGCTCGGCCGGGTAGCGCCGCTCCTCATCCATCTCGCTGCCCTCCAGTGCTCCGCTTTCCGATGACAACCCAGTCTGCCGCGCCTTGGCTGAATGTCAAGCGATGCCGGCGGGTGGGGTGCGGCGCGGGGTAGAATTGCCGGGCGAATGGGCGCGGGGTGTGTGGGGAGCCGGGATGCGGACGGTCGGGCGCGGATGATCACGAGTCAGCGTGAGCTGGTGCTGCCCGTCTATGTCCCCACCGCGATGCTGGCCTTCGGCCAGGGACTGATGGTCCCGATCATCCCGCTCTACGCCAAGCAGTTCGGCGGCTCCTACGGCATGGCCGGGCTGATCGTCTCGGCGGCCTGGATCGGGACCATGCTGACCGATCTGCCGGCCGGTCTGCTGCTGCAGCGGCTCGGCTTCCGTCGCTCGATGGTCCTCGGCGCGCTGCTCTTCTCGCTGGCCACCATCGCGCTCGGCCTGTCCACGATGACGCCGGAACTGGTCGGCTTCCGCTTCGTGCTCGGCATCGGCACCGCCTTCTGGGGGCTGTCGCGCCACACCTACATCGCGCAGGGCGTGCCCGCGCACAACCGCGGGCGCGCGATCTCGATCTTCGGCGGCATCAACCGGCTGGGGAACTTCGTCGGCCCCTTCGTCGGCGGGGTGGTGGCGCTGCACTACAGCCTGTCGACCGCGCTGATCGTGGCCGGCGTAGTTGCCTCGGGCGCGGTGGTCGTCGCCTTTCTCTTCGTCCATGACCCGGCGCCGGAGGAGGGCGCCGCGCGGCCGCGCGCCGGCGCGCACCGGCTCGATTTCAGCGTGATGCGCGAGGTGCTGAGCCACAACCCGCGCGACGTGCTGGCCGCCGGCTCGGCCAACATCCTGGGGCAGATGATTCGAGCTGGCCGCCAGCTCGTGATCCCCCTCTTCGCCGCCTACGCCATCGGGCTGAACCCGGCCCAGGTGGGCGAGATCGTCAGCGTCTCGGCGCTGGTCGACGTCACCCTGTTCATCCCCTCGGGCTATCTGATGGACCGCATCGGCCGCAAGGCGGCAGCGGTGCCCTCCTTCGCCTTCATGGCGCTGGGCATGGCGCTTGTGCCGCTGACCCACAGCTACCACGAGCTACTGCTGGCCGGGCTGGTGATCGGCTTCGGCAACGGG
>DASSHC010000203.1:0-22360 GCA_035693105.1 Thermomicrobiaceae bacterium | reverse complement strand
GCTGATCCATTAGTAGGCAGAGTCCCGACCCCGCGTTGAAATGCAAGCCACCAGTCGCGGCGCACGCTGGCGTCGTCGCTCTGATGGGGAATGAGACGAAACCGGGATTTCAATCGAAGGACGCCAGAGGTGGGATCAACGTCCATGAATGCGTATGCGATCACCACTACCTCCGTTTGGCTACAGTCTTGGCTACACGAGCTGCGTCAGGCCAGACGACGGTTCGGCCAGGCATAGTGTTTTAGTTGATCTGACGCAGAAATCGAAGAGGTGCGGACGGCGGGATTCGAACCCGCACGGGTCGCCCCAGCGGTTTTTAAGACCGCAGCGTCTGCCCTTCCGCCACGTCCGCGTGCACGACAAGCACACAAAGCAAAAGCGGGCTCCCGAGGGAACCCGCCGTACTCGGAGCGGAAGACGGGATTCGAACCCGCGACCTTCTCCTTGGCAAGGAGATGCTCTACCAACTGAGCCACTTCCGCGTGCTTCCCGGAACTCGCTCCGTTCAGTACCTAGATTTTACCCAGCCCGCCTGGGCGTGTCAACCGCGCGAGTGGCCACGACGCAACGCGCAACCCAGCGCGCATCGGCCCGACGTTGACGCTCGGTCAGGTGGCACCTATAATTGCCGCTGGGTGTACGGTCGTACACTCGTCCCAGTGGACATGACCGATGCCCCGTGTGGTGTAACGACAATACTCCCTGGAACATTAAGGTGATGAGCGAACTCGCCGACCGGCTGCTCGATGATCTCAAGGACGCGATGCGCTCCGGTGATGTAACGCGCCGCGAGACGCTGCGATTCCTGCGGGCCGAGATCCACAACCAGGAGATCGAGCACGGCCGGCCCCTCACCGACGCCGAGATCATCGAGGTCGTGCAGCGCCAGATCAAGCAACGTCGCGATTCCATCGAGCAGTTTGGCCGCGGCGGGCGCCCGGATCTGGTGGCCGTCGAGGAGGCACAGATCGCCGTTCTGGAGCACTATCTACCGCCGCAGCTGAGCTACGACGAAGTGCTGGACGTGGCACGGATCGTGGTTCAGGAGATTGGGGCCAGCGGAGCGCGCGACATGGGACGAGTCATGCCCCTGCTCCGCCAACGCATCGGCGCGACCGCCGAGGGGAGCACCATCGCGGCGGCCGCGCGAGCAGCGCTGGCCGCGGCCGGGGCCTAGCTCGGCCGGGGAGCGCGAGATCCAGGCGGTGAGATGATCAGCACAGGCCGGGGCGCGTCCGGCAATCAGATCAGCCAGGTCCAGCACCTCGCGGGGCGGTTCGGGCTGCGGCAACCCGTCGCCTGGCGCGTGTTCTCGTTTGCCATGCTGGGCCTGGCGATCCTGGCGATCCTCAGCGGCACTCTCTATCTCACCTGGCAGTCCGATTCGCTCAATCTCAAAGCCGGCGAGATCGCCACCCGCACCATCAAGTCGCCGGCGACCGACACCTTCGTCAGTGCCCTGCGCACCGCCGACGCGCGCCAGGAGGCCTACGATGACGCGCGCAACGTCGTGCTGCTCCCGGATGCCTCGGTCGCGCCGGCGCAGGTGGCGGCGCTGCAAAAGGCGCTGCTCCAGATCGACGAGGTGCGCGCCCCGGCATTCGGCACCCCGACCGCTCAGGGGCAGAACGATCAGATTCGCGCCGCTGTCGAGGGGTTGAGCGCCGACGACGCCACCGCCATCGCGGCGCTCGATAGTAGCGCCTGGTCGCGGGTCAAGAATGAGGCGCAGCGCCTGCTCAGCGTGGCGCTGGCCGATCAGGTCCGCCAGGAGGATGTCGCCTCGATCAAGCAGGGTCTGCTCGACCGCTCGCTCCTGATCTCGGCCAGCGAGCGCTCGCTGGCGGTGGCGCTGGCCACGCCGTTCATCCGGGCCAACGTGCAGGTCGATCAGGATCAGACCAAGGCCGCCCGCGAGGCCGCCGCCAAGAACGTGGAGCCGGTGATGGTCACCGTGCAGCAGGGGCAGGTGATCGTGCGCGACGGCGACCCGGTCACGTCGTACGACATTGAGAAGCTGGAGCACTTCGGACTGCTGACCGCGACGCACAACTGGCCGCAGTTCGTCGGTACGCTCGGCCTGCTGGCGATCGTCACCCTGGCGCTGCTCGGCTATCTCTTCCTGACCGCCAGCGGCACCGGCGACCTGCGCCAGCTCCTGCTGGTCTCGCTGATCGTGGTGGTGCCGGTCGTCACCGGGCGCTTCCTCCTGCAGAGCGACCAGCTGCGGCTGATGTTCCCGGCCGCGGCCGCGGCCATGCTCCTCTCGATCCTGCTCGACTTCCAGCTGGCGGTGGTGCTGGCCGGTTTCCTGGCGCTCTACCTCGGCATCGTCTCGGGCAGCACGTTCGAGGTCGCCCTGCTGACATTCATCAGCTCCCTGACCGGCGCGGTCATCGTCTACCGCGCCGAGCGCATCGTGCGCTTCTTCTGGGCCGCGCTCGGTGTAGGACTGGCGGTCTTCGTCACCGCGGTCTGTCTGACGCTGACCAACGGGCACGTCGACGCCAGCAAGGTCGGGCAGTTGGCCGGCGATGCCGCGGTCAACGGCGCCGTCTCGGCGAGCCTGACGTTCCTCTTCTTCTACATGCTTGGGCGTGTCTTCGGCATCGTGACCCACCTGCAACTGCTGGAGCTGGCGCACCCCAACCAGCCGCTCCTCTACCGCCTGGCGCGCGAGGCCCCCGGCACTTACCACCACAGTATCGTGGTCAGCAATCTGGCCGAGAGCGCGGTCGAGGCGGTGGGCGGCGATCCGCTCTTCGCTCGCACCGCCTGCCTCTACCACGATATCGGCAAGGTGCTCCGCCCTAGCTTCTTCGTGGAGAATCAGGCCAACCGCGCCAATGTGCACGACGCGCTCGACCCGCGCACCAGCGCGCGCATCATCCAGGAGCACGTCGAGGATGGAGTGCGCCTGGCGCGCAAGGCGCGGCTGCCGCAGCCGATTATCGACGTCATCCAGCAGCACCATGGCACGACGCTGATCAAGTACTTCTACGCCGAGGCGCTGGCCTCCGGCGAACCGGTCGACGAGGATGAATTTCGGTACAAGGGGCCCAAGCCGCAGACCAAGGAAGCCGCGATCATCATGCTGGCCGACAGCGTCGAGGCGGCGGTGCGCGCGGCCTCGCAGTCCGGCAAGCTCTACGAGGAGGCCAACGGTGATGGCCGGCGCGCCTCTACCGGGCTGAAGGAGGTCGTCGACGGGGTGATCAAGGCGCGGCTGGAAGACCGGCAGCTCGACGACTGCGACCTGACCCTGCGCCAGATCGAGCAGATCCGCGCCACCTTCATCACCATGCTGGAGGGAATCTACCACCCGCGCGTCGAGTATCCGGAGCTGTCCAAGACCCCGACGCGGCAGCCGGTAGAGGCCGCGCATTGAGCTTGACGTCCGGTTCGCCCTTCTCAGTCGAGATCCGGCTCAATCCCACCGCCCCGTCCCTCAATACCGACCGAGTCGCCGCCCTGCTCGATTTCGCCGCGCGCCAACAGGCTGTCAGCGGCGAGGTCGGCCTCTGGGTCTGCGACGACGCCGAGATGACGGCGTTGCACCAGCAATTCATGGGCCTGAGCGGCCCGACCGACGTCATGAGCTTTCCCGGGGAGGGCGACTATCTTGGCGACATCGCCGTCTCCTTCGAGACGGCAGCGCGGCAGGCGCCCGGAGCCGGGCACAGCGTGCAGCGCGAGATCGCCTACCTGGCGCTCCACGGCTTCCTGCACCTCCTTGGCTTCGACGACCTGACGCCGGCGGAGCGCACCGACATGCTGACGCGTCAGGATGCGCTGCTCGACGCCTTCGAGCGGGGGTCGCCGGGTGACTGGGTCTGAGCGCCGACGCGTCGCGCTGATCCTCACCGTCAAAGACGAAGCAGACTCCATCGACGCGCTGCTGGCCGCGATCGCGGCGCAGCACCGGCCGCCGGACGAGATCATCGTGGTCGACGGCGGCTCGTGCGACAGCACCCCGGCGCGGCTGGCGGCCTGGCAAGATCGGCTGCCGTTGAGCGTGCTGACCGCTCCGGGGGCGAACATCGCGGCGGGACGAAACCTCGCGCTGCGGCGGGCGCGCGGCGAGATCGTGGCGGTGACCGACGCCGGGGTGCGGCTGGCGCCGGACTGGCTGGCCGAGCTAGCGGCGCCCTTCGAGCGGCCGCTGGCCGAGCAGCCGGACGTCGTCGCCGGCTTCTTCCGCGCCGCTCCCGCCAACCGCTTCGAACGCGTGCTGGGCGCGGTGACGCTGCCCGACGAGGTCGAGATCGATCCCGGGCGCTTTCTCCCCTCCAGCCGCTCGCTGGCCCTGCGGCGCAGCCTGATCGAGGCGGGCGTTCGCTATCCCGAGTGGCTCGACTACTGCGAGGATCTGGTCTTCGACCTGCGGCTGCGCGCGGCCGGCGCCCGCTTCGCGTTCCGCCCACAGGCGGTGGTCTGGTTTCGCCCGCGCCCGACGCTCGGCGCCTACTGGCGGCAGTACTTTCGCTACGCTCGGGGTGACGGCAAGGCCGGGCTCTTCGCCCGCCGCCACGCGCTGCGCTACGCCACCTATCTCGGGCTGCTGCCGCTGGTTTTGGCGGCGCGCGACCGGCGCGTGACCGCCGCCGGCCTCGTGGCGGGCGCCGTCTACATGCGCCGCCCCTGGCTGCGCCTGTGGCGCCGGCAACTGCCGCTCTTCGAGCTGCTGCCGGCGTTGGCCCTGGCGCCGGCGCTGCGCCTGGCCGGCGATCTGGCGAAAATGGTGGGCTACCCGGTGGGGCTCGCCTGGCGGGCGCGGCGCTACGGCCTCCGGCGCGGCTGGCGCGAGATACCGGAGCTACCCGGCGGCTGCGCCGACCTGCTCGTGCAGGGCACGCCAGAGGAACTCAGCCGCCCATAGCCCGGCGCGGCGACGCACCTCGGCCGGGATGGCGTTGACGCGGTGGCCGCGTTCCACCGGCGCGCCCGGACCGGCCAGGCAGAGCGCCACCTCGCCCCGCGTAACGTCGGGCGTCTCTCCCGGCTCCATGCGCACCGCGATGGCGTAGCCGAAGTCGGCCCCGAAGCGCTCGCGAATTTTGGCCGCCTCGCGCGCCGCCAGCGCGGCCGCGCTCTCGCCTGGCGCGGTGGCTTGCTCCCAGGGCTGCACCACGCTCGCCAGCAGCCGGCGCTCGGCCGACGGCTCCTCGACCAGCAGTTCGCTCAGCCGCCCGCCGGAGCCGAGCTCGCTCAGTGCCAGCGTGGCCCCGGTGCGCACCAGCGGCTCCAGGATCGCGGCGCCCAGACTGACACCCAGCTCGCCGTAGATG
This sequence comes from Thermomicrobiaceae bacterium, assembly GCA_035693105.1. Lineage (GTDB taxonomy): Bacteria > Chloroflexota > Chloroflexia > Thermomicrobiales > Thermomicrobiaceae > DASSHC01. The sequence continues at coordinate 17,072 of DASSHC010000203.1, read as the reverse complement.
TACGGCCCCAGGATGGCGCTGACCTCGGCTACCGTGCGCGCGACCGCCTCCTCGGCCGGGCCGAGCTCCGGCGCGCCCGCCACGATGCGCACGTGCACCCCGTCGTCCTTGGCGTAGGTGGCGACGATCGGTTCGCCCCGGTGGATGATCGCGGCGATCTCTTTCTCGGCGGCCGACTCGCCGATGCCGTTCGTTTTGAGCGTGCGCGAGACATAGACCCGGTCGCCCAGCGAGGGCGCCAGCCGGGGCACGGCCTGCTCGGCCCACATGCGGCGCATCTCGCGCGGCACGCCGGGCATGGTGACGATGGAACGCCCCTGATGGCGCACGAACCAGCCGGGCGCGGTGCCCATCGGGTTGGGCAGCGCCTCGGCGGAGGGGATCAGCCAGGCCTGCTTGGTGTTCTGCTCCGGCATGGTGATGCCGCGCGAGCGGAAGAAGGCGGAGATGATGGCGAGCATCGACTCGTCGATGGCCGGCGTCTCGCCCAGCAGATCGGCGATCGCCTCGCGCGTCAGATCGTCGTCGGTCGGGCCGATGCCGCCGGTGGTGATGATCAGCTCGGCGTCCTGCCAGCCGCGCTCCAGCTCGCGCACGATGTCGACCAGCCGGTCACCGACCTGGCGCACGCCGACCAGCTCGACGCCGAGCGCGGCCAGCTCCTGCGCCAGAAAGGTGGCGTTGGTATCGGTGATGAAGCCTTCCAGCAGTTCCGCCCCGATCGAGAGCACCACCGCGCGCATGCCGCCACCCTTTCCGCTCCTCCAGCCCGACGGCGGCATGATAGCACTCGTCAGATCGATCAGCAGTTTGGTTGCCCGGTTCAAGCGCCGGCACGTTGTGCAATTGTGCTGTTATCGGCTGATGCAAGAGACCAAGCAGGGTCAACCCGCGCGCTGACCCATTTGCTCATGCTGTTTGATGCTCATCGACATAGGAGAGAAGAGCGTCGCGCCTTCCCTCGCTCGACACCGCGTCCGAGACGGTTGTGCCAGGTCCACACGAGCGTGCTCGGCGGCCCTCCCATCCGGCCCAGGTCGCGCCCGTGCGTGCGGCAATTGGTCAAGCCGGCGCTGTCGTGTTCTCCTCAGTCGACGTTTCCATCGTCGAGCTCACCTGGCGTCCCAGTGCCAAGACAGCCTCCGCTCCACTCCACCACTCATTGGTCAGATAGATGATCTTCCCCATCGAGTGGCCCAGCCAGAGGTTGTCGAAGTCACGGGGCAGAGTGAAGGCCACGACGAACTGGCCCTGCCCGCTGTACACGAGGACCGCCGCGAACTTCAAGTTCCAGTTGTCGCCATTGTTCTCTGGCTCAAACCGGATGTAGACCGGTGTGCGATTGAGATTCACGGTGTCCAAGCGAAAGTCGCGCCGCGGATCGTTGTGATCTTTGTCCGTCACGCGGATTTGTGGTGGCGGCAGATTCGGCTCGAGTGGTGCGCGACCCAGGATATACTCGCGCCACGATCCTCGTTCGAAGTCGTCCTGTGACGAATCAAGATGAAACTCGCGTCCGCCCAGGCCGAGGTAGATGCTGCCATCCGTGCCCGCCCCGCTGACGTTGCCGGTGATGACTTGACACAAGATGCCGGTGATCTCCGCCATAGCTCTACCTCCAGCTTGAATTGTCAACGCGGATCACGGGATCAGCACGCGAGGGTGCCGCCATTATGGATTGAGATTTGAGGAATGTCAACCGAGGTGCGTATTGCAGCGCGCAAACTTATACGAGCAAACATGGCGGTGATGACTCAGACGCCGGGCCCATCCACGTTGCCCTCGGTCGTCGCTCGCGCCGCGGCCGTTGATGCTGCTGCTGTGATCCGGTTCGAGCTTCCGGTTGACGTGCGAATCACCGCCGTCTTCGTCGCGCCGGAGCTGGCGCGGGAAGCCCCTGCCAAGATCGACGCCGCGCTCGGCTCCTGAAACGGGTTGGTGTCGAAAATTGGTGTCAAGCGCGAGAGAAAGCGCCGGCTGCTTGGCCGGCGCTTCCCATTTCCGCGTCAGAATAAGGATTACGCTGGGTACCCTCGGAGGGACTCGAACCCCCAACCCCTTGATCCGAAGTCAAGTGCTCTGTCCGTTGAGCTACGAGGGCGTGGTGCGTCGTGGCTATGTGGGCGCGCTCACTGACCGGAACGTGTCCTCTCAGCCGTGCAGCAACTCGTTGCTACACAACGCGTGGCGATAGCACAAGTGTACCATAGCCCTCCCCACCTTCATCGGGTCTGGATCTATTCGGTGACGATGGCGATGGCCCGCGCCCGGCTCGGCTGCTCGCTCGACCGCCCGCCGCTCCACGTCGACGAACGCGACTTTCGTCGTAATTCGCCGTTGTCCCGCTCCTACCGCGGTGGTTTAATCGCACGCATTATCGCCATAGGACGTCGGGACTTCGCTACCACGGTGCCCTTCCCGGTCAACGCCGGCCGGTTCACCGTGCACGTCCATACGGCCAGGGCCCAGGACACGGGCCAGGCGGAGCGATCGCTGTGCGTCAGGCGTCGATAGTGGGTAATCAGCCGGCCGATCGGGCCGAGTTTGGAAATCTCGCCATGTCACGTTTCCCTCGGTGGCGGACCCTGATCCTGGTGGCGGCGCTGGTGACGTCCGCCGCGCTCGTTGGCGTCCGAGGGACGCAGCCCGTGGCGGCGGCGCCCCCGCCGGACCTGCGCCTGCACCCCGTGGCCGCCGGCACCGGCGAGGTGGACCTGAACTGGACCCTGCCGTCCGGCGTCCAGACGGGGGCGGTCGTCATCCTGCGGGACGGCCATCAGCTCGCCTCGGTCGACAGTGCGACCACGATGTACGCCGACCTGTCCGTGCAGTCGAGTACGCCCTACACCTACGTGGTCGAGGCGCGCAACGCCGCGGGCCAGCCGCTGGTGCGATCCAAGCCGGCCAGGGTCAAGACCCCAGAGCAGCCGGACCAGACGGACAACACCCCGCCGAGTCAGCCCCATCAGTTCACGGTGATAGCGACCGGGTCGGGGAACCGGCTCGACTGGTACGCGAGCAGCGACGACACCGACGTTACCGCCTATCGCATCTATCGCGACGGCACGTTGATCGCGACGGTCGACGGAGCGACCCTCCAGTACCTCGACTCGGCCGCCGACCCAGCCACCGCCCACCTTTATGAGATCGCGGCGCTTGACCCGCTGGGGCACGACTCACAGCGGGCCACGGGCGACGTGCCGCCGCACGGGAACGGCGTCACCGGTGCTGCCGTGGCGCAGGCATCGGAGGTGGCGGCGACGCCGACCGCGACCGCGGCGGTCGCCTATGCCTCCCAACTCCGGCGATACCCCTACCTGACCGACGTGGTCGACAAGTACGCGACGATCAACTGGGCCACCAACCGCTCCCAAACGACCGGCTCTGCCAGATGGGGCATGGTCGCCTCGGACGGCTCCTGCACCCCGACCAACAGCGTGACCGCCACCAAGACGTCGATTACCGTGAACTCGGTTGGTGAGTACCAGTGGAAGGCAATGTTGACGCTGGAGCCCAACCGGCAGTACTGCTATCGGGTCTCCCTCGGGTCGACCGATCTGCTCGGCGGCGACCCGTCGCCACACTTCTGGACGCAGATCCCGGCCGGGTCGACCGAGCCCTTCTCGTTCGTCGTCTTCGGTGACTGGGGCTACACCGATAGCGAGGGGACCAACCCCGACCTGGCCGCGCTGATGCAGCGTGTCGCGGCGAGCGGAGCCCGCTTCGCGCTGACGGTCGGGGACAACGCCTACTCCTCCGGCAGCCAGACGAACTACGGCGACCTGGTCGAGACCGGCCCGTCGATCAGCGGCGTTTTCGGGCCGTCGTTCTGGGCCGTCCCCGGCCGGTCGATCCCGATCTTCCCGGCGACCGGGAACCACGGCTACGCCAGTTCCAATAGCCCTCACCCGCATCTGGTGAACTTCCCGCAGGACCGGGCCACGTCGCTCTCCAACGGGAGGTACGCGCGGGAGACGTACAGCGGCCTTGACGGTACGACCACGGCCAACTACCCAAGCGCCTGGTACGCGTTCGACGCCGGGACGGCGCGGATCTACGTCCTGACCGCTGCCTGGGCCGACAGCAACGTCGGTACGGGGAATCTGTACCGGGACGACAGTGACTACCACTGGGCCGCGTCCCAGGCTGAGTACCAGTGGCTGGAGAACGACCTGAAGACGCACCCAGCGCAGGTCAAGCTGGCCGTGCTCCACTTCCCGCTTTATTCGGATAACAGCTCGCAGAGCTCCGATACGTACCTAAATCGCGCAGGAAGCCTGGAAGGACTGTTGGGCACGTACGGGGCAACGATTGCTTTCAGCGGGCACACGCACCTCTACGAGCGGAACCTCCCGAACGCGGATGGCCTGGTCACCTACGTCACGGGTGGGGGTGGTGCGAAGGTTGAGTCCGTGAACAACTGCAGTAGCTTCGACGCCTACGCGATCGGCTGGTCCTTCAGCACGAACCAGGGCAATAGTTGCCATGGACCGGTCCCGACCAGCCCGCAGCAGGTGTACCATTTCCTCCTCGTGCGCGTGGACGGGAACCAGGTGACGGTGACCCCCACGGATGAGACCGGTCGCACCTTCGACATCCAGACCTACACCGCGGGCGGAGACAATGGCGGCGGGGGCGCGGGCGGCGGGGGCGCTGCGACGCTGACCTTCACGCCCGCTGCCGACACCTACGCGCAGCAGACCACACCCGACACCAACTACGGCACGGCCTCCCACCTGCAGAGCGACGAATCGCCGGCGCGCCAGGAGTCGTTCCTGCGCTTCAGCGTCAGCGGCCTCACTGGTCCGGTGGCCAGCGCCACGCTGCGGCTCTACGTCAGCAACGGCTCGAGCAACGGCCCGGCCGTCTACGCCACGAGCAACGACTGGAGCGAGACCGGGCTGACCTGGAACAACAAGCCGGCGGCGACCGGCGCCGCGAGCGTCAATCTGGGCAAGGTGACGAGCGGGACCTGGGTCGAGCTAGACGTCACCCCGCTGGTGAGCGGCAACGGGACCTTCAGCTTCACGCTGGTGCCCGACGGGGTTGACGGTACTGAGTTCCACTCCCGGGAAGCGGCCAACAAGCCGCAACTGGTGATCACCACCGGCGGCTAGTGTCGATCGAGCGCTGAGTGGAGCGAGGACGGGCTCCGGCTTGAAGGCAACGGCAAACCCGAGCAGACCGCCACGCTCACGGTGGACGTCAGCAGCGTGGAGGGCGCTCTCACCTCGCCCTTCCTGTGGGCTACGAGGGCGGACATACGAGCGCGTCCGCATGGCCGCTTCTCATGTGATGATACGGAGAGCATCCAGCGCGGCCAGCTACGGCCGCGCGATGGTCAAGGGTTTGTCAAGTTCAGAGGTGGGGTGTTCGATGACCGCGAACGAGCATCAGATCGCGACCATTGGGGAGTCGATAATCGGGCGGCTGGAGCGCGTCAACGGGGCGCGCGAGCGCGCGCTGGCCGAGACCCGGCGCATCGTGCGCCTGAGCGCGAACGCGATTCGCGCGGTGCACCGCAACGAATTCTCCGAGGCGGAGTCGCTGCTGGCCGAGGCGCGGGCGCTGCAGGATGGGCTGGCCGGGGTGCTGGCGGATTACCCCAACATCTACTGGTCCGGCTACGTGCAGGACGCGCAGAAGGAGTACGCCGAGGCGCGCATCACGCTCGGGATCATCAGCGGCTCCGGCGTGCCGGAGCCGGCGGCGCTCAACGTCGAAGACGCCGTCTATCTCAATGGCCTGGGCGAGGCGGTCGGTGAACTGCGCCGCTACGCGCTCGATGCGTTACGGCGCGACGACCTGACGCGCGGCGAGTCGCTGCTGCCGACCATGGACGAGATCTACGGCCTGCTGGTCTCAGTCGATTTCCCCGACGCGGTGACCGGCGGGCTGCGGCGCACCACCGACATGGTGCGCGGGGTGCTGGAGCGCACGCGCGGCGATCTCACCCTGGCGCGCCAGCAGCATGAGCTGGAGCAGGCGATCGTGCGCGCGCTCGACCGGCTGGGCGAGCGCGGCGGGGGCGGCGGGAGCGGCGTTTAGGCCTTCTCCGTTGCCGAGGCGTGGGGGTGAGAGGGCAGACACAGAGGTCTGCCCCTACCGGAAACGCGACGCGCTAATCAGGATTCCAAACGCGCAACTGGGTGTAAGATTGGGTGTTGGACGCCGTGCGGCCGTGGCACGGGTCAGCACGAGCCTACAGGGAGAGAAGCATGGGGGCCAGCAAGACCGCGATTCCGTCACTCGACTACACCGACCGGTTCGAGAACCGGCACATCGGGCCGCGTCCCGACCAGATCGAGAAGATGCTCAGCTATCTGGGCTTCAACACGCTCGACGATCTGATCGACGCGGCCATCCCGCGCCAGATCCGCACCACGCGCCCGCTCTCCTTCGCCGGCATCGGCGGGGTCGTCGGCGAACAGAGCCGCAGCGAGCACGAGGCGCTGCAAGATCTCAAGGCGCTGGCATCTCAGAACAAGATGTATCGCAGCTACATCGGCATGGGCTATTACAACACCATTACCCCGCCGGTGATCCTGCGCAACATCCTGGAGAACCCCGGCTGGTACACCCAGTACACGCCCTATCAGGCCGAGATCGCCCAGGGGCGGCTGGAGGCGCTGATCAATTTCCAGACGGTGGTCACCGACCTGACCGGGCTGGAGATCGCCAACGCCTCGCTGCTGGACGAGGCGACCGCGGCGGCCGAGGCGATGGCGATGGCGCACGCCATCAAGGTGCGCAAGGGCAACCCCGCCTTCTTCGTCTCCGACGAGTGTCACCCGCAGACCGTCGCCGTGGTTCAGACACGCGCCGGCGCGCTCGATATCCCGGTGATCGTCGGCGACTGGCGCACCGTCGCCTTCGACCAGCCGGTCTTCGGCGTGCTCCTGCAGTACCCCACGACCTACGGCGCGGTCGAGGACTACGCCCCCTTCATCGAGAAGGCGCACGCGGCCGGCGCGCTGGCCATCGTGGCGGCCGACATCCTCAGCCTGACGCTGCTGCGCCCGCCGGCCGAGTTCGGCGCCGACATCGCGGTCGGCACGACGCAGCGCTTCGGCGTGCCGCTGGGCTACGGCGGCCCGCACGCCGCTTACCTCTCGACCAAGGATGAATACAAGCGGCAGATCCCCGGCCGCATCTGCGGTGTCTCGATCGACGCCGAGGGCAAGCCGGCGGTGCGCTTGGCGCTGCAGACGCGCGAGCAGCACATCCGGCGCGAGAAGGCGACCAGCAACATCTGCACCGCGCAGGTGCTGCTGGCGGTCGTGGCCGGCATGTACGCCGTCTGGCACGGGCCCGAGGGCCTGAAGGAGATCGCGCGCCGCGTCCACCTGCTGACCGCCACGCTCGACGCCGGCCTCAAGCGGCTGGGCTACGACACCGGCGACCAGCTCTACTTCGACACCCTGCGCGTCGACACCGGCAAGACCTCGGCGCACCTGATCGTCGAGCGCGCGCTGGCCCACGAGATCAACCTGCGCCCGATCGACGACCACACGCTCGGCATCTCGCTCGATCAGGTCACTAGCCAGGGCGACGTCGCGGAGCTGCTGACCATCTTCAACGGCGACCAGCCGCTCGATTTCGAGCTGGATGGGATCGTGCCGTCGCTGGCGATCGCCTACCCCAGCCCGCACGCGCGCGAAACGCCCTATCTGGAGCACCCGGTCTTCAACACGCATCATTCCGAGACCGAGATGCTGCGCTATATCACCCGGCTGGAGCACCGCGACCTGTCGCTCAACTACTCGATGATCCCGCTCGGCTCCTGCACCATGAAGCTCAACGCCACCGCCGAGATGATCCCGGTCACCTGGCCGGAGTTCGGCGGTATCCACCCCTACGTGCCGCAGGGCCAGACGCCCGGCTACCACGAGATGATGACCCGGCTGGAGAAGATGCTGGCCGAGATCACCGGCTTCGACGAGGTCAGCCTGCAGCCGAACGCCGGTTCGCAGGGCGAGTACACCGGCCTGCTGGTGATCCGCGAGTATCAGACGTCGCGCGGGCAGGGGCACCGCGACGTCTGCCTGATCCCCTCCTCAGCGCACGGCACCAACCCGGCTAGCGCCACCATGGCCGGCTTCAAGGTCGTGGTCGTCAAGTGCGACAGCGAGGGGAACATCGAGGTCGACGACCTGCGCGCCAAGGCCGAGCAGCACCAGGAGAACCTGGCGGCGCTGATGGTGACCTACCCCTCGACGCACGGCGTCTTCGAGGAGTCGATCGTCGAGATCTGCGACGTCGTGCACCAGCACGGCGGCCAGGTCTACATGGACGGCGCCAACATGAATGCTCAGGTCGGCCTCTGCCGGCCGGCCGAGATCGGCGCCGATGTCTGCCACCTGAATTTGCACAAGACCTTCTGCATCCCGCACGGCGGCGGCGGTCCGGGCATGGGCCCGATCGGGGTCAAGTCGCACCTGGCGCCCTATCTGCCGACCCACCCGGTGATCCACATCGGCGGGCCGGAGGGGATCGGTCCCGTCGCGGCGGCGCCCTTCGGCAGCCCGAGTATCCTGACTATCTCCTACGCCTATATCTCGATGATGGGCGCCCATGGGTTGACCGACGCGACGCGGGTGGCGATCCTCAATGCTAACTACATCGCCAAGCGGCTCGACCCGCACTTCCCCGTGCTCTACAAGGGGAAGAACGGCATGGTCGCGCATGAGTGCATCGTCGACCTGCGCCAGCTCAAGGAGCGCACCGGTATCGAGGTAGCCGATGTCGCCAAGCGGCTGATGGACTACGGCTTCCACGCGCCGACAATCTCCTTCCCGGTGCCGGGCACGATGATGATCGAGCCGACCGAGAGTGAGGACATGGGCGAGATCGACCGCTTCTGCGACGCGCTGATCGCCATCCGCGACGAGATCGCCGAGATCGAGCTGGGGATGGCCGACCGCGAGGACAACGTGCTGAAGAACGCGCCGCACACCTCGCTGGCGATCGCCGGCGACGAGTGGGAGCATCCCTACTCGCGCATGAAGGCCGCCTACCCGGCGCACTGGCTGATCGGCAACAAGTTCTGGCCGCCGGTGGCGCGGATCAACGATGTCTACGGCGACCGCAACCTCGTCTGCGCCTGCCCGCCGGTCGAGAGCTACGCCGACTAGCACGCTGCTTCACCCATCGGTACCAGCGTACCAGCGGCCCGTCGGAGCGACGGGCCGCTGCCGTTTGGTAGAATCTCTTGAACATGTCGAACAGCAACCAAGAACGCAGGGAGAGCTGATGGCCGAGAAGTCTGTCTACGGCGGCCAGGCGGTCATGGAGGGCGTCATGATGCGCGGGCGCGACAGCATGGCGATCGCCGTGCGCGCGCCGGACCAGAGCATCGTCGTCTATCACGAGTCGCTGGCCGCTTCGCCGTGGGCGCTGCGGGTCAAGAATTGGCCGCTAGTGCGTGGCGTAGTCATGCTCTGGGATACCATGGTGCTCGGCACGCGGGCGCTGGTCTTCTCGACCAACATCGGCCTGACCGAAGAAGCCGAGGAGGAGCAGGAGCCGGCGGCGCTGGCGGGGCCGGCGCTCTGGGGCATGGTAGCCATCTCGATCCTCTTCTCGATCGGCCTCTTCTTCCTGCTGCCGCTGCTGGCCGTTCACGTCGTCGACCGCTACATCGACAGCTCGATCGTTAGCAATCTGGTCGAGGGGCTGATCCGGCTCGGGCTGCTGCTCGGGTACCTGGGCTTGATCGGGAATCTGAGCGATATCCGGCGCGTCTTCAGCTACCACGGTGCCGAGCACAAGACGATCAACGCGCTGGAGGCGGGCGACCCGCTCGATGTCGCGCACGTGCGCCGGCACACGCTGCTCCACCCCCGCTGCGGCACCGGCTTCCTGCTGGTGGTGGCGGTCATCTCGGTCATCGTCTTCGCCTTCCTCGGCCGGCCCGAGTTCGTGCTGCGGGTCGCCTCGCGCATCCTGCTGGTGCCGGTGATCGCGGCGATCGCCTACGAATTCTTGAAGTTCACCGCCCGGCACGACCGCAACCCGCTCGTGCGCGCGGTCATCGCGCCCAGCCTGGCGATGCAGCATCTGACGACCCGCGAGCCCGACGACGAGATGCTGGAGGTCGCGATCGTGTCGCTGCAGCGCGTACTGGTGGCCGAGGGCGCGATCCCGGCGGCGACGCTGGCGCGGCGCGGTATTCACGAGGTCGATATCGACGGGCGCGCGGCGGGGCAGCCGGGCCTGGCTGCCGATCCGACCCCCGCGCTGGGCATCGATTAGGATCCGGTCGGGAGGAGGGGCGGCCACAGGGTTCGCCCCACCAGCACGGACGCGAAAGGATCTCTGGTGCAGTCTTCGAGCGGTACGCCTTCCGGCAAACTCTGGGGTGGGCGCTTCAGCCGCCCCACCGACCGCCTGGTCGATCGCCTGAACGCTTCCATCCCGTACGACCGGCGCTTCTATCGCGAGGACATCGGCGGCTCGATCGCCCACGCCCGCATGTTGGCCCGGCAGGGGATCATCAGCGTCGCGGACGCCGAGGCGATCGAGGCGGGGCTGCGCGCGGTGCTGGCCGAGATCGAGCGCGGCGAGTACGAGTTCCGCCTGGAGGATGAGGACATCCACCTGAGTGTCGAGCGGCGCCTGCGCGAGCTGATCGGCCCGCCGGCCGGGCGGCTACACACCGCCCGCAGCCGCAACGACCAGGCCGCGCTCGACTTCCGCCTCTGGATCCGCGCCGCCCTGCTGCGGCTGGCCTCGGGCCTGGCCGAGTCGATCGCCGCGCTGCTCGACCTGGCCGAGCGCTACCCCGAGGCGATCATGCCGGGCTACACGCACCTGCAGCGCGCCCAGCCGGTGCTGCTGGCGCACCACCTGCAAGCCTACGCCGCCATGCTCCTGCGCGACCTCGACCGCATCCGCGACGCCGAGCGCCGCATCAACCAGTCGCCGCTGGGTGCCGGCGCGCTGGCGGGCGTAACCTACCCGGTGGATCGGGAGTTCGTCGCCGAGCTGCTCGGCTTCGACGGCGTGGCGGTCAACAGCATGGACGCGGTGGCCGACCGCGACTACGTGGTGGACACACTCTCGGCTTGCAGCCAGATCATGATGCATCTCTCTCGCCTTGCCGAGGATCTGATTCTCTGGTCCACCAGCGAGTTCGGCTTTCTGGAGCTGGACGACGCCTTCGCCACCGGCAGCAGCATCATGCCGCAGAAGAAGAATCCCGACGTGGCCGAGCTGATCCGCGGCAAGGCCGGGCGCGTCTACGGCCACCTGATGGCGATGCTGACCGCCGCCAAGGGGCTGCCGCTGACCTACAATAAGGACTTGCAAGAGGACAAAGAAGCGCTGTTCGACGCGGTCGATACGGTCGAGACGATCCTCGACGTGCTGCCGCCGATGCTGCGCAGCGCCACCTTCCGCACCGAGCGCATGGCCGAGGCGGCCGGCGGCGGCTTCGCGCTGGCGACCGACATCGCCGACCACCTGGCGCGCCACGGCGTGCCCTTTCGCGAGGCGCACGAGATCGTCGGGCGCCTGGTCGCCTACTGTGTCGAGAACGGCAAGGACTTTCCCGAGCTGACACCCGACGAATGGGCACGCTTCTCCGTATTGTTCGCGAGCAGCCGCCCGCCGGTGACGACGCGGGACGCGATCGCGGCGCGGGAGATGCTGGGAGGAACCGGGTTCCGCGCCGTGACCGCGGAGCGGGACCGGGCGCGGGCCGAACTCGCGTCCTGGCGGCGGTGGATCGCCGAGCGGCAGAACCGCGAAGCAGCGGTGGCGGCGCGACTCGGCTTCGAGAACGAACGCGATGAACACGTCGCAGCCGGCGAGCAGTGAACCCGAGCTGATCCGCACCTGGGTGGCACGCTCGCTCGACGAGATGCCCGCGATCTACTCGGTGCGGCACGAGGTCTTCGTGGTCGAGCAGGGCCTGACCCACACCGTCGTCGATGAGCCGGACGACCGCTACAGCGTACACGTGCTGGCGGCCATCGGCGCTGAGATTGTCGGTGTCGGACGCGTGACCTTCATCGGCGATGAGGCGCAGATCGCCTGGGTGGCGGTGCGGAAGCCGTATCGCCGGCACGGCGTCGGGCGGGCGATTATGGACCTGCTGCTGGAAGCCAGCCGCGAGCAGACGCTGCTCGTCAGCTTGAACGCGCAGACGCACGCGCTGCACTTCTACGAGTCGCTTGGCTTCCGCCCGGTCGGACGCCGCTTCCACATGTCCCAGATCGAGCACCAGCACATGGTGATGGAGCTGCCGCCACCCCCTGCCCCAGCCTGAAGGAGGAGCCGATGCCGACGCTGCCGTATCTGGAGGAGGAAGACGCCGGGGACGAGGTCCGGCGGCTGTACCAGGAGATCAAGGCCGGCTTCGGCGCCGGGCAGGTGCCGAACGTCTACAAGGTGCTCGGCAACAACCCCGACATCCTGGCGGCCGCGCTCGACAACCGGCGGCGCGTCATGGAGCAGGGGGAACTGGACGCGACGCTCAAGGAGTTCCTGGCCTGGGCCTCGGTGACGCTGGCCAACAACGAGTTCGGCATCAAGGTCCACACCGCGCGGCTGAAGAAGCTGGGCTACAGCAACGCTCAGATCCTGGAGGCGCTGGCCATCCTGCAATACTTCACCGGCATCTCGGCGGTGATCAACGGCCTGGCGATGGGCGACGACGTGAACCAGTCGGTGCTGAAGTACCTCGAAGGCGAGTGAGTCGGGCTCGCTCGCTCCGTTCCGTTATCCAATTCTCCCTTGACATACTCGGCGGATAGCACCCATCGCGACAGCGTGCAACAACCCACTTCCGCGATTCACCCCCAGAATCGCGGAAGTGGTGATGTGCGCGAAACATGTTCCGTATCGGCATTGACGGTTCGGTGTCACGGACTTATGATCGCATTACGTGTAACTAGCTGACTCGTAAGGCGGATCGGGGCAGCCTCGGCGTCACCTGCGCCGGTTGCTGGCGCACGCCCGTGAGGCGCTCGATCTTGGCCACGTTGTGGCAAAGGGAGGGATTGTGTCACGACAGGATCGGCAGCCCGCGGAGCACGAGCCGAGCGACAAGCCTGAGGAGGTCGTCTCGCGCCGCAGGGCCTTTACGCTGGCCGCCGGAGCCGCGGCTGCCGCGGGCGCCGCCGCGCTGGCCGCCGCCGACCCGCGCGGGGCGGCGGCAGAAGATGGCAACTCGTTCGAGCTGGGGTTTGACTTCAATTCTGCGAGCCATACGACCGGGTTGTCGCTGTCGATCGATGCCGCCAGCGGCACCGATGTCATGAAACTCGAGACCGATCAAGCCGGCCGCGCGCTGCTCGGCGTCACCAAGAATAGCGATGAACCTGCCATCGAGGGAGACAACAATCAGGGTGGCCCCGGCGTGAAGGGCCTGGGCACATTCGGGCCTGGCGTCGTCGGCGACAGCACCGCCGGCGATGGTGTGCAGGCCCTGTCCCACAATGACCAACACTACGCCTTGTATGCGCAAAACACCTCGGCTGGCATCGCGGTGTTCGGCGCCAGCAGCGGCGGAGCAGGCGTCGTGGGCCAGAGCAATTCGGGCGACGGCATGCAGGCGCTGACCGGTGGCTCGGCCGCCCGCGCGCTCTTCGCCAACGCCTCGAGTAGCGCGCCCGCCGTGGACGCCAGCAATGGCGGGAGCGGAGCGGGCGTAGCGGCGTCGAGCAGCAGCGGGCCCGGTGTCTCCGCGACGACCGCCAGCACGTCGGAGCCCGCGGTCCATGGCACGAACACCGCCTCGGACCTGACCAAAGGCGGCGGTCCCGGCATCGTCGGTGAGAGTACGTTGAGCGACGCGGTGCGCGGTTTCTCTCACTCGAGCACGAACGCCGGCGTGTTCGGATCCAACGACAATGCCACAGCCGGCAACGGCGTGACGGGGTTCAGCCAAAGCGGGTATGGCGTCACAGCCGTGAGCGCGACCAGCGACGCGTTGATCGCCGTTGCCGAGAGCTCGACAGGTCGCGGCGTGCTTGCCTCGGTCGCGAGCAGTGCCGCCTCGATCGAGGGGGACAACGCCGGGAGCGGCGCCGGCGTCCTGGGCTCGAACACGAGCAAGAGCGGTGGCGGGCCCGGCGTGTCCGGGACGAGCGCGACGAGCGACGGCGTGCAGGGCTCGACCAGCGACACCAGTCACTCGGGTGTGTCCGGGTCCAACACCGCCAGCGAGAAGGGTGGGCCTGGCGTCTCCGGGTCGAGCCTGACCGGCCACGGCGTGTTCGGAGCAAGTCAGCAGGGAGGGGATGGGGCCGGCGTCTTTGGGGTGAACAATGGCACCGGGCCCGGCATGGTCGGCGGGAGCTCGAAGGGCGATGGTGTGCAGGGCGTGACCGGCGATGACGGTCACTCTGGCGTCTATGGGGTCAATGGCGCCGACGGACCCGGTGTGACGGGCGAAAGTCTCCATGGAGGACCCGGTGTCATCGGGAAAAGCGCCGGCGGACCAGGAGTCTCGGCCACGAGTCAGACCGGTGATGCGCTGCTGGCGGTCGCCGTGGGTGCGGCCGCGCGCGGCGTGGTCGCCACCGCTACGAGCAGTGCGGCATCCGTAGAGGGGGACAACGCCGGGAGCGGAGCCGGTATCTTCGGCGCGAACACGGGAAGCGGCCCGGGTGTGGCCGGCGACGGGAGCAGCGGCGGGCCGGGGGTGCTCGCGCGCAACACCGCGGGCGGTTTCGCCCTGCACGTGGTCGGCACGGTCCAGTTTCAGGGTGTTGCCGGCGGTGGGACGATCAACGCCAACAGTGACAACGCCGTGGTCAGTAACCCCAACGTCACCGCCAACAGCGTCATCAGTGTGACCTTGATGGCCGATCCCGGCACGGTCGGACACGGGCCGTTCGCGCTGACGACGCTGCAGTGGGTCGAGCGCAAGGTGGGGACCGGCTTCACGATCCATCTCAACGCCGCGGCTCAGAACAACACGCCATTTGCCTATTTGATCGTGGAGCCGTAGCCGCGATCGACTGCCAGGGCACCGCCTGTCGGTGTCTACCTGAGGAATGCTGCCCCGGCGTTTGGTGGACCGCAGCCGAGCGCCGGGGCGCCTGTCCAATTCCGACCAGCCACCTCACTTCGCCGGCACGTCCTCGGCCAGGCTCACGCGAGCATCCTCATTACTCAGCACCGGCATGAAGCCGATCGTCAGCGACTGCTCGACGATGTCGCGGCGCACCAAAGTCTCGGCCTGGGCGAGCGTGTCGCGCAGCGGGTGATCCGGCCGTGCCTGGGACAGCATCTCGCGCACCTGGCGCATCACGTCGATGGTCTTGTTGAAGGTCAGCACCAGATCGCCCTCGCTCAACTCGATCTGCTCCAGCACGCGCGCCATGGTCGCGCCGTGGCACCAGGCGCGCATCGCGCCGTAGAAGCCGTCGCTGTGGCCGGTCGAAATGAAGAGACCGTTGCCGCGCTCGGTGGCGAAGACCTCCTGCTCCAGGTCATCCAGGCGACGGCGCAGGAGGACCAGCTTGCTGGGTAAGGTGAACGAGTTGCCGAAGCGGAAGTCGCGGTCGTAGGCGAACCAGGAGAAGACCTCGGCCACATCGGCGGGCTCGAGCTTGTCGAGGATGCCGCGGTCGACGATCTCGGTCAGAATCAGGCCGTTGGTGTCGAAGATGTTGGCCAGCGTGTCGGCCTTGGCGGTGGCGTAGCCGCGGTGCAGGTAGCCGAAGCGATGGAGCACGTCGCGGATCCCGCGGATGATGCGGCGCACCCGCTCCTCCTCGCCGGTCAGCTCGCGGCTGAGGTCGTGCTCCAGGTCAGCGCGCTCTTTCTCCAGCGTGGCGACGCGGCGCAGGTTGGCCTGGTGCTCCTTGCGGCGCTCGCAGAGGTGGCAGGGGTGTTGCTGGCGCGCCTCGTCGAGGCCGCGCGACTGCTCGCGCAGCTCGCGCAGCTCCTCCTCCAGCCGCCCGCGCTCGGCGCCCATGCGCTCCTCCTGCCGCCGGAGATGCTCCGCCGCTTGGGCGTCCAGGTCGGGCAGTTCCAGCGCGGCGACCTCCCGCCAGAGCTGCTCCAGCAACTCGGGCCCAACCAGCGCGGCGACATCGTCCACCGGGCCATCGAGCTCGGTCAGCTCCGCCGGCAGCGCGATCGGCGCGCCACGCACCGGCAGGTAGTCGATCTGGCGGTATTCGGCGAGCAGCACGACCTGGCCATCGGACAAGAAGAGGCCGACGCCGCCCTGCTTGCCCCGTCCCAGGTAGACCGCCCAGCCGCCGTGCAGCAGGTGGACCGGCGTGCCGGCCGGGAGCGTCTTGAAGACGGTGCGCAGCGCCTGGCGACCGGGAACCGGCCAGGGGCGCCGGTCGAACGAGAGCTGCAGATCGCTCATGTCGCGCTGGAGGCGTCGCTCGCGGCCGCGCAACGTGTTGATCGAGGCGATGACCCGGCGATAGTCCTCCAGCAGCTCATCGCCGGCGTCGAGCCCGATCAGGCAGCCCTGCGGCACCTCGTCGATCTCGCGGGCGACCAGCATCACCTCGTCCTCCAGGTCGCGGACGCGCCGCGCCGCCTGGAACTGCGACAGGCTCTGCTGCAGCATGTAGCGCACGCGGCTGCCCTGGGGCGGGTCCCAGAGATTGAGCACCGTGTTATACCGGATGGCGAAGGAGCTGCGCACCGGCTCCAGCGGGCCGGTCGCCACGTGCAAGGTCTCCTTGAAGGTAATGAACGGGCTGTACGGGACGACGACGTTCCCTTTAACGTCCATGCCGCGGCGCCCGGCGCGTCCGGACATCTGCTGGAACTCGTTGCTGATCAGCAGCCGGCGGCGGCGGCCATCCCACTTCGACATGCGCCCCACGACGACCGTGCGCGCCGGCATGTTGACGCCCAGCGCCAGGGTGTCGGTGGCGAAGACGACCTGCATCAGTCCGCGGCTGAAGAGAACTTCGACCAGTTGCTTCAGGATCGGCAACAGTCCGGCGTGATGGAAGCCGATTCCCAGTCGTGCCAGCGTGGCGATCGACTCGACCTGGCCCAGCTCACGGTCCTCCAGCCGCATCCCGCCCAGATAGCGCTGGATGATCTGCTCGATGCGCTCGGTGGTCTCGTCGTCGTGGATCAGG
>DASSHC010000202.1:0-33557 GCA_035693105.1 Thermomicrobiaceae bacterium | reverse complement strand
CAGCCTCTCCCCGGTCATCCTGAGGTCGCAGCCGAAGGATCTCTCTGAGGCTTTCCCAGGCAAGATGCGACAAGCCGGGCGCGATGGCCGCGCTCTCAAGCGTCGGTGGTCTCCTGCGCTGGCGCCTCGACGTACTCGGGGCCGCGGCTGACGAAGGTCTTCAGGCGCTTCTCCAGCTCGCGCCGGGGAAGCAGCACGCGCCGCCCGCAGCCGAGGCAGCGCAGTCCGATGTCAGCGCCCAGGCGCACCACCACCCAATCGGTCGAGCCACAGGGGTGCGGCTTGCGCAGCCGCACGACGTCGTCCAAATACACGTCCAGCGGCATGACGACTCCTCATTGGGGTTGCTCATGGCCATCAACCACGATGGGTGCCGCGCCACGTTGGATCCTTCGACTCCGCTCAGGATGACAGGGAAAGAGAGGGGCCTACCGGACGAGGCAAGACTTTGTCGTCAGCCCCAAACCTAACCCTGTCATCCTGAGCGAAGTCGAAGGATCCGTCCTCCCCAGCACCCAACCACAATCTTTAGCCACCGCCTACCCCGTTCTCTAGCCTCAGCCCATCTCCCCTGCTACACTCATGCCATCCACCACGGGGAGGGGTTGGTGCACATCCTGGCCCGGATCATCGCGCGCTGCTCCTGGCTGATCGCCTCGGCCATCTGCTGGGTCGTGGTCTACGACCTGATCGTGCTGCGCGATGTCGGTGCGCCGGGCGACTTCTGGGCGCCGGAGCGCATCGGCAGCTACGTCGCCTTCATCCTGGCGCCTGCCGTCACCTTCATCCCGATCGCCCACACGTTGCGCATCCCGCTCTACGACCTGGAGGCGATCGCCGGCTGGTCGACGCTGGCCTTCACGCTCGCCTTCATCGACCCTGGCACCCGCCCGCCGCTGCCGGCGCTCCTGCTGCTCCTCGTCTCGCTGACGATCTCGCTGGCGACGATCTTCACCCTCTGCTCCTATGCGGTGGGGCTGCGCCTCTTCGCTCGCCGCAGCCAGCAGCGCGACTTCGTGCGCGCCCGTCGCGACGGCTACCTGATGGCGATCTTTCTGGTCGGGCTCCTCATGCTGGCGATGGTCGACGTGCTCAACGCCGTCAACATCGCGCTCCTGGCGCTGATCGTCTTCCTGCTGGAGCTCTTTCTGCTGACTCGCGGTGCCGCCCGCTAAGGTGAACGACAAACCGGCGGAGTGGCTCCGCCGGTCGCTCGCGTCGCTCCCGCTCTGAAGCGAGGCTAGTACGCCACCATCGCGCGGCTCAGCATCTGCTGCAGGATCAAGATCACCAGGATCGCCACCATCGGCGAGATGTCGATCATGCCGATCGAGGGGATCACGCGGCGGATCGGGGCGATGATCGGCTCGGTCAGCTGCACTAGGAATTGCGAGATCGGGTTGTTCATCGCCGGGTCGAACCACGACAGCAGCGCACGGATGACGATCGCGATCTCCATGATCCAGAGAAAGGTGCTGAGGATGCTAAATATCAGTCCCAACTGGGGTCCTCCGTCTGCCCTCAGACATACGAAAAGAGCAGTCTTTGCGGCTGCACCCGCAACGTTAGCACGCGGGAGTCGCTCAGTCAATCCTGCGCAGGGTGCGCCACGGGCGCGTCCGCGCTACAATGCTCCGCGCCGCGATGGGCATGCGATCAGCGCTCCCGAAAGGTGACGACCATGGCGAACGATGTGCTGCTCCTCAACCGCCGGCACCGCGCCCGGCCCGAGATCGCCCAGGAGTTCCTGGCTCAGCGGGGCTGCTCTCTGGCCGAGCGCGAGGTGCGCTACCCGATCGACGAGGAACAGCTCTGCGAGCTGCTGCACGATATCGACGGCCTGATCACCGGGCTCGACGTGATGACGCCGCGCGCCTACGACCACGCCAACCGCCTCAAGGTGATCAGCACCGGCGGCGTGGGCTACGACCACGTCAACATCGACGAGGCCACCCGGCGCGGCGTGGCGGTCTGCATCTGCGCCGGCTGCAACAACCACTCGGTGGCCGAGTTGGTCTTCGGTATGATGATCGATCTCTCGCGCGGCATCAGCGCCGCCGACCGCGCCATGCGCGCCGGGGAGTGGCCCGCGGCGAACATGGGGCCGGAGCTGTGGGGCAAAACGCTGGGGGTCGTCGGCCTGGGGCGCGTGGGCAAGTCGGTGGCGCTCCTGGGCCGCGCCTTCGGCATGCAGGTGCTGGCCCACGACATCGCGTGGGACATCACCTTCGCCGGCCAGAACGGCATCTCCTACGTTCCCTTCGACCGGCTGCTGCGCGAGTCCGACTACGTCACCCTGCACACGCCGCTGACTGCGCTCACCCGGCATCTGATCGACGAGCGCGCCATCGACCTGATGAAGCCCAGCGCGATCCTGATCAACGCGGCGCGCGGGCCGATCGTCAAGGAGTGGGCGCTGGTCGAGGCGCTGCAGAGCGGGCGCATCGCCGGGGCGGGGCTGGACACCTTCCAGGTCGAGCCGCACGCCGACAACCCCTACACCGGCTTCCCCAACGTGGTGCTGACGCCGCACATCGGCGGCTCGACCGCCGATGCCTACGAGCGCGCCTACTACCTGGCGCTGACCAACGTGGCCAACGTGCTCAACGGCCAACCCGCACATTGTCAGGTCAACACGCTCTAGTTCTAGTTCGAGGGAGAGACGATTGAAGCAAGCGAGCAAGGACTTTCTGCTGCGGCTGCTGGCGTGCGCCGGCCCGTCGGGCTTCGAGCAGGCGACCGCGCGCGTCTGGCGCGCCGAGGCCGAACAGTTCGCCGACGAGGTCTGGGTCGACGTCAGCGGCAACAGTTACGCGCGCCTGCGCGCGCAGGGGCCGGTGGTGGTCGTCGAGGGCCACATCGACGAGATCGGCCTGCAGGTGACCCACATCGACGAGCAGGGCTTTCTCTGGTTCCAGCAGATCGGCGGGCTGGACCCCCAGATCATCACCGGCCAGCGGGTGCGCGTCCTCGGCCGCACGGGCCCGGTGCTGGGCGTGATCGGGCGCCGGCCGGTCCATCTCCTGAGCGCCGAGGAGCGCGGCAAAGCCAGCCAGGCCAAGGACCTGTGGATCGACCTGGCCGTGACCAGCGCCGACGAGGCGCGCGAGCTGGTGGCGGTCGGCGATCCGGTCGTCATCGAGCAGCCGCCGGTCGAGCTGCGCCACAACCTGCTGACCGCGCGCGGCATCGACAACCGCGTCGGCGCCTGGGCCGCGCTGGAGACCCTGCGCGCTCTGGCCGGCAACCGGCCCCAGGCCGACGTCTATGCCGTGGCGACGACGCAGGAGGAGATCGGCTTCCTCGGCGCGCGCACCAGCGCCTTCGCCGTCGAGCCAGCCGTCGCCGTCGCCACCGACGTGACCCATGCCACCGACTACCCCGACACCAACAAGCGCGAGATGGGCGACATCAAGCTCGGCGGCGGCCCGGTGCTGGCGCGCGGCTCCTCGGTCAACCCGCTGGTCTTCGAGCGCCTGGCGAGCGCGGCCCAGGCCGCCGGAATCGTCTGCCAGCTCGAAGCCACGCCACAGCGCACCTACACCGACGCCGACGCCTACGCGCCGGCCCGCGGCGGCATCCCGACCGGGCTGATCTCCTTCCCCAACCGCTACATGCACTCGCCCAATGAGCTGATCAGCCTGGATGACCTCGACGCCTCCGTGCGCCTGCTCGAGACGTTCGTGCGTCAGCTGGGCGAGAGCCCGGACTTCACGCGCAAGTAGTGGCGCACGATTTCGCTGGGATGTGAGGCAACGCGGAACCCTCGACTGCGCTCAGGATGACAGGGGGAAATTGGGGCGAACGACTAGGACTTGCCTCGTCCGATGGACCCCTCCCTCTCCCCGTCAACCTGAGCGAAGTCGAAGGATCCGTCCTCACACGGCACGCAACGCTCTCGGCGGGCACTCCTTTCCCATTAGTACGTACGCACCCCCACTGCTTCCACCCCTCGCCCGTAGCTTGACCGGAATGAGTCTCAATCGTATGATTGGGCCAGCCGATTGGCTCGCGAGAGGTGCGCCCGCCCATGAAAGTTTCAACCCGAGGCGAATATGGAATGCGCGCGATGGTCTCGCTCGCAAAGATGTATGGTCATGGTCCCATGCCGCTCGCGGCGGTCGCAACCGACTCGAGCGTTCCGGCGGCCTATCTGGAGCAGTTGATGGGCCCGCTGCGCCGTGCAGGGCTGGTCGAGACCACGCGCGGCGCCCATGGGGGGTACGCCCTGGCGCGCCCGCCGGGAGAGATCCTGGTGGGCCAGGTCTACCGGGTGATGGAGGGGCCGATCGCGCCGATGATCTGCGTCAGCGAGGACGCCAGCGACGGCGACACCGACCTCTGCCCGATGATCGACGGCTGTGCCACGCGCGTGGTCTGGCTCAAGGTCCGCGACAGCATCGCCGCCGCGCTCGACTCGACGACCCTGGCCGATCTCCTCGGGAAGCCCACGCGTACCGCGACCGCGCACTAGCGGGATATTCGGCGAGACTCGCCGCGACCGCGCACGAGACACCCTGGAGGCTGTCCCTGAACCGGACCGAGATCTATCTCGACCATGCGGCCACCACGCCGGTCGCTCCCGCCGTGCTGGAAGCCATGCTGCCCTACTTCAGCGCACGCTTCGGCAACCCCTCCAGCATCTACGCCGCCGGCCGTGAGGCGCGCGCCGCGCTCGACCAGGCGCGGGCCGCGCTGGCCGCGATCCTCGGCTGCCAGGCGCGCGAGCTCGTCTTCACCAGCGGTGGAACGGAGGCCGACAACCTCGCGATCAAGGGAGTCGCCTGGTGGGCCCGCCAGCAGCACCGCGGCAACCACATCGTCACTACCGCCTTCGAGCACCATGCCGTGCTGCACAGCGTCGAGTACCTGCGGAAGTTGGGCTTCGAGGCGACCTTCGTGCCGCCCGACAGCCGCGGGCTGATCCAGCCCCAGGCGATCGCGGACGCCGTCCGGCCGGAGACCGCGCTCATCTCGGTGATGTACGCCAACAACGAGATCGGTACCATTCAGCCGATCGCCGAGATCGCCGAGATCGCCCAGGCGCGCGGCATCCCGCTGCATACCGACGCCGTCCAGGCCGCCGGCAGCCTGCCGCTCGACGTGCGCGCGCTCGGCGTCGACCTCCTGTCGCTCTCGGCCCACAAGTTCTACGGCCCGAAGGGCGTCGGCCTGCTCTACGTGCGGCGCGGCACGCCGATCCTCTGGCAGCAGAGCGGCGGCGCCCAGGAGAACAACCACCGCGCCGGCACCGAGAACGTGCCCGCCGTGGTCGGTATGGCCGCCGCGCTGCGGCTGGCCGAGTCCGAGCGCGCAGCGCGCGGCGCGCGCATCCTCCGCCTGCGTGAGCGGCTGATCGACGGACTGCTCGGCCGCATCCCCGGCAGCCACCTCAACGGCGACCGCGAGCGGCGCCTGCCGAACAACGTCAACGTCTCCTTCGAGGGAGTCGAGGGCGAGACGGTGCTGCTCAACCTCGACATGCACGGCATCGCGGCCTCCAGCGGCTCGGCCTGCACCACCGGCTCGACCGAGCCGAGCCACGTCCTCAGCGCGCTCGGCCTGCCGCCGGCGCTGGTGCGCAGCAGCATCCGGCTCAGCCTCGGCAACGAGACCACCGCCGAGGAGATCGACCGCACCATCGACGTGCTGGCCCAGAGCGTAGCCCACCTGCGTCGCCTGGCGGCGGCCTAGCCCAACTTCGCGCCAACCGCTACAATCCCCGTAGCGTTCATCATCATGGATCCCGGCGGCAGCGCGTCCCGCACACGGGATTGGCCCGGCGCCGTCAACGCAACAGTGCGTCGTTGACGTGTCAGCAGGAATGGGGAGCGACATGGAGCAGCCGATCGTCATCGAGAGCCGGGAGGAGCTGATCTACCTCCTGTCGGAAGCCTCGCAGTTGGAGCACATGATCCTCTGCGAGTACCTCTACGCCGCCTTCAGCCTGAAGCGGGGCACCGACGAAGGCTTGACGCCCGAGCATTTGGAGATGGTGCGACGCTGGGACCGCGCGGTGAGCGAGGTCGCGGCGCAGGAGATGCTGCACCTGACGCTTGCCAGCAACCTCCTCACCGCCATCGGGGCCTCGCCCTGCTTCCACCGGCCGAACTTTCCCAAGTTGGCCAAGTACTTCCCCCCCGGCATGCAATTCTCGCTGCTGCCCTTCGGCGAAGACGCGCTGATCCACTTCCTCTTCCTGGAGCGTCCGGAGGGGATGGAGCGCTCCGACGCGCCGGAGTATGCCGTGCTGGCCGAGGCCAACCCCGCCGCGCAGGGCTCCGAGGTCGTGCCGGTGGTGGAGGATTTTCAAACCGTCGGCCATCTCTACCGCGGGATCGAGCAGGGCTTCCGCCATCTGGTCGACAAGTACGGCGAGCGGCAGGTCTTCGTCGGACCGCCGCGGGCCCAGGCGACGCAGGACTACTTCAACTGGGACGAGCTGATCCCCGTGCGCGACCTCGACTCGGCCATCACCGCGATCGAGACGATCGTCGAGATGGGCGAGGGCGCCCGTGGCGACTGGCAGGACTCCCACTACGGCAAGTTCCTGCGGGTCTACGAGGAGTACCGGGCCGCCAAGGACGCGGATCCCGACTTTGAGCCGGCGCGCCCGGTCGTGCCGGCTGTCTGCCGGCTGCTCAGCGACGAGAGCAACCTCGATCTGATCGAAGACCCGAATACCGCGTGCGTGACCGACCTCTTCAACGCCAGCTACGAACTGCTGCTGCAGGTTCTGGTGCGCTTCTTCATTCACGAGGACGAGAATCCCGACGAGTTCCACGCGTTGGCCGATCTCTCGGTTGGCCTGATGTTCGGCAGCATCCGGCCGCTCGGCCGCCTGCTGACCGCGCTGCCGATCGGCCCCAACCTGCCGGGCAAGACCGCGGGACCGACCTTCGAGATCTTCGGTCTGCGCAGCTACCTGCTCCCCCATCGCGACGCGGCCTGGGTGCTCCTCCACGAGCGCCTGCTGGAGCTGGCCGACGACTGCGCCTCGATCGAGACGGCGGAGACCAAGCGCACGCTGGACCACGTCGAGCAGAGCCTGCGCAAGGCCGCGGCGCAGTTGGAGCCATTCCTGGAGCCGACGGCGAGCGCGTAGGTGGAGAGCAGAGGTTTCCGACAATACGACGAGCCACGCGGAGAGGGCAGACCTCCGTGTCTGCCCCTACCTCATCGGCAATGTTCGTCGTCCCTGTAGGGGCGGCCCTCTGTGTCGAACGGAGCCGCCCTCGTGTGCCGGGCACCATACCCACTTGAACGTCACAAGCACCCGGCCATGACGTACAGCAGCACCCTTCCGAATCGGCATTCGACGCCGGCGATGCCCACGTCCGCGGACGGGCACGCCGGGCAATGACCCTGCTGGCGCTCGCGCTTCTCGTCGCCGCCGCCTTCATGCACGCCACCTGGAACCTGCTGGCCAAGCGGGTCGGCGGTGGGCCGCCCTTCGTCTGGCTCTTCGCCACTTGCTCCACGCTGATCTACGCGCCGCTCGTCCTGCTGGTCCTGGTGGTGCAGCAGCCGCGGCTCGGCCCGGCTCAGTTCCTCTTCATGGGCGGCAGCGCCGTGCTGCATCTCTCCTACTTTCTGACGCTGCAGCAGGGCTACCGCGTCGGCGATCTCTCGCTCGTCTACCCTCTGGCGCGCGGCACCGGGCCGACGCTGGCCACCATCGGCGCCATCGTGATCCTCGGCGAGCGCCCGGGGCCCATCCCGCTGGCCGGCGCCGCGCTGGTCGTGGTCAGCGTCTTCCTGATCACCGGCGGCTTCGCGGCCCTGCGCCAGAGCAGCGCCGCCGCTCGCCCGGCCATCGCACTCGGCCTGCTGACCGGCCTCTTCATCTCCAGCTATTCGCTGTGGGACAAGCACGCCGTCAGCGCGCTGGCCGTGCCGCCGCTGCTGCTCGACTGGAGCACCTCGCTCTTTCGCACCGTGACCCTCTTCCCGGTCGCCCGGCGCCGCTGGTGTGACGTGCAGCGCATCTGGGGCACCTACCGCCTGGAGACGCTGGGGATCGGGGTGCTCAGCACGCTAGCCTATCTGCTGGTGCTCTTCGCGCTCAGCTTCACCCCGGTCAGTCGCATCGCCCCGGCGCGCGAGATGAGCATTCTGGTTGGCACCTTCTTCGGCGCGCGCATCCTCAGCGAGGGCCAAGCGCGCCGCCGCCTCGCCTCGGCCTCGCTGATGGTCGCCGGCGTCATCGCCCTGGCCCTTGGCTGAGCGTGCCGCGATATATCGCCGCAAGGGGTATTGACAGCCAGGCAGCGGCGTGCTACTGTGTACGTGCGGTCCCGAGGAGTGATCCCACGGATCGATGCCAAGACCTTCTGTCGTTCGGATCACCATCCGAACTGACTTTGCAGGACGGGCGACCGTTACTGTTTTGTGGGTACCGGTTCAGGCGATAGGCGCAAGCTTTTTGTTTGGCCGGGAGAACACGAATGAGGCTGGCGTCGGACGCGGTAGCTCGTCGGGATCGCGTTTTTGTGCCCAACCCGACCCCCAACCCCACCTCCTCACTCGACATCCGCACCAACCGGCTTGACCGGCGGCGCCAGCGAGCGCAGCGCCGGGATCAGCGGCAGGCTCAGCGACTGTGCCAGCGTCGCGCCAGCCAGCACCGCCAGCGCGCCCATCAGCCCCACTCCGCCGATCAGCGCCCCCCCGAGCAGCGTGCCCAGCGGCAGCGTGCTGTTCGCCAGCGCGCCGATCGTACCGAAGACCCGGCCGCGCATCTGGGCGGGCGTACGCTCCTGCACGATGACCATCAAGAGCGGATTGAGCGGCTCGAAGAAGGTGGCGTTGAGGACGATCGAGCCGAGCAGCACGGGTAGCCCTGGGCTCCACAGTGGCACAAAGAAGGTCAGCGAGCGGATGACGAAGCCCGCGATCACCAGACCACGCCGGGGCAGCCGCTGACCGAACAGCGCGTAGCCCAGCAACCCCAACAGCGAGCCCGCTCCCAGCGCCGAGAACATCAGCCCCAGGTCGACCGCGCGTCCATAGATTTCTTTGGCGTAGACCGGCAGGATGATGATGTAGAACGGCTCGCTGATGAGACTCGACAGCGCCACCGTCAGCACCAGCCAGAGGAGCAACCGGTCCCGTCGCAGGAAGCGGAAACCGTCCAGCGTCTCGCGCAGGTAGGACTGGCGTGTGGACGGCTGGGATCGGGGGGTGACGCGCCCCACGATAGCCGCGGCGAAGATCATCGCCGACAGCATGAAGCTAGCCGCGTCGAGCCAGAGGACGTTGCTGACGCCCATGAACGCGATCAAGAGACCGGCGGCCGGCGGGCCGAGCAGCAGCGCCAGCCGCTGCGCGCCGCTGGTCAGGCTGTTGGCCCGCTCCAGCGTGGTGCCGGCCTGCTCGGCCAGGTCGGCCACCAGGCTCATCCGCGCCGTTCCGCCGGGATTGACCAGCATGCTGCGTACGAAGACGAGCAGCAGCAGTTCCCAGAAGGCCAGCCCGACCGTGTGGTAGAGCAACGGGATCAGCGCCATCGTCACCGCGCCGCCCAGGTCGGAGAGGATGCTGGTGCGGACGAAGCCGAGCCGGTCGACCAGCGCGCCGCCGAAGATGCCGGTGATCACGATCGGAAGCGTGTAGAACGCCAGCGTGACGCCCGTCTTGGCCGCGCTGCCCGTGGTGACCAGCACGAACCAGGGGATCGCGACCGCGGTGAAGTTGCTGCCCATCGCGGAGATAAAGGCGGCCGCCAGCAGGCCGAGAAAGGGCACGCGCCGGGTCCAGGTGCCGCCTGCATCCGGC
The DNA here is from genome assembly GCA_035693105.1 of Thermomicrobiaceae bacterium. Taxonomy (GTDB): domain Bacteria; phylum Chloroflexota; class Chloroflexia; order Thermomicrobiales; family Thermomicrobiaceae; genus DASSHC01. The sequence continues at coordinate 23,780 of DASSHC010000202.1, read as the reverse complement.
GCGGCCGTCTCCCGCGCCTCGTCTGCCACCGGTTCGACCTTCATCGCGCAAACCCTCCCCCGCCGCGCCACACGCTGTGGCGCGGACCGTGTCTCATCCTGTTGTCGGTTTTAGTACAGGTCCAGTTCGCCGCGGCGGCGGACCAGTCGCTCGATGCGGCTGAAGCTCCACCAGCCCAGGACCGGCAGGACGATGGCGAAGCCGGTCAGCGGCAGGAGATCGAAGGTCAGCTGGCTCAGTGAGGCGTGGTGCAGCGCGGCCGCCGCGAGCGCCTCCATGCCGTAGCCCATCGGCAGGGCCCGCGCCGGAATACGCAGCGCCACCGGCAGCTGGCTGACCGGGTAGTAGCTGCCGCCCAGCAAAAGCACCGCGGGGAAGACGAGGTTGGCCAGTTCGTTGGATTTGCGGATCAGCAGTCCAGCGGCGCTCAAGATCAAGCCGAGCCCGAGGAGCGAGGCCAGGAAGAGCGTCAGGGTAACGGCGAGCGAGAGGAAGTTCGGGTCGAAGCGCACTCCGAAGAGGAGCATGCCGGCCACGCCCACCGTCAGCGCCGCCCCCACCGTCTCGACGATCCCGCTGGCGGCGAAGCCGAGTAGCCAGCTGAGCCGGGCGCAGGGCGCCAGGAAGAGCATCACCAGCGTCCCCTTGCGCCGCTCGCGGTCGAGGATCTCGCCGATCCAGTAGAGGGTGTTCCAAACCGCTGAGTTGGCGGTCATCGCCACCACCAGGTAGGGGATCAGGTCGCGCCGCCCCCCGGCGTAGATCAGCGCCGCCAGCGCCAGGTCGAAGATCGGTCGCACCACCCAGATGAAGAGGTAGCCCTGACGGCCGAAGTGCTCCCAGCGCTCCTTGAGCAGCACCAGCCAGGAGGCGACGGCCGCGTCGGCCTCAGTCGTAATCGAGCGTCGCGCCGCGCTTGGCGTCATGCTCCACTCTCCCCAGCAGTAGCGTCCCGGCCAGTACCAGGATCGCGGACATCAACAGGAGCCGCAGCAGCGAGCCGCCGACGTCGCCGAGCCCGGCCCCGCCCAGCAGCGCCGCGCGCAGCGCGGTCATCCCGTCGCTGATCGGGAAGACGCTCGCCAGCGGGCGCAGCGGACCGGGGAGCGCGGCGACCGGCACCAGCATGCCGCTCAGGAGGTAGATCGGGCTCTGCAGGCTGTTGGCCAGCAGGTTGGCCCGGCGAGTCAGTACGAAGAAGCCGGCCAGCGCGTAGCCGAGCGCGAACGAGGCCCCCACCAGTGCCAGCGCCGCCACCACCGCCGCCAGCGGGTGCGCCAGGTCCAGCCGCGCGCCGCTGACCCAGGCCAGCAACCCGACGACCAGCACGCTGGGCAGCACGTAGAGCGCGGACGAGCCGAGCGCGTAGCCGAGCACCACGGCGGCGCGGCTGGCGGGGGTCAGGAAGAGCGCGGTCAGTGTCCCCTCCGAGCGCTCGTACTCGATGGCGTAGCCGCTCCCCCAGAGATTGGACGACCAGAGCACCAGCCCGAAGGTGCCGACCAACAGATAGCCGGCGACCTCGTAGCCGTCGACGGTCGACCGCCCGGAGATCTGGTAGGTCAAGAGCATCGTCAGGAAGATGACTGCCGGCATCAGCGGCCAGCGCACCAGGTCGATCAGCGACGAGAGCGTGCGCTGCATGTAGCACCAGGCGCTCGCCAGGCAGATATCCATGAAGCTGGCCTGGTCGCGGCGCCGGGGATAGCGCGGCACGGGCTGAGGCGGTGCCGGCGGCCAGTAGAGTGCCTCAATTATGCGGTCTTGCATGCCTCGGCTCCCTCCGTCAGCGCGAGAAACGCGTCTTCCAGTGTCGGCTCCAGCGTCTCCACCGCGGTCATGCGCATCCCCCGGCGGTGGATGACCTGCACCGCCTCATCCAGGATCGGGGCGCCGGGGGCGCAGCGCAGCGTGTAGACCCAGCCGTCGTCGGCGCGCACGCCGGCTAGCTCCCGCACCGACGGCAGGGCCCGCAGCGCGTCGCGCACCGCCGGGTCGTCGCCGCGCACGGTGAAGCGGTAGCGCTGGTCGCCGCCGACACGGCGCTTGATCCCGGCGGGGGTGTCCTCGACCAGAATGCGGCCCTGGTCGATGATCGCCACGCGGTCGCACAGCTCCTCGGCCTCGAAGAGGTAGTGCGTCGTCAGGAGGACCGTGTGCGCCGGCACCAGCGATTGGACGATGGCGCGCAAGCTGACCGCCGCGGCCGGATCGAGGCCAATGGTCGGCTCGTCGAGGAAGATGACCGGCGGGTCGTGCAGCAGCGCGCGCGCCAGGTGCAGCCGCTGCTTCATGCCGCGCGAGAAGGTCTCGACCCGCTCGTCGGCCCGGTCGGCCAGACCCACCAGCGCCAGCAACTCGTCGACGCGCGCCTCGGGCCGCTCGCGCAGGCCGTAGAGGTGCGCGAAGTAGCGCAGGTTGTCGCGCGCCGAGACCTTCGCGTAGAGCCCGCGGTCGCCGCCCAGCAGGACTCCGAGCCGGCGGCGCACCTCGCGCTCCTGGCGCACCACGTCGAAGCCCGCCACCCGCGCCCGGCCGCTGGTCGGGATCAGCAGCGTCGAGAGCATCTTGATCGTGGTGGTTTTGCCGGCCCCATTGGGGCCGAGCAGCCCAAAGATCGTGCCGCTCTCGACCGCCAGATCAACCCCATCGACCGCCACCCGCTCCGGGCCGCGGCTCAGCAGCCGCTGCTTGGGCCGGAAGACGCGCCGCAGTCCCTCCGCTTCAATCGCCCGCATCGCCGTCCCCTCTCGTGTTCGAAGCTGTATTCAGGCCGGCGCGGTCGAGCGCGTCGAGCAGGCGCGCCGCCTCGGCCGGCGTGATCGAACCCGCCGCCAGCGCCTCGAGCACCCGCCGGCGCCCCTCCGCGCCCGGCTGGGCCGCGCCCTCGCCGCTGGTCCGCGGCGGCTCCGGCGCACCGGCTGCTTCCGGTGTCTCGGGCGCGACGTGCGCCTCCGGCGCGGCCGGCGGGCCGAGCGGCATGGCCAGATCGGCCGGACGCGGCGGCGCCGCGGGCGGCTGTGGCTGTGGCTGTGGTTGTGGCTGAGGCCGTGACCGCGGCTGTGGCTGCAGCCAGCGCAGCGTGATATCGCCGCTGCCGCTGCGCAGGGAGATCTCGGCGCGCTCAGCGCCTTCGCCGATGCTGCCGACCAGGCGCCGGCCGAAGAGACTGCGCTTGCCGCGCTGGCCCACCTCGACGAGCGGGATCTCCGAATCGATCCGGCCGCGGTGCGTCGTCGCCTCGATCCGCGCCGAGATGTCGCGCGGCACGCTCAGCTCGATGTCGCCGGAGCCGCTCTCGATTGCGTGCTCGTGGAGACCGAGCGCGCAATCGCAATCGACGTCGCCGGCCCCGGTCACGATCGCGAGGGAGCCGACGCTGCCGCGCTTGAGCGTGATGTCGCCGCTGCCGGCATTGATCGCGACCTCGTCGCAGTCGCGGTCGGTGAGGTCGATATCACCCGAGCCGGTGGTGATCGCCAGATCGCCGCGCCCGCCCAGCAGCTCGACATCGCCGCTGCCACTGGTCATGGAGACCTTGCCCACCACCTGCCGCAGGTCTTTCTGCCCCGAGCCGCCGGTGATCGAGAGCGGGCCGTCGTACTCTTCGACTTCCAGGTCACCGCTGCCGATGGCGATGGTGGTCTGGCCCTGACCGCCGTGCATAACCAGGTCGCCGCGATCCAGGCGCAGGTCGCACTGGCCGCGGGCGTCGCTCAGGCGCACGTCGCCCTGGCGCACCCGTAGGCGAAAGGTGGGCAGCGTGCGCGGCAGGCGCAGGCGCACGGTCGCGCCGCTGCCACCACCTTGCGCTACGAAGGCGATCTGCCCGACCGAGATGCGCACGCCGTGCGGCGCGCCCGCGCCGCCGACAAACAGTTCGCCGGCGGCCGGCTCAGCGGCCACCGCCTCACCCTGCACCGTGATCTCGTCGGATTCGACCCACTCGACACTCACGCCCCGCCGCTCCAGTTCGAGGCTGACGCGCTCGATCCCCTCGGCGGGAAAGGTCTGCTCGCTCACACTCATGATTCCTCCGTCAGTTTGCCAAGCCGCGCCAGCCCCTCATCGACTCCGAGTTCGCCGCGCGCGATGCGCTGGAGCAACTCGTCTCGGGCACTCGGTCGGGCCGGCGGGGCCGGAGCGGGCGCCGCGGGCGGCGCCGTCTCCGGCTCGCCCAGCAACTCGATCACCTCTTCCAGCTTGGCGCGCACGGTGGGGTAGGAGACGCCGAGCGTACGCTCGACCTCGCTCAGGTTGCCGCGGCTGCGCACGAAGAGGCGCAGGAAGGTCTGCTGCTCGGGCGATAGCCGGCTGAAGGGGCTGGCGGCCCAGCGGCCGCGCACGACCGTCTCACAGGCCGGGCAACTCAGCTCGCGTAGCTCTAAAGGATGGCCACAGGTCGGACATTGTTGGGGCGCCGGAAGCATGCGCCACCTCCTTTCCCGCCTATCCTAAACCCAGTGATTCCCAATGTCAATGGATTAGTGACTGTTTCTGAGAATCAGATAACCATCTCTGAGGATGTGGCTGCGGTGGCTGACGGCGGCCGATCCTCCGCCGTCCGGAACGGACTGCATGGCGTCGATTCTGCGGTCGCGCCGCTGGGGACAAACGGTTTCGAGGAGCAGGAGCCACGCGAAGGGCGGCACGATGAAGCGCCCCGCGACCCAGCGACAGCGGATCGGCCCAGCGGTGCGCCGCCTGCGCCGGCAGCAGGGGCTGACGCTCGACGCGCTCGCCCTGGCGGCCGCCGTCTCCCCCTCGCATCTCAGCCGGCTGGAGCGCAGCCAGACGCTGCCGAGCTTCCCCGTGCTAGCCAAGATCGCCGAGGCGCTGGGGCCGATGTCAACGAGCTGGTGCGGCTGGAGCACGATGTCGCTCAGCTCGATGCCGAGCTGGAGGGCTACCTTGACGTGCTCGGCTTCGCGGCCGAGCAGCGCGCGGAGATCCTGCGCCTCTCGATCGAGACGCGCCGCGACCTCACCGACCGCCTGCGCACGCTGGCCGACGACCGCCTGACCCCGCTCGGGCTGCAGGACACGGTCGCCCGGTTGCTCCGCCAGCCGGGCGGACTGCCGGGGCTGGCCCAGACCGCGCCGCTCATCTGTGACGCAGGGCTGAACGGTACCAGCTACACTCGGGCGCTGCTGGAGCTCGACCAGCTGCTCGGCGCACGCCGGCTACTGGTGGGGAGCGCCAGCCTGCTGCCCCTGGCCCCCGGCACCGGTCTGCTGCCACCCTTCCGCCGAGTCTTCGGCAGTGAGCCGCTCGATCCCGCGGTCGTGACCTGGTGGCAGGAGCCGCACCAGGACACCTCGCCGCGCGGCACGTCGCCCCGCCCACTGCGCGCCATCCTCGGGCGCCGCGCGCTGGAGTCACCGTACGGGTCCGCCATCGCGCGCTCGCTACTGGAGGTGATCGCGCGGCCCGCGGGCCAGGTCGCGCTGACCGAGCGTGAGTTGGGACCGGTCAACCTGCTGACCGTCGACGGGAGCTACGCGCTGCTGGAGGAACTTCCCGCCACGCCGGACGCGGACTGCTGCGCGGCCCTCTGGCTGGCCGGTGAGCAGCGGGTGGCGCCGCTCGACCAACTGGTCGATGACCTCTGGAATGGCTTGCCGCCTCATGAGAAGGACCCCGCCGCGGTCGGCGAGGCGTTGCGTCGCGCGAGCGGAGCCTAGGCGCCAGGGCCCTCGACGCTCTCTCGACAGTCCCTCGACCCCATTTGCGCTCTAGGCCAGCTGGACTCGAACCAGTGCGGAGAGGACCGTCGCGCCCATGTCACATGAACAGGGATTCAGCGCGGTCCTGAACGCGCGGCGTTGCCGCTGTGCGATCACCGGAAGCCGCCGGAGCGCTGAACGGCGCTCACCGCTACACACCCTCCGGCTCGCCGGCGCTGCCGTACGGTACAGCTGAATCAAGCTCACCGGCCATCGTCGAGACCAGATCCACGCCTTGATGAGACGAATTGACGAGACGAATGTCGTGGGCCGCACGGGAGGATGCGTCGAGCAGCCACGCGACCTCCATCTCCAGGCCGGCGCGGAGGTCGACCTTGGGCGCGTAGTTCAGCGCCGCCCGCGCGCGGCTGGTGTTCGCCGAGGTATGGCGCACGTCCCCGCGCTGGTTGGCGACGTAGCGCACGTCCAGCGGGCAGTCGAGCAACTCCCGCACGATGGCGAGGACCTGGTTGACACTGACGCGGCTGCCGCCCCCGATATTGAACACCTTGCCGCCGAGCCCACTCGCGGCGGCCGCCAGGTTGGCGGCCACGATGTCGCTGATAAAAGTGAAGTCCCGCGTCTGCTCGCCGTCGCCGTAGATCTGGATCGGCTGGCCGGTCATGGCCCAATGGATGAAGCGGTTGAAGGCCATGTCGGGGCGCTGGCGCGGCCCGTAGACGGTGAAGTAGCGCAGCGCCACCGTGGGCACGCCATAGTTGCGCCAGTAGAGATAGACCAACTGCTCGCCGGCCAACTTGGTCACCCCGTAGGGAGATACCGGTCGCGGTAGCATCTCCTCGCTGGTGGGGAAGCTTTCCGCGTCGCCGTAGACCGACGAGGACGAGGCGTAGACGAAGTTGGTCAGCGGCCGGTCCTTGACGGCCTCCAGCAGCCGCTGCGTCGCCTGGATGTTGTGGCGCGTGTAGCTGTCGAAGTACGCGCCCCAGCTCGCGCGCACGCCCGGCTGTCCGGCCTGGTGGAAGATCACGTCGACGCCGTCCACCAGCGGCTCGAGATCGGCACAGGCCAGGTCCACCTCGTGGAGCGCGAACGCGCGCTGGTCCCGAAGTCGTGCCAGATTCGCCTCTTTGATCTCGCGGTCGTAGTAGTCCGTGAAGCAGTCGATGCCGACCACCTCGTAGCCATCCTGGAGCAGTCGCTCGCTCAAATGTGAACCGACAAAGCCGGCGCAACCGGTGACGAGTGCGCGCATGTCCGGCCTCCTGACTGAGTACACGGCAACGGGTGTCCGACGCGATCCCAGCGGCATCCCCACGCGGCATCACGCGGCTCTCGTCAACCCGCAGAATCCTCTCCTGGCATGGTACGGGGCAAGCCTTTCATCGCTGTGGAGAGAGCGTTGAGAACGTGTCTGGCTGCTTCGTCGCGGAGCAAGGCGCGATACCCAGAGCCCCGAGTACAGCGTGAGTCCATCCCACGCGGCTCCGCTCGTGCGTGCCGGCCGCGGCGTGACCCACTATGGATGGGCTGGAACAACGCCACCGGAGCGGTACACATCGATCCCGAACCGGTGCGCGATCTCCATGGACGAACGCCAGTTCAAGACCGGGCGCAGTGACGCTGCCGGGCATCTCAGTTCGCCGCGTGGAACTCGTTGGTCACCGTAGCTCGACGCAGATTCGCCGCGACTCGCTCGAGCTGCTCCGGTTGCAGCTCGGCATACATCGGCAGCGACAGGACCCGTCGCGCGAGCCACTCGGTCACGCGCAGGTCACCGGCGACGCGCCCGAGCCCGCGCGCCGCCTCTTGCTGATGAATCGGCGCCGGGTAGTGGATGCCGGTGGCGATGCCGTGCGCGGTCAGCAGCTCGCGCGCCCGCTCGCGCTCCTCCGTCTGCACCACGTAGCGGTGATAAACCGGTTGGCCGTAGTCGGCCTGCGCCGGAAGGATCAGACTGCTGTCGGCCAGGAGCTCGCCATAGGTCTGGGCGTGCCGGCGGCGAGCCGCGTTCCACTCGTCGAGATATGGAAGCTTGACGCGCAGCACGAACGCTTGCAGCTCGTCCAGCCGCGAGTTGAGGCCCATCAGTTCGTGGTCGTAGGCGGAGCGCGAGCCGTGGTCGCGCAGCATGCGCAGATTTTCAGCGACCGCGCGCGAATTGGTCGTGATCGCGCCGGCATCGCCGTAAGCGCCGAGGTTTTTGTCCACCGAGAAGCTGAAGGCGGCCGCATCCCCGATGCTGCCGGATCGCCGGCCCTGGTAGGTCGCGCCGTGTGCCTGGCAGGCGTCCTCGATGACCACCAGACCATACTGCTCGGCGACCGCCATGATCGAGTCCATGTCGGCCATCTGCCCGTACAGGTGCACGGGAATGATGGCGCGCGTTTTGGGGCCGATGGCGGCCTCCAGTGCGGCGGGGGCGAGCGTGTACGTCGCCGGGTCGACATCGACGTAGACCGGAATCGCGCCCAGAATGACGATTGCCTCCGCGGTCGCGATGAACGAGTGCGAGACGGTAATGACCTCGTCGCCCGGCCGCACGCCGCAGGCGCGCAGTGCCATACAGAGCGCGTCGGTGCCGTTGGCGACGCCGATCGCGAAACGTGCTCCGCAATAACGAGCGAACTCCGTTTCGAAGGCGGCCACGTTGGGACCGAGCAGGAGATGCATACTGTCCAGGGTGCCAGCGATCCCTTCCAGAATTTGGTCTTTGAGCGGCGCGTACTGGGCGCGCGGGTCGACGAGCGGAATCTGTGACAGGTGATCGATTGCGTCTGCCACCGCGGCCGCCTCCCAACTCTTTGGTGATGCGATCGAGACAACTCTTGATGCTATCGGTCACCCCGGGAATGGCATGCTCCCGAAGCACGCCCGAACGCTGCATCGTCGCCTCCGACAGGATCGGTAGCGCGGCGTGTACAGCTAGCAGCGTAGCGGGAGGACGTTACCGGCGAGTGTGCCGCGCGTAGAACATTGGTTGAGGAATGTCGTGTGCCGAAGGTCCGACAGACCCGGCGGACTGCCGGCGCTCGGCTTGCAGCGTCGTGTATGCTCAAGCTAATATCGCATGTTGATGCGATATTGGCGGCTGAGATCTCGGCCGTGAGACGCCCCCTGCCGAATGCGAGCGAACTCCTGCCATGGACGGCGGCAATCTCGCGGGAGGTGCAACCCGACCTCCACCGCTTCTCAACCCGAGCTTGACCATAAGCCCAACCGCAGGACTTAACACTATGTTCGTGACCACGTCTAATAGCTTCAGTGGTGCTAAGATCACGAGACACGACACACGAAACGTGGTATCGCTCTTGCGTCTGTGCCCAGGGGCGCAGCGAGGTGAGGGAGGCACGATCGCCGCAGCGCGCAGGATTATGAACAATTCGTAATGCCTCATTCAGAAACCAAACGATTTCGCTGCTCGTTGTATAGTTTGCCGGCCCCTTTTCCGCGTGATGTGGGCTGGCGGGTCCAGGTTTAAGGGGAGAGGGGAGGGATCGGATGGTCCTGCATCAGCATCACGTCGATAGCTCACGCCGGCCGCGCACGCGCCGTCCCGCTGAGCTTGACACCCGGGGACAATCCGATGTCGTCGTCTCAGCCGAATGGACATCCCCATCGTCGTCCGCGCTTCATCATCGTCGCGCGCTGGATGACCCGGAACCAGCGCTGCCCCAGCAGTCCCAACGCGCGCTCGCGAGCGAGATCGTCGGACGGCTCGGCCACGAATTGCGCACGCCCCTCACCACCGTTCAGGCACTGGCCGAGCTCCTGGCCGATCCCGAGTTGCCCGCCGCGGAACGGGTCACGCTGCTGGAGCAGCACGCGCGCAGCGTCTGCTGGATGACGAACCTGTTGGACGACTTCAGCACCTGGGCCGCGGCGCAGGACGGCCATCTCGTCTTGCGCTGTCGGGAGACCCGCGTGCTCGACTGGGTTGAGCGCGCGGTCATCCTGACGCAGCCCTTTCTGGCGCGCCGGGCTCAGCGCGTCCGGGTCAACTGCCCCGATCCCGCGCTCAGTCTCTACGGCGATCCCGAGCGATTGAGCCAGGTGCTCGTCAATCTGCTCACCAACGCCGGCCGCTACAGCGTATGGGGCGATGTCATCGAGCTGTGTGTCGAGGAGCGTGACGGCCGCGAGGTTCGCGTGTCAATCACCGATCATGGGCCGGGCATTCCGCCGGAGGTCCAGCAGCGCCTCTTCGAACGCTACCAGCGGGGCCTGGGCGCGGGGCAGGCGCCACACGGCCAGGGGCTCGGCCTCTACATTGTTCGCACCCTGGTCGAACTCCATGGTGGACGCGTCGGCATCGAGAGTGCGCCCGGGGCCGGCTGCACGTTCTGGGTTGCCCTGCCGCACTGGCCGCATCGCGATGGCTTGGCGCCGTGCCAGCTTGACGAATGGATCGGTGCCGAGTGAAAGTGCTGCTGATCGACGACGATACCGACCTGCTCGACGTGACCGCCTACGCCTTGCGGCGCGAAGGATTCAATGTCATGGTCGCCACCGATGGCCGCGCCGGTATCGAGCGCTGGTCGCGGGATGAGCCGGATGTCGTCGTCAGCGATGTCATTATGCCGTTCGTCAATGGCCTGGAGCTGTGCCATCAGATTCGCGAATCCTCCTCAACTCCCGTGATCCTGCTGACGGCAGCCAACAGCGAAGAGCAGATCATCCAGGGGTTTCAGATGGGCGCCGACGACTACATCGTCAAGCCGTTTAGCCCGCGGCAGTTGGCGATGCGCATCCGCGCGGTCTGCCGCCGCGGCGCCTCCGCCGGCATGCCCGAGCCAATCCTCCAGCTCCAGGTGGGCGAGTTCCTGCTCGATGTCGAGTCGCACGAGGTCGCCTTCGAGGGGGAGCAGGTGCAATTGACGCCGATCGAGTTCAAGCTGCTCCACATCTTGGCCGTCAATCGCGGCCGGGTCGTCAACGCCAGCCGCTTGGTCGACTACGCCTGGGGCTACAACGGCGGCGACGTCTTCCTCCTGAAAACACACATCAGCCACATCCGCAAGAAACTGAATCTGCCACGCGGCGGGGTCGAAGACATCCGCTCCGTGCCGCGCGTCGGCTACCGGCTGACGATGAGCGTTCCCGCCTGAGCGCATGACAAACGCGTCATTGAAACGGTTTCGAGAGCGGACGACGGCTCGCGCCGGCCACGCTGGTGTGGCCGGCGCCTTTGGTGACATTGAGGAACGAGCGCGCACGACGCGCGCGCTCAATCGCTCAGTCGCGAAAGTGGCCGTGGAAGGCGTCGGCGGGCAGATCGTCCCCCCATTTGCCGGTCAGCACCAGCACCGCCGCCAGGCGCCCGATCTCATCCGACGATTTGGCGGCCTGGCCGTTGCCGCCGACCGCGATGCCGATCCGCCCGTTTTCGATTAGGTCGACGTAGGGATAGCCGCTGACGGTCGCCGTCACCGCGCAGGTGTCGGTGTGGATCGGCGCGCCGGCCAACTCCGGGATCAGCCCGAGCAAGGTCTGGTGCAGCGCGTCGCGGTCCTGCTCCGCGCCGGGCCGCTGGAACCAGGCGACCAGCTCGTCGAGCGTATCGAGGCGGTGCTCGAACTCGCCGGTTCCCAGCTTGATGTACCAGCGGCCGTCCGGGTACTGGATCGGCGGCAGCACGTAGGGATCGTCCAGCGGCGCGGTGCCGTCGGCGATCAGGCTGGGCATGGCGCGCAGCGAACCCAACAACGCTGCCGGGATCTCGGCCAGCACGATGGTGCGCCCGCGTACCGTGATCGCCAGCTTCCGCGGCAGCACCTCGTGCGCGTTGGCGAAGCCGCCGGTGGCCACCAGTACCCGTTCGGCCCGCACCTGGCGCCCCGTCGCGGTCGTCAGCACGACCGTTTCCCGATCAAACCCGAGGCGGTGCACCGGCTCAGGGATAATGGTCGCCCCCTGGCGCTCGGCCGCCGCTGTCTGCGCGGCGACGAGCCGCCGCGGGCTGACATGCCCCGCCTGCCGCGGCTGGAAGACGCCGGCGAAGCCGGGCGGGAAGTGCAGGTAGGGGAAGCGCTGGGCCAGCTCGGCGGCGGTCAGCCGGTCGAACTCCACCCCGAGCGCCTCGCCGGTGCGGGCATAGCGCTGGATCAGGCCGTCCGGCGCGGACGCCGCCAGCATCCCGACCTCCTGGTAGAACGGGATACCGCTCTGGGCCTCGATCTCGGCGTAGCGCGCGATCGAGCGCGCGGCCAGGCGTCCCCAGATCTCGTCCGAGTCGAGGATGCGGGTGATGCGACCCTCGTCGTAGTGGCTGCCGAAAACGTCGTGGTGCTCGGCACGCACGGCGGGCTCGTCCGGCCCGATCAGCGCCACACCGTCCGTCTGGCCGGCCAGGTGCCGCGCGGCGGCCGCTCCGATCAGCCCCTTGCCGATCACCGCCACGCGGAAGCGGCTCGCCGCCTCACTGCCGCTCATTGCTCCTCCTCGTCATTACCGGCACGAGCCACCGGTCTTGCCCTCGATCCGCTGCCGCGACCTTCTCCCGGTGGAACGGCTGGGAGCGGGTGCGCAGACTATACCCGATGCGACCGCACCGCTCGTTACGACCGCTGCTGCGTCGGCAGAATCTCGACCCCCAGGAGCCCGCCCTCCACCTGCCACTCGGGCGGGTTGTCCGGGTGATACTCCAACCGCTGGCGCTCGAAATATTGCACCGTCAGGCCGGTGGCCGGGTCGGTGAACTCCTCGCTGATCGGGTAGCCGTAGATCGCCAGGCCGCCGTGGCTCTCCCAGAAGGCGCGGAAGCCGAAGCAGAGCCGGTGGCCGGTCTGGGGGTAGAAGGTGCAGTTGGCGTCGCTCTGAGCCGTCACCGGCTGGAAGGGAGCGCTGGCGAGCAAGCCCTGCTGCCGGGCCAGCTCGACGCCCAGGCGGCCCAACTCCACGTCGAAGTAGCTGGGGGCCTCGCCGGGATGCCACTCGAAGCGCGCCCGTTCGAGGTACTGCATGGTGCCGCACCAGCCATCCGGGTTGCAGCCGTGGAATTCGTCGGTAATCGGGTAGCCGAAGACCGGCAGGCCGCCGAACTGGTTCCAGTAGGCCAGGAAGCCGGAGCTGAGCCGGTGTCCTGTCTCAGGGAAGAAACGCCCAGCCGCCTCGCCCTGCCGCAGGTTGCTGACGCGCTGGGCAGCGGCGGCGAAGTCTCCGGCGTCGAGCTGTCCGGCATCGAGCGCGGAGGCCAGCGCCGCGACCGCCGCCTGCCCCTGATCGACAGCGCGCGCCGAGCAGAGGAGGAGATCCATGCCGGCCCGCGCGGCCAGCACCGCCCGCTGACCGGTGTCGCCGAAGGCCGCGAGCGCCCCCGCCTCCAAAGCATCGGTGATGGTGACGCCGGGGAAGCCGAGCCGGCCGCGCAGCTCCTGCTGCACGACCGTCGGGGAGAGACCGGCGGGGTTGTGCGCGTCGAGCGCCGGGTAGACGGCCCACGAGCACATGATCAGCCGGACGCCCGCGTCGATAGCCGCCGGATACGGCGCCTCGTCGACGGCGCGCAACGTCGCCAGCGGGACCGGCAGCGTCACCGGCACCTCGTCCGTGTTCTGGGCGGCGCCGGCCGCGCCAAGCCCCGGGAAGTGCTTGGCGGTCGCCGCCACGCCGGCCTGCTGCTGCGCCGCGATGAAGGCCTGCCCGCAGGCGGCCACGATCTGGGGGTTGGAACTGTAGGAGCGCTGGAACTGATCGTCGAAGTCGCCCGCCTGCCGGTAGACGTCGAGCACGGGCGCGAGGTTGACGTTCAGGCCCACGCCGGCCAGCGTCTGACCCGCGACGGTTCCGGCCTGGGCCGCCGCCTGGGCGGGGTTCGCGGCCTGCCCGATCTGCTTTTCGGACAGGTCCGGCCCGCCCGGGAGTCGCCGGACGAGGCCGCCCTCCTGGTCCGTCATCAGCAGCAGCGGCGCGGTGATCGGGCTCTGCCGCCGCGCCTGGTTGAGCTGCTGAATCACACCCGCGATCTGCTGGTCACCGCCGATATTGTCGCCGAAGAAGATCACCCCGGCGGCCTGCCCGGCGGCGATCTGCTGCAGCAGCGCGCCGGGCGGCGTGAGCCCGGCGTAGGAGAAGATCACCCGCTGCCCGGCCAACTGCGCCGACGAGAGCCCCGCCGGCGCCGTCTCACCGCGCGCCGGTCGCTTGGGCGGAGCAGGCGCCGCCTCCGCCTGAGCGATCGCGCGCCGCTCCCACGCCGGCACCACGATCCCCAGGGCAGCGAGCCGTTTGAGCAGTGTCCGGCGAGAGAGCATGATCGCGTCCCTTTCTCACGCGCGAGGTGGCAGACAACCGGCGGTCCGGCGAAACCGCCGTCTGTTCGCCGCCTCACTCAGCAGTGAGACGGCGGGGTGCTCGCTATTACGTCGACTCGTGTGGTCGTGGTGAGCGCTCAGGCATTGCATGGCCGAGGGTTCCGCGTTCGCTCTGAGTCTTTCGGTCACATCGTCATCTTCGGATCGAGCGCGTCGCGCAAGCCGTCGCCCAGGAAGGTGAAGGCCAGCATCACGCTCGCGATCAGCAATGAGGGCATCAGGACGAACTCGGACTTGCTGAGGATAGCCGGAAAACTGTCGAAGACCATCTGGCCCCAGCTCGGCACGCTGGCCTGCACACCCAGTCCCAGGAAGCTGAGGGACGCCTCGGCCAGGATGTAGGCCGGGATCGAGAACGCGATGGCGACGATGATCGGTGCCAGGCTGTTCGGCAGAATGTGCCGGAAGACGATGCGCCGGTTCGGCGCGCCGAGCGCGCGCGCCGCCTCGACGTATTCGTGCTGTTTGACGGACAGCACCTGGCCGCGCACCAGCCGAGCCATGTCGGTCCAGCCGACGATGGCGAACGCGGTGAAGAGCAGCACCAGACCGCCGAGCAGGTGTCCGAACCGGGTGTCGCGCAGCACGGTCGCCAGGACAATGAAGAAGAGGAACGCGGGGAAGGCGTAGACCGCGTCGACCAGCCGCATCAGCAGATCATCCAGCCAGCCGCCGGCCCAGCCGGCGACGAGGCCCACCAGGGTCCCGACGACGGTGATGATCGCGGTCGGGATCAGACCAACCGCCATACTGACCCGGGCGCCGTAGATCAGCCGGCTCAACTCGTCGCGCGCCAGTTCGTCGGTGCCGAGGATGTGCTGCGGGTCGTGTCCCGCCTTCCAGAAGGGCACGGCGAAGGTCGTAGCCGTTGCCGAGGTGTCGTTCGGACTGTCGGGAGCGATCAGCGGGGCGAAGATCGCCACCAGGCACACCAGCAGGATGTAGAGGAGGCTCACCTTGGCCGCGCGGTTCCGGCTCAGGCGGCGCCAGGCATCCGTCCAGAGCCCGCTGGGCCGCACGTGGAGGGCGCTCTCGAACGTCGTGCGGCGCTCGTCGTCCGTGGTCGCCTGTCGCTCGGCCGCCATACCCACCCCTCTCGCTCCCCAGCCCGAATCACGAACCTCTAATGCGCGGGTCGATCAAGCCGTAGCTGATATCGACCAGCATGTTTCCCAGGATGATGAAGACCGCGTAGAGCAGCGTCACGCCCATGATCACCGGGTAATCCCGCGCGTTGATGCTGGTGATATAGAGGTGCCCCATCCCGGGAACGTTGAACACCTCCTCGATGATGATCGTGCCGGTGACCAGCGCGGCGATCGTCGGTCCCATGATGGTGACAACGGGAATCACAGCGTTGCGCACGACGTGCTGGAAGATGACCGAGCGCAGGCGGAGCCCTTTGGCGCGGGCGGTGCGCACATAGTCTTGCCGGGTCTCGTCGAGCATCGCGGCGCGCGTCAGCCGCGCCAGGAAGGCGGCCGGTCCGAGCCCCAGCACCAGGCTTGGCAGCACGAAGTTCTGCCACTGCCCGTGCCAGAGGATGCTGACCCAGCCGAGCTCCACGCCAAAGAGCACCAGCGCGAAGACGCCGATGACGAAATTGGGGATGGCGTAGCCGGCGGTCGCGGCGAAGAGGCTGGCGTAGTCGGCCCAGGTGTTCTGCTTGACCGCGGCCAGGATACCGATCGGCAGGCCGATCGCGACGGCGAAGCCGAACGCCAGCAATCCGATCACGGCCGAGTAGGGAAACCCGGTGAGGATCACCGAGAGAGTGCTGGTGCCCTGCTGCTGGAAGGAGGTGCCGAAGTTCAGGTGCAGCACGTTGTCGAGATAGATCAGGTACTGCTGGTAGAGCGGCTTGTCCAGCCCGTAGACGTGATTGAACGCCTGCTCGAGCGATGGATCAAGCCGCTTGCGCATGCCGAGCGCGTCCCAGGGACCACCGGGCGCCGCGTGCATCAGCACGAAGGTGACCGTCACGACGATCCACAGCACCGGGATGGCGGCGAGCAGGCGCCGGAGAATCAGTCGTAGCATCCGGCGCCTCCTCCCTGCGCGTCGTCGCTAGTGCTGCACCTCGTAGATCGCCCCCGGGTCGAAGACCAGGTTGTAGAAGAAGCCGTACGTCTGCCCCGATTGCGCAGCATAGCCCTTGACGTACGGCTTGACCAGCGTCAGATCGGCGCTGTGCTCGAAGAAGAGCGCCGGCCCGTTCTCCGACAGGTAGGCGTCCGCCTGCTGGTAGAGGGAGGCCGACTGGCTGACCGGCAGCGCGTCGGCTTGGTTAATCAGGTCGTTGAAGTGCGAGTCGTTCCAGCCGCGCGGCGACAGGCCCGAATTGTTGGCGAAGAGCAGCGAGAGCCAGTCCTGCGCGTCGGGGTAGTCCTGGTACCAGACGCCGATCGCCATCTTGATCTGATCGCTCTTCTCATTGGAGAGTTTGCCAAGCTCAACCGGGTCCATCGGCGTGGGCACGATGTTCACGTTCAAGATCTGCTTGAACTGATTCGACCAGAATACCGCCTCGTTCTTGCGGACATCATTGCTGTTGTCGTAGTCGAACTGGACCGTGGGGAAACCCTTGCCGTCCGGGTAGCCGGCGTCGGAGAGCAGCTGCTTGGCCTTGGCCGGATCGTAGCTCTGCTGGAACTGCGTCTGATAGCCTGGGATGCCCTGGTAGAGGAGCGAGCCCGCCGGCTCGCCGGCGCCCGCGTTGATCTGCTGGATGTACTGCTGGCGGTTCATGGCGTACTGAAACGCTTGGCGCACCTTGAGATTGTTGAACGGTGGGTCCGCGACATCGAGACCGATCCAGAAGGTCGAGGGATTGAGCAACTGGAGCAGTTGCGCCTTGAGGGTCGGATCATCCTTCACCTGCCCGAACTGGGCGGTGTCGATGCCGTCGGCATCGAGCTCGCCGTTCTGGTACGCCAGCAGGGCCGTGGCCGGTGTCTGGATGATCTTGAAGGTGAACTTGCTGATCCCGGGCTTGCCCAGGGGATAGTAGGTATTCGGCTCGAGCACCCACTCCTGATTGGGCGTGTGCTTGACGACCTTGAACGGCCCATTGCCAATGTACGTGTCGGGGTTCGACCACCAGTCCTTGCCGCCCTTCTCCACCATGTCCTTGCGGATCGGATCGGCGATCCAGAGCGTCACGACGTAGGGGAAATAGCCGGCCGGGTATTGGAGCTGAATCTGGAGCGTGCTATCGTCGACGGCCTTGATCGAGTTCTCGACGACCTGCTGCAACTGCGATTGATCGGTCGGCGTCCCGCTATCGCTGCCGGACTCGCGCCATTTCTGACAGCCCACCACGCCGTAGAGGACACTGGAGTAGGTGCCGGCGACGGAGGGATCGCAGGCGCGCTGCAACCCGTAGGCGTAGTCCGCGGCTTTGACCGGTGTGCCGTCGGAGTAGGTGGTCTTGCGCAGCTTGAAGACGTAGGTCTTGCCATCGGGCGAGACCTGCATGCTCTCGGCGGCGTTCTGGGCGATCTTGTTGTCCGGCGTCAGCGAGAGCAACGGCATGAAGACCAGCGGGTAGATCTCGCCGTACGAATCGACATCAGGATCGCCGCTGATCAGCTCCTGGGAGATCTGGTAGGTGAACGACGCATTCGCCAGCGCGCCCTGCTGGTGGGCGCCGTCCTGGGCGACGGGCGGCGCCAGCTCCGTCACGGTCTGCAACTGCGGCACGACCGGGCTGCCGGTCGCCGCGGCGATAGCCTTGGCGGTTGCCTGCTCCGTGGCCGCGCTCGAGGCCGGAGTGTTGGCTGCCCCGGTCGCGGCCGGTGACTTTGCACTGCCGCCGCAGCCGCTGAGCACCATGGTCCCGACCAGGAGCAACGAGACGGCAGACATGACAACGTTCAACGGCCGGCTCGGCTGCGGCCGCAGCGCATGCGCTCTCCGCGACATTTCTCCCCCACCCCATCCCGCCGAACGGCGATCCGAAGAGCACGCCCGACGATGACGTTCCGAGACGACGATGTGTCGAAACGTGATACAACACCTGAGTGTATGAACGAAGCCTTAATGGAACCTTAAGCGCCGATCCCGCGCACGCCCTCATCGGGTCGCGAACCGACCGAAAGGGCCTCGGATCGGCCATCGCTTGCCGGTTCGAGCAACTCTTGGCCTGAATCCGAGCGGCAAGAGCGGGCGGCAGCCAGCGCGGCGAGCAACCCGCGCCGGTGCTTGACGGTTACGAGTGCCGCGCCTACGATCGACCAGGCTTCGGGACGACAGCACGGCATCGCGACCGGTGGCGCGAACGCCCGCGCGCCGCGCGGCGCGCAACGCCAAGCGCAATGCCAAGCACAACGCCAAGCGCAACGGACAGACGAAAGGGCCGGCAAGCATGGCACAGTCTCCCTCGCAGATGGTCGTCGCACGCCTGCGCGAGCACGGCGTCAGCACCATCTTCGGCCTCGACGGCGACCACGTCATCTACCTCTACGACGCGCTCGCCGACGCGCCGGACCTGCGCGTGGTCACGGTGATGCACGAGAACACGGCCGCCATCGCCGCCGAGCTGTACGCGCGCGCCACTGGCCGGCCCGGCGTCGTGGTGCTCACGGCTGGGCCCGGCGCGACCAACAGCCTCTCCGGCATCGCCGGCGCCTATGCCGCCGGGGTGCCGATCGTGCACATCACCGGCGGCGTGCCGCGCGACGCGGCGCGCGAGGCCTTCCACGGCGTCGACGAGCCCGACTTCTTGCAGCGCGTCTTCGAGCCAGTGACCAAGTGGTCGGTGCGCATCGAAGACGCCAGGAAGATCCCAGCCGCGCTCGACCGCGCCTTCGCGCTGGCCACGCAGGGCCGCCCCGGCCCGGTCCACGTCGAGATCGCCGTCAGCGCCTTGACCGCCGAGGCTGTTGACTGGCCATCCATCGACACACCGGCGACGCCCGCGGCCAGCCCGGCCCCCGAGGTCGCGAAGCTGGCGCGGCGCATCGACGCCGGCGAGCGAATCGCGATCGTCGCCGGGAAGAACGCCATGTGGCCCGACGTGAGCCGGGGCCTGGTCGCGCTGGCGGAGCACCTGCAGGCGCCGGTGATGCACGCCTGGGACGCGCACGGCGCCATGCCCACCGTCCACCCCCAGGCGCTCGGGTTGTGGCGCGCGGGCAACAGCAACGAGTACGTCGAGCGCAGCTTCGACGCGGCCGGGCTGGTGCTGGGCGTCGGCGTGCGCCGCGGGACCGAGACCGATCAGGGGCTCCGCGCCCGCCTCGGCGACCGGTTCGTGAGGCTCGACGCCGTCGACGCGCCCGAGCCGGATGACCAACTGGAGGCGCCGACCATCAGCGCCCTGGCCGGTGCGCTGGAGCACCTGGTCGCCACGACCCGGGAGCGACCGGTTGCTCCCCAGGCGCACGCGGAGTGGGCGGAGGCACGGCAACTCTTTCAGCTCGGGCTGGCGGCCGAGATCGAGCGCTACGCCGCGCGCCGCCCCTGGCCCATCGGCCTGGCGCTGGAGAGCCTGGCCCGGCAGATGACGCCGGAGACGCTGGTCATCAGCGACGTCAGCAACGTCAAGATCTGGGCTCCGCTGCAGCTGCCGACCTACAACTCGCTGTCGCATCTCCAATCGGGCAGCTGGGGCGCGATGGGCTACGTCGTCCCCGGCGTGCTCGGCGCGGCGCTGGCGCGGCCGGATCGCAAGGTCGTCGGCATCGTCGGCGACGCCGCCTTCCTGATGGGCTCGAACGACTTCGGCACCATCTGCGCGCTGGGGCTGCCGGTGGTGATCGCGGTCCACGCCGACCAGCAGATCGGCATGATCCACTACTCGCTCAGCCGCGCCTTCGGCCGGACTTACAAGACCGAGGTGCCCGCCGTCGACTTCGTGCGCTACGCCGAGGCCTTCGGCGGACGCGGCATCCGCGTCGAGGAGCCGGCCGAGCTGGATGCCGCCTGGCGCGAGGCGCTCAGCGCCGACGGCCCGGTGCTGCTGGAGCTGCGCGCCGGGCACGACTTCCCCCGGCCCTACCCCATCCAGCGCATCATCGATCAGGGGCGCGAGCGAGCCGCGGGGGGTGCTGTCATCAGGTCCTGAGGAGGCACACCGCCGGCTCGTCCGGCCCCGTCATCGCCACGCGGCTGGGGTTCGCTGCCACATTGACGAACGCCACAGCTTCACATCCTTGCCGGTGCCAGCGATCGAGCCGCATCTGGCCGCCCCGCATGACACGGACGAATTTCCCATCCGCGTGCGTTTCAGATGTGCTATCCTGGGATCACCGACTCAGAGGAGACAATGGGGCGCATGATTGGAGCAACGGGTGGCCGATCAGGCGGTGGTGATCGGGGGCGTCGCCATCCCACGTTTGCGGTTCAACCCGCCGCGGCAGCTGCTGCAGCGGTGCTGGGGGTTTTGTTACTTTACCGGCGTGTTTGTGGGTACTCGCTGGCTCGCGGATCGCTACGGGCCGGAGTTTTATGTCATCGCCCCCGCTGCGATCTGCCTCGCCATCCTCTTCCATGAACTGGGGCATCTCGCCGCGGCCCGGCTGCAGCACTTCATCGTCACCATCTTCATCATCGGACCGGTCCAGGTCGCCCCGCGCGGCGGACGGTGGTCGGTCGCGCGCGCCAGCAATCCCAGGCTCGGGGGATTCGTGGGCGCGATCCCGCGGGGGCCCCATGGCTACCGGCGGCAGTGGGCGCTCTTTCTGGTCTGCGCACCCCTGGCGAACCTCGTCACCGGCCTGGCGGCAGCCGTCATGGCCTTCTTTGCCCGGTCAAATCCCATGTTCGCCGACGCGCTACTGACCTACGCCATGATCAGCCTTGTGTTCGGATTGCAGGCGCTCGTGCCATACCGCACCTCCTGGATGGCCAGCGACGGCGCACAGCTGCTCCGGCTACTAAAGGGGGGCAAGTGGACGGGGTATTTCGATCTGGTGGCAGAGATTCGCCGGCGTAACTTTGCCGGAGAGCGTCCGCGCGAGTGGGATGCGCCGCTCATCGAAGAGCTTGCGCGGGTTGCGGACACGGGACCCCTGGACCCGGAAGCCTACAATTTTATCTACCTGCACTATGCCGACGCGGGTGATGTAGCGCGAGCGGAGTACTACGTTCAGCGCGCCTTGGCCGCGACACTGACTATCCCGCCCATCACCGCCGCCAGATACGTCGCCGTGCTCACCTGGTTCTACGCGAGACGCGGAGAGCAGATGGATGCATGCCGCGACATCTTGGCTTCACTGCGCCGCTTCGGCATGAAACCGCAGGCATTGCAGCGGCTAGAGGCGGCGATCAGCCTGGCGGATGGCGACTACGAAACCTGCCGGCGACACGTGCGCGCGGTGCTCGGTCGGATCGATCATTCCTCGGAGACCGGGTTGGTACTGATCGACCGGGAATGGTTGGAGCAACTGCTTGCAAAGTGCGACGAGCAACCGGTGCCGGTATAAACGCCCCTCGGCTAATGCGCCTCCGCTCGGAAGCGAGAGCCATCACGTGGATCGAGCCGCAAGGCTGACCCCTGCGTGAATCTCCGCGCTCGCCGGCTCGCGTGGTCACCCCTGGCATAGTCCGGTTTGGTCAGCCCTGCCCCGTCCACGAATCGACGCGGATCGTCACCTTGTAGCGGTGCTCGCCGTCGCTGCCCGAGTCAAACTCCGCGCCGGTGTATTTGCGCGCCAGTTGATTCACCCAGGCGAGCGTGTCGTAGAGCTCCAGGTCGACGACCTCGCCGCGCAGCTCGAGGTAGCGGAAGGGGTTGGCCGGGTCCACGATCGACATGGCCACGGCGGGATTGGCGCGCAGGTTGCGCAGCTTGCGCGTGTCGGCCTTGACGCTCAGGTAGAGATGCGCCTCATCCGCGATGAACCAGACCGGGTTGACCTGCGGGCGGCCCTCGTGATCGATGGTCGCCAGATGTCCCAGCGCCTTGCTCTCCAGCAGATCTCGGTAGCGCTCCGGCACGGTCCCTTGCGGCACGACAAGCTCCTATTCCTGCATCCAGCGACGATCGCCCAGTGCCTCGCTCGTTTGGCTCATATTCAGGCCACGCCTGCTCCGTCGCAAGTGAACACCCGCCCCCAAGCGCCGGCTCGAGCCCGTGGTGCGAAGGGCCGGGGCACGACGACGATCCGGTATACTGCCGTGGACAAGCGACAATTCGTCCCGCCAGCGATCGGCAGTCATCGGGTGGAGATGGACGGCGATGGACCTGCGCTTTACGGCAGAGGATGAGGCGTTTCGAGCGAGCGTGCGCGCCTGGCTAGCCGAGCACGCGCCGCGCGAACCGCTGCGCACGGTGGCCGAGAAGAAGGCCTGGCATCGCACGCTCTACGAGGCCGGCTACCTCGGCATGGGCTGGCCGAGGGCCTACGGCGGGCGCGAGGCGCGGCCGATCGAGCAGGCGATCGTGGTCGAGGAGATGGCGCGGGCCAACGCCCCGGCCTCGATCAACTGGGCGGGCCTGGGGCTGGTCGGCCCGACGCTCATCCACCACGGCAGCGACGCCCAGCGCGAGCGCTACCTGCGCGACATCCTCCTCGGCGAGGAGGTCTGGTGCCAACTCTACTCGGAGCCGAACGCCGGCTCCGACCTGGCCAGCCTCCAGTGCCGCGCCGACATCGATGGCGACGAGTTCGTGGTCAACGGGCAGAAGATCTGGACCAGCACCGCGCCCGAGGCGGACATGGGCATCCTGCTGGTGCGCACCGACCGCCAGGCGCCGAAGCACCTCGGCATCTCCTACCTGATCGTCGACATGCGCTGGCCCGGCATCGAGGTACGCCCGCTGCGCCAGATCACCGGTATCGCCGACGAGTTCGCGGAGGTCTTCTTCACCAATGTACGCGTCCCAGCCGACAACTTGATTGGCGAGCTGAACGCCGGTTGGCGCATCGCCCAGACCACGCTCTCCTACGAGCGCGGCGGCGACACCATGGGCATCGTCGCGCGCCTGCAGCGCTCGTTCGAGCGGCTGCTGGAGATCGTCAGCGCGCCGCGCCCCGACGGCACGCGCCGGATTGAAGACCCGCTGGTGCGCCAGAAGCTGGGCCAGATCCTCTCCGAGATCGAGGTGCTGCGCTACGCCTCGCTGCGCATCCTCTCGGCGGCCGAGCGCGGCAACCCGCCGGGGCCGCAGGCCTCGATCGCCAAGCTGCACTACTCCGAGCTGGATAAGCGCCTCAACACGCTGATGCTCGACATCCTCGGGCCCTACGGCCAGCTCACCGGCAACGTGCCGGAGGAGTACGCCTTTAGCATCGGTGGTCACGCCGACGCGCACGACAACTGGCCCTACCTCTTCCTGCTCCCCTTCGCCGAGACGATCTACGCCGGCTCGTCGCAGATTCAGAAGAACATCATCGGCGAGCGCGTGCTGGGGCTGCCCAAGGAGGTGCGCGCCGACCGGATCGAGCGCAAGGGTTGAGCGCGGCAGGCACGGTCGACTGGACCCGGCTGGCCGGGAGCGATCCAGCGACGCACCCGCTCTACCCGCTCTTCTACCCGCGCGCGGTCGCCGTCGTGGGCGCGTCGCCCAAGGGCGGCTACGGTCTGAGCGTGATCCGCGCGTTGACCGCGCTCGACTTCGCCGGGCGCATCTACCCGGTCAACCCGAACTACGATGAGATCGCCGGACTCCCCGCCTACCCGGAGCTCGGCGCGCTCCCCGAGCCGGTCGACGCGGTCGCTATCGCGGTGCCGTCCCGGGCGGTGCCGGGGGTGGTGCGGCAGGCGATCGCAGCCGGCGCCGGCAGCGGGATCGCCTTCGGCAGCGGCTTCGCCGAGGCGGGCGAAGACGGCCGGG
>DASSHC010000201.1:0-2196 GCA_035693105.1 Thermomicrobiaceae bacterium | reverse complement strand
AGATCGTGCTCTACCACGGTGCCGCGGGGTCCGCGTGCGGGCCTGCGCGGCCGGACAACGCGATGTACTGCGCCGCCGACGGGGGCATCTACGTCTCGGCCGACCTCTTCCGCGAGCTCGTCGTCGTGCGGCACGAGGACTTCGCGGCCGGCGTCGTGCTCGCGCACGAGTGGGGGCACGCGATCCAGGACCAGACGGGCGTGCTGCGCTGGGCGCTGCGCCACCGGTACCTCGAGGGCGTCGAGCTCCAGGCCGACTGCTACGCCGGCCTCTTCTCGCGCTCCGCGCAGACCGCGGGGATCCTCGACCCGGGAGACCTGCGCGAGGCGGAGACCGAGATGGCCTCGATCGGCGACCGGGTGAAGCTCTCGCGCACGACGCCCGGAGCGCACGGGACGGCGAAGCAGCGCCTGGCCTGGTTCATGCGTGGCTATCGCGCCGCCGGCATGGGCGGCTGCGCGGCGGTCTACGCGGCGCTCTACCCGAAGAAGCACTGAGCCTGGATCCACCGGTCCGTGGTGGGTGGCCGTCCGGTGCTGAATGAAGAATGACCTCCTGAGCAGGCAAGAAGTGGCTGTATCGGGCAGCCGCGGCCTGCGTCAGGAGGTCACTCGTATGGTGAACGATCGGGCGGGTGTTGTGTTGGACCGGTTGCGGGTCGAGTTCGACGACGAGCGCGCGGTCTCCAACGCGGGCTTGCTGTTGCCGGCGACGCTGGCGGCCAGGCTCGGGATCGAGCGGCTGGTCGATGAGACGGTTGATCTCGGTGATCGTCCCGGTGCGGTCAGGCCGGGTCGGAAGGTGTTGACGCTCTGCCACGCGATGCTGTTGGGGGCCGATTCGATCGATGACTGCGACCTGTTGCGTTCGGGCCGCACGAGTCTGGTGGCGGGTCATCGGGTGTTGGCGCCCTCGACGTTGGGGACGTTTCTGCGCTCCTTCAGCTTCGGGCATGTGCGTCAACTCGACCGGGTGCTGGCCGAGTCGGTTGCGCGTGCCTGGCAGGTGGGCGCCGGCCCCGGCAAGGAGCGGTTGGTGATCGATCTCGACTCGTTCGTGGGTGAGGTGCACGGCTACCGAAAGCAGGGCGCGGCGTATGGGTACACGCGCATGCTCGGCTACCACCCGCTGCTGGCGACTCGCGCCGGCACAGAAGAGGCGCTGCACGTGCGGCTGCGGAAGGGCTCGGCGAACACGCAGCGAGGCGCTTCACGGTTCGTCGACGAGCTGATCGCGCGCGTCCGCCGCGCCGGCGCCGCAGGTGAGATCCTGCTGCGCGCCGACTCCGGCTTCTGGAACAAGAAGATCACCGGCAAGCTGCGCGCGAAGGGCTGCCTCTACTCGATCGGCGTCCGCGCGCAAGCAAACGTGGTCGCGGCGATCGACGCGATCCCGGAGCAGGCGTGGCAGCCGCTTCCCGACTACCCCGACAGCGGCGAAGCGGAGATCGCCGAGACGACGCTCGGCGAAGATCGGCTGATCGTCCGACGCGTCCGCACCCTCGACGCCCAGCAGCAGCTGTTTGCGACCTGGCAGCACTTCGCCTTCATCAGCAACCGCGACGAACCGCTCGAGCTTGTGGAGCGCGAGCATCGCGAGCACGCGAGCGTCGAGCTGGTGATCCGCGACCTGAAAGACCAGGCGCTCCGCCATTTCCCCTCCGGCCGCTTCAACGCCAACGCCGCCTGGACGGTGATCGCCTGCCTCGCCCACAACCTGCTCCGCTGGAGCGAGCTGCTCGGCCTGCCCGAGCAGCGGCCACGGCGGGCACGGACGCTACGGCGGCGGCTGCTCGCCCTGCCCGGCCGGCTCACCCACTCGGCCCGCCGCTGGACGCTGCACCTCCCCGCCCGCTGGCCCTGGCAGACCGACTACACCGACGCGCTCACGCGCATCCGCGCGCTCACCCCACCCGGCTGAGCACGCGCCCGCCGCCGCCAACCGACCGCACCACAGGCGACTGCCGGCCGCCGCATGCGCGCGTGCAGCAGCTGCAGCGCTTCCAGCTCCACCGGCGACGCCGATCCGAACGCGCCCGACACCAGCGAGGGCCAGCGGCGCCCGATCAACGCCACCAACCGCGCATCAGCCGCCCGATCAGTGCGAAACGGTGGATCGAGGCTCAGCGGGGATGCGCGATGACGCTGTCGCCGGAGGGCCTCGGCGCGATCACCCTCTTCGTCGAGGACCTGGAGC
>DASSHC010000200.1:0-6489 GCA_035693105.1 Thermomicrobiaceae bacterium | reverse complement strand
AATCGACCATGACCCCGCACGCCGTGCCGCCGGTGACGCACGCGCTGGCGCTCTCGCTGCAGACCGACCGGCCCTACGTCTACATCGCCGAGCGCGGCCGCATCCTGCGGCTGGAGCGCAGCTCGGGCAACCTGGTGCAGCAGTTCGTCGCCGGCAGCGACGGCCCGCCCTTCAACGACATCCGCGCCCTCAGCGTGGACGACGTGCTGGGTACGGCCTACATCCTGAACGGCAACGCGCTCCTCAGCGTCCGCCTGCCCGGCCCGCCGCACTGACCGGCCCTCACGCACGGAGTCCCCAGCCCGCACGGAGACTCTCCCGATGCTGGGAGA
Organism: Thermomicrobiaceae bacterium; assembly: GCA_035693105.1. Classification (GTDB taxonomy): domain Bacteria; phylum Chloroflexota; class Chloroflexia; order Thermomicrobiales; family Thermomicrobiaceae; genus DASSHC01. Next base: position 6,157 of record DASSHC010000200.1, on the reverse strand, counting down.
GGGGCGGCGCCTATCGAAAGGCTCGGGTGGCGTGTGAGGACGGATCCCTCGACTGCCCTCGGGATGACAGGGTGAGTTTGAGGCGGACGGCGACGACTGGCCTCGTCCGGTAGGCCCCATTCCTTACCCTGTCATCCCGAGGGCAGTCGAGGGATCCAACGACGAGCGGCACCCAACGTCCTCGCAAGGCACCCTCCCCGATAATAGAACATCAGTTCGGCATGGTGCTTGCGTTGTCTGACCCAAGGCGAGTGACGTGCTGAATCAGAAGGGAGCACCGATGTCGATGGAGCAGCTGCAAGGCAGCGCGATGATGCAGCACCTGATGGACGCTCTGGGGCAGGGGAAGGATATCGGCCACTACGGCCGCCTGACGGTCGCCATGGTCGGCCATCTCTTTCTCGACAAGCAGGAGCTGCTGAAGCTGCTGGAGCAGGGCACGGGCGCCAGCCAAGAGGACTTGATGGCGCTGGTGCAGGAGGTGGCGGCGCGCGACTACAACCCGCCGACGCGCCAGCAGATCCTTGACTGGCAGCGCCGGCAGGACTTCCCGATCTGCCCGCACCCCGAGGATCCCGACGCCTGCAACGTCTATGAGGAGTTGAAGCTGCCGGAGCGCATCTACGATCAGATCAAGGAGTACCGCGCCGAGCAGTTCGAGCAGGAGGAGCAGGCGGAGCAGAACGGCTGAGGCCGCTGGATGACGGCTCAGGCGGGGGTGATGTCGTCGAGCGAGAGGACGGCCTCGCTCCCGTCCGGGAGGCGCACGCGCGCCTCGTGGCGCGGGATGTTGGCGCCGACGAACTCTCCCACCCCGCCGGGGAAGCGAACCCGGCTGCCGAGCGCGGGCGTGGCGCCCAGGCGCCGCAGGCGGTCGCGCACCAGCGCGGCCGGCTCGGGCGGAGCCGGTACCGTCGGCCGCGGCCGGCCGAGGCTGCCGATCAGCGGCGCGCCGGGTGGCTCACGCTCCAGTTCGACCGGCGCGCCGAGCAGGGAGCCAAGCCGGGCGGCGAAGGCGGCCAGTTCGACCGCGTCATCCGCTTGCAGGGCGCAGATCGCGCCGCCGGCCAGGGTATAGCGCAGGCCGGTCGGCGTGAGGCCGGGAAATTCCTCGGCCGCGAGCCGCGCCAGCAGCGGCACCTGATCGAGCGCGCGCACGGCCTGGCGCTCGGCGCGCCTGATCTCGGCATCCTCCAGGCGGCGCGTCACTGCTGGGAATGGCTCGGCCACTAGCCCAGCCTCGACCTCTCCCGGCGCGGCGGCCACGCGCCCCGGTTCCTCGCCACCGGGGCCGGGAAGCGCGATCCAGTCGCCGCGCTGAAGCGAGAGCGTGGTGCGGGCGAAGCGGGTCAGGTTCGAGCCGGAGAGGCGCACGGCGATCAGCTCCGGTCGCGGGGCTACCGGCGGGATGGGCGCGGCCACTGCGTCACCATGCGGTCGAGCGCCAGGCGCGGCTGGACGTTGATGCTGAGGTCGGTCAGCGCCTCGTAGGTGGCGTGCAGCGCCCGCTGGATATCGGGGAGCGACCAGCGCGCGGCCAGCGCCTCGACGCGCGCCGCGACGTCGGCGTTGACGATCTGCTCGGCGCAGCCGCTGGACGCCAGCAGGATGTCGCGCCAGAGGCCGAGCAGCGTGTCCAGCTCCGCTGCCACCTGTTCGCGCTTGCCGCGCCGGAAGATGTCCGCCAGCGTTCGCGCCCGCGCGATCGCCTGCAGCGGGTCTTCGATCATCGCCAGAGTCTTGTTGATGGCCTCGTCGCGCTCCGCCAGCGCCTTCGGATCGTCCGCCAATGCCAGCGCCTGACCCAGCCGGCCGCGCGTCAGCGCCGCGAGGCTGGCGGCCCGGGCCGGCGCGACACCGCGCGCCGTGAGCTGGGCGGCGACCTCGCCGCGCGGCAGCGGCTCCAGCGGGACCGGCCGGCAGCGCGAGCGGATCGTCTGCGGCACCGTCTCGACCTCGGTGGCGATCAGCAGCAGCACGACGAAGGGGGGCGGCTCCTCCAGCGTCTTGAGCAGCGCGTCGAAGGCCGGCAGCGAGAAGCGGTCGACATCCTCCAGCAGCGCCACGCGCCAGGGCGCCTCCAGCGGCCGCAGCGCCAGCGCCGCGCGCAGCTCGCGCACCGACTCGATCGAGACGCGCGTGTTCAGGGCATTGCGCCCGCTCCCACCCTCAACTCCATCCCTGCTCGGTGCGGCCTGGGCCTTCTTCTCGGCGGCCTGCGTCTCCAGGCTAAGCGTGAGCATGTCGGGGTGGAGTCCGCGTGCGACCCGGCTGCAGGCGGAGCAGACGCCGCAGGGCTTGCGCGCGGCGGTGCAGAGGAGCGCCTGGGTGAACGTCACCGCCAGGGTATGGCGGCCGATGCCCTCCGGCCCGCTGATGAGGTAGGCGTGACCCACCTGGCCGCTCGCGGCGGCGCGGCTGAGCAGGGCAACCGCTTCCGCATGCCCGACGATCGGCCAGACCGCCGCCTCGGCCAGCGTCACCCCAAGCTCCTAGGCGGCGCGGGCGCGCTTCTTGGCGCCCGGTTGGGGTCCGGTCGGCAGCGTCTGCGGTCCCTCGATCCCCTCACCCTGCGAGAGGGCGTCGACGATGTCGTCGCGCTGCTGCTTGGTCAGCATCGTCTCACCGCTCAGGTCGCGGACGGCGTTGTAGAGCTGATCGAGTGTCACCACGGTGATATCCGAGGAGATGACCTCGAGATCCAGCGGACGGCGCGGGTTCGGCAGGAAGGTGATCACGCCCTCGATGTCGTCGGCGCCGGCCAGGTTGTGCGTGCTGAGGAACGCGGCCAGGTTCTTCTGCTCGCGCTGGTTCTCGGCGGTCGGGTTGCCGAGCTGCGGCGAGCCCATACCCATCAAGAACCAGAGGCGCCCGCCCACGCGGTGGAAGCGGTTGTCCTTGACCTTCACCTGCCCGAAGATATCGCGTGTCGTGATCACGATCAGCCCGGCTGGGCCGACCAGGATGTGCTCCGGGTGGCCGGGGACCGCGTCGCTGAAGTGGATCAGCGTGAAGCGGTCGTTGAGCCGGCGCAGCGCATTGTCGAGCACCTGGTCGGCCGACGGCTTGCGGCTCCACTTGGTCACCTGCTGCATGCCGTACTGGAAGCCGAAGAAGCCGAGGATCAGCACCACGTAGGCCGGCAGGATCAGGCCGGGTGTAACGAATGTCAGCACCAGCGAGAAGAGCAGGGCCAAACCGCCGCCCCAGGCGACCAGCCGCCCGGCGCGCTGCCGCGTCTTGATGTAGCCGGTATTTCGCACGAAGCGCATCGAGGGGATCATCCGTTCCAGCGGCGCGAGGGTCGCTCTGCCATCGAGTCTAGCACGCGGCCACCGGGCGCGTCGAGGCGATCGCGCCGCTTCGCCTGGCCTCAACGGGCGCCGCCGCGCCCTACTCCTCGTCGAGCAGGCGGGACTCCTGGTGGGAGATGAGGGCGGCCATCTGATCGACCAGCGCCGGATCGATCAGCTCGGCCAGGGGCAGGTAATAGTCGCGCGACTCCGCCAGATAGCGCTCGCGCGCGGCCTGGGGGCGCAGGTGCAGGCTGGCCAGGTTGTTCAGGCGGTCGAAGACCTTGACTGTCATCACACGCGGGCCGAGCGCGCGCAGTTCGTCGATGTAGCGGTCCTCGTCGCCGGCCAGCTTATACATCACCGAGGGGCGCGTCAGCGCGGTGACCGCCCGGGCCACCTCCGGACCGAAGCGCTCGCGCAGCAGGCCGCGGCTGACCCAGGCTGAGTCCTCGATGGTGTCATGGAGCAGCGCCGCCAACACGGCGTCCTCCGCCACCGCGGGCGCGGTGTGGTGTGCCGCCAGGAAGCGCGCGGTCTCCTGGGTCACCGGGTAGATATGCTCTTCCAGATACGACCCGCCGCCGGCGCGCAGTTGCCCGGCGTGGGCCTCGTCGGCCAGCGCCACTCCCTGCTGCACGCGCGGCGTCAGCAGGCCGAGCCGCGTCAACTCCTCCAGTAATGCATGGCGCTCGACGCGCGTGACCGCCCCAGCGGGCGAGCGGGTGAGATCAACGTGCTCTGACACGACACCTTCCTCTCCGAACCTGGAGGCCTGCCGCTGACGCCGCACGCCGCGCGCCATGCTCCATGCTCCATGCTCCATGCTACTATCAGAACCAGCGGTCCGAGCGCGGCGAGACCGCGCGATGCGACGGGAGGTCAACAATGGCGGTGCAGGCGGGCCTGAGAGAGTATCGCCTGATCATCGGCGGCGAGCTGGTGCCGTCGGCCACGGGTGAGACGTTCGAGACCTACAATCCGGCGACCAACGAGGTGATCGGAGTCGTGCCGAAGGCAGGGATAGAGGACGTCGAGCGCGCGGTGGCCGCGGCGCGCGACGCCTTCGACCATGGACCCTGGGGATCGATGCCGCCCAACGAGCGCGCCGCGCGCCTGCGTCGCCTGGCCGGGCTGCTGCGCGAGCGGCAGGAGGAGATCGCACGGCTGGAGACGACCAACTGCGGCAAGATCATCGTCGAGTCGCGCGGCGACGTGGCGGCCTCGGCCAACTGCTTCGACTACTACGCCAATCTGACCGGCCAGATCTACGGCGAGACGATCCCGATGAACGGCCCGCTCTTCGACTACACCCTGCGCGAGCCGGTCGGGGTCTGCGGCCAGATCATCCCCTGGAACTTCCCGTTGCTGATGGCCGCTTGGAAGCTTGCGCCGGCGCTGGCGACCGGTAACACCATCGTGCTCAAGCCGGCCAGCGCCACCCCGATCACCGCACTCCTCCTGGGCGAGCTGTGCCTGGAGGCGGGTATCCCGGCCGGGGTCGTCAACGTGCTGACCGGCCCCGGCGCGCTGGTCGGCGCGGCCATCGCCGAGCACCCCGGCGTCGACAAGGTCGCCTTCACCGGTGAGACCGAGACCGGGCGGCAGATTCTGGCGCTGGCGGCGGGCACGATCAAGAAGGTGTCGCTGGAGCTGGGCGGCAAGTCGCCCAACATCGTCTTCCCCGACGCCGACCTCGACGAGGCGGTCAACGGCTCGCTCTTCGCCATCTTCACCAACGCGGGCCAGCGCTGCACGGCGCGCACGCGCCTCTTCCTGCACGAGTCGATTCACGACCGCTTCATGAGCGAGTTCGTGGCCAAGGCGGCCCAGATCCGCATCGGCGACCCGCTGGAAGACGCCACGCAGATGGGCCCGGTCATCTCGCCGCGCCAGTGCGAGCGAGTGCTCTCCTTCGTCGAGCGCGCTCGGGGCGAGGGCGCGGCGCTGCTCTTGGGCGGCAAACGGCCCACCGAGAACGTGTTCAAGAACGGCAACTTCATCGAGCCGACGATCTTCGATCAGGTGCGCAACGATATGACGATCGCCCAGCAGGAGGTCTTCGGCCCGGTCCTCTCGGTGATCCCCTTCCGCGAGGAGTCGCAGGTCGTCGAGCTGGCCAACAACACCATCTACGGCCTGGCGGCCACCATCTGGACCAACGACGTCAAGCGGGCGCACCGGCTGGCACAGAACCTGCGCGCCGGCAACGTCAGCATCAACTACCCGACGGTCAACCCGCCGGAGGCGCCCTTCGGGGGCTACAAGCAGAGCGGCATCGGGCGCGAGCTGGGCCGCCACGCCATCGAGCTCTACACCCAGGTCAAGAACGTGGTGGTCAATCTCTCCGAGGAGCCGTTCGACTGGTACGGCCGCTGGCCGACCGGGCGCTAGCAGCGCCTGTCGCGGCGCGCAATCACGGTAGGGGTAGACCTCTGTGCCTGCCCTGCTTGTCTCTCGCGTCGGTAACAGGGAAATGGCGAAACGTAGGCGGCGAACGACAGACCACGGAGTAGGCCACGAGGCCAGACACCGGGGTCTGCCCCTACCGCCCCTCCGCCAGTGTTCGCAGCACGTCCGGGGTCAGCCACCAGACGAGCTGGGCGCTGGCCGGTTCCGGGTCGCCGTCGATCCGCAGGCAGGCGACGCCGCCCGGCTGGAACGCGAGGCCGAGGTCGACGTCCTCGCCGGCCAACAGCAGCGCGGCCAGCGCGCTGAGCGTCGGCTCGTGCCCGACCACGGCCAGCCGCGCGGCGCCGATGCGCGCCTCGACCGACTCCAGCGCGGCGTGCGGCTCGTTCCCCGGCTCCAGTTGGCCGCACGGCTCCGCCTCCGGCCAGCCGGCGGTCTGCCGCAGGATCTCG
>DASSHC010000199.1:0-3645 GCA_035693105.1 Thermomicrobiaceae bacterium | reverse complement strand
GTCCAGTCGACGAAGCGCCACTCCGGCTCGTAAGCTCCCGCGTAATAGGCGTCTGCTTCTGCCTGCGGCTCGCCGGGGTCGCCCTGGCTGAGACGCTCCAGCGCCTGGAGCCAGACGCCGGGGATCAACTCGGTCCACGGGCGAAAGAGATCGGCGAACTCGTCATCGTCCCCGTAGGGAATAGCCGCCTGCGCCAGGATCGGTCCGGCGTCGAGCTGCGGCGTGAGCCGGTGGACCGTCCAGCCGATGACGCCCTCGTCGCGGCGGAAGGCCCAGCCCACCGGGTTCGGACCGCGCCCGCGCGGCAGCAGGCCGCCGTGGGTGTTGATCGCGCCCAGGCGCGGCAGCGCGATCAGGTCGTCGGGGATGATCCAGAGGAAGCCAGTGCTCAGCACCACATCAGGCCGCAGCGGGGCGAGCATAGCCGCCCAGCGGCTGGGATGATTGGAGACGAGCACATCGATCCCGGGGCGCGCGGCCGCGGCGACATCGAGATAGTTCGAGACCCCGCGCCGCATGCGTGGTCCCGGGGAGGTGAGCACTCCAACCAACCGGTGCCCGGCCGTGCGCAGGGTGGCGTCGGCGGCTGGCACGATCTCGCCCATGGCGTCCGACAGGAGCACGACACGGAGGCCCGATGTCGCGGCGGTCATCTCGTTTACCTTTCGTGGGGGCGCGATTGGCCCGCATCTCCCTGCCCCTCCAACCCTGCCTGCGAGAAGGCGGCTTCGCAGTATTACTCCGTTTCGAGCGGCAGGTCGGGATCGGCGGCCCACTCCGAGAGCGAGCCGTCGTAGACCGCGATGTCGGGCGCGCCGAGCAGGTGGAGCGCCAGCGCGGCGCTGCTGGCCGCGATGCCCGCGCCGCAGTAGGTGATTACCCGCCCGCGCCCCAGCGCGTCCGCCGCCTCGACGCGGCGGCGCAGCTCGGCCAGCGGCAGGTAGCGCCCGGACGCCGGGTCGACGATCCCCGTCTCACCGAAGGCCGGCACGTTGACGCTGCCGGGGATGTGGCCGGAGCGCCCCGAGGAGCTCGGCACCCGCCCGGCGAAGTGCTCCGGCGAGAGCGCATGGACCAGCACGCGCCGCTCGTCGCCGATGGCGGTCAGCACCTCGTCCTTGTCCGCGATCAGCTCCGGGCGCGGGCGCGCGGTGAAGCGCGCCGGGGGATAGCTCGGTGGCTCGGTCGAAACGGGACGCCCTTCAGCCGTCCAGGCTTGCCAGCCACCGTCGAGGACGGCGGCCCGGTCGAAGCCATAGGCGCGCAACATCCACCACAGGCGCGCGGCCCACATACTGGCGGCGCGGTCGTAGAGGACGACGGTGTTCTCGTCGCCGACGCCGAGCCGCCCCATGGCGGCGGCGAACTGCTCGGCCGGCGGGAAGGGGAAGGCGTAGCGCGTGTTGGCGGGATCGGAGAGGTCGTGGATCAGGTCGGCGAAGGCGCTGCCGGGGATGTGTCCCTCTTCCCAGGCAGCCCGGCCGCTCTCGGCCTGGGGGCGGCCCAAAAAGACGGTGCAGTCGAGCACGCGCAGCCGGGGATCGTCCAGCTGCTCGGCCAGCCAAGCGGTATCGACGAGGGCATCGGGAAGGTCGAGCGGCATGGTTCCTCCTCGGGTGGTCGCCGGATGAAGCTACGGGCGAAGTATTGGTCGCGGGGCGTAGGAACGCAATGGCTGGGCTATAATGGGCTCAGCGGCGGCGCCCCGCGGGGCGCCCGCATGGGTGACGCAACGCGCACATTAACATCGCCAAATCCACCGTCTTTAGGCAAGTGTTTTGTTGACCCACCTAAAGCCGTGATGTGCTTTGCGTGTCCCGTGGAGAAAGGGTTATCCGCCAGTGGCACACATCTTCATCGGTGACGAAAATAAGATCGATACTGAGGTTTTGGAAACAGTCAAATATGGCTTGCCAGATGACTTCTGGGTCTATGCCGAGTTCAGCATCGACAGCGCCGTGGGCGGGCGCAACGTCGACTGGATGGTTGCCCGCGCCGCCAGCCAGTCGGATCAGCTTTCGACCCTGATCATGACCGAGGTCAAGCGCGTCTCCAGCCCGCTCAAGGGGTTGATCAACAGCCCCTGGGAGAAGCTCAGCGACCTGGGCGAGTGGGAGACGATCTTTCCGCGCAACGAGCGCGACACCAACTACTACTGGCAGGCGGTCAACACCGCCAACGCGCTGGCGGACTGGCTCTGGAATTACCAGCGGCTCTACCGCGAGGGGTCGGACCTCTCGCCGGACGAGTTCCGCGTCTGGCCCGACCTGCTGATTCTCAGCCAGAACGAGCTGATCCACCAACTGCCGCAGCGCCCGCCCAACGGCTACGGTGGCATCTACTACGACCCCGACCGCTGGGTGACGCACGTGGTGCGCTGGAATCCGCGCGTCGGCATCCCCCTCTACGCCGACGACCTCGACCGGCTGGCCGCGGCGCTCGGGCTGCGCCCGATCGAATCCCCGACCGTAGAGCCGGTGCCCGCCAAGCCGCCGGTGCCGCACGTCCCGGTCGAGGATGGGTTCGTCGGGCTGCGCACCGGCCTCCAGGGGTTGGAGGAGTACCTCCACGGGCTAGAGGTGCGGATCAACACGCTGGAGGAGGAGCTGCGCCGGCTCAGAGCCGCGAGTGAAGGCGAGGCGGCGCTCGCCTCGCACCCGCTTGAGGGCCGCTGAGAAACGCCCCGGCTGCTTCGACAAGACACGGAGCCGCGTGCGGCACCCAGCCCTGCCGGCGGCCGCCCGCGCCCGCTCAGGCGCCGCTCCCGGCGATCGCGTCGGCCTCGATCTCGACCAGGTAGTCCGCGCCGACCAGGCGGCTGACCTCGAAGAGCGTGTTGGCCGGGCGGATCGCGCCGAAGACCTCGCGCAACTCCGGCGCGATCGCCTCCCAGTGGTCGGCGTTGACCAGGTAGACGCGGTAGCGCACCACGTCCGCCAGCGCGGCCCCAGCCGCCGCCAGCGCCGCCGCGATCTTCTGCAGAATGAAGCGCGTCTGCGCTGCCGGGTCGCCGATCCCGACCACGGCGCCCGCCTCGTCGGTGGCCGTCGTGCCCGAGACGAAGACGAAGTCGCCGGCGCGCACCGCCCGTGCATAGCCCACGCGCTCCTCCCAGACCGTGCCGCTGGAGATCGTGCGCCGCTCGTACTGCTTGCCCATCGCCACTCCCTTTCCTGTGGCCGCATGCTAGATCAGCCGGGGACGCGGCTCAACCGCTTCCCGCGGCGCGCCGGCTCGGGGTAGGATGGGCCCGGCACACAACGCACGACGACGACGACAACCGGGCGGGGCTGAGAGGCTGTGGCGATGGACAGGACCAGCGCGACGGCACCCGAGGACAGGCAGCGGGAGGATCCGCGCGCCCGGCTGCGCGCCAGCCTGCGCCTCATCTTCGATGACCGGCTGGCCGACCAACTGGCCGCGCTGGCCGGTGCCTCCGAGGACTCGATGCGGCGCATGGCCCGGCTCGCCGAGCGCCAGTACCGGCTCGGCCAACTGCGCCGCCTCGTCCAGCGCAGGGCCCCCGCCACCCCACCGCTGGCGCCGCGCCTCGGGCTCGGGGCGCGGGCCGCGCTGGCGCTCGCGCTCCACCTGGGGCTGGATCTCAATCTCCCGGCGCTGGCGGAGGTCTTCCAGGCGACGCCG
>DASSHC010000198.1:0-13102 GCA_035693105.1 Thermomicrobiaceae bacterium | reverse complement strand
TGGGGGCGTCGCTGGTGAAGCTGGGCGAGATGGATCGTGCGACCAACGCCCTGCTGGCCGGGCTGGCTGGGCACCAGACGGTGGGCGATCTGACCTTCAGCGTCTTTGGGCTGCTCAGTCTGGCGACGGCGCTGGCGGCGTGGAGCCAGCCGGAGCTGGCGGCGCGGGTGCTCGGCGCACTCCTGGGATTCAGCGACCGCGCGGGCACGCCGCTGGCGCCGAGGACCCAGCGGGAGTTCGACGAGATCGCGGCGCGAACGGGCGTCGTGCTCGGCGCTGCCGAATTTGACCGCACCCTGGCGCAAGGGCGCGATCTGACACTGGAGCAGGTAATCGCCATGGCGCGGAGCGTCCTGTCCACTCCCGCGGACGACGCCGCGGCGCCTGACCCCGACGCGCTTACACGACGGCAGTTGGAAGTCGCGCGACTGGTGGCGCGTGGCCTCTCCGATCGCCAGATCGCCGACGAGCTGAGTATCTCGGTCGCGACCGTGGGCGTTCACGTCCACCAGTTGCTCAAGAAGCTCGATCTGCGCTCCCGCTGGCAAGTCGCCGCGGCGCTGGCCGAGCGCAAGCTGCTCGATCCCTCCCGCTAAGCCTCCAGCTCCCCCACGACTCCCACCTACAGCATCTCTGTAGGCGAGCCTGCTTCGAGACGTCCTCAAAAATACAGGGTGCCCCTACAGACGCTCTGGATGCCGCCTACGCGGCTCACCGCTACCATCGACGCCAGATCCAGCAATACGAGGCACGAGGAGACGGGATGTACACCTCGATCCACCGGTATGGGGAGTTGAGCGCCTCCCCCGAGGACATGACGCACGCCATTCGCGAGCTGGCGGTAGCTTTGAGCAAGCTTCCCGGTTTTATCACCTATCTCGCACTGGATTGCGGTGCGGGCGCCTGCGGCACGATCGCGATCTTCGACGATCACGAGAGCTTGGCGCTCGCCGATCGGCTGGCCGCGCGCTGGGTGAGCGACCGTCTCGGCAGCCGGTCGCTGGAGACGCCGCTGCTCGCCTCCGGCGAGATCATCGCCCAACGGGGACTGTAGGACACGACGATGGACAGGCAGCCGGAGGGGAAACGGGCGGGTTGCCGCGCTCCACCGGCCAGCAGGAAACACCCCGGGCGCCGGGCGCGCCCACGCGCCGTTGCCACGATTCGTCGCCGAGTGACGCGCCGGGTGTTCCACCCGGGCGCGAGGAGGGAAATACGATGGTCACCCGTCCCAAGCCGACCGAACTGCCCGCACGGCTGGTGCGCCCGCGCGGGCGCGCGGCGATCACCGCCGTCCTGATCGTGACGATGCTCAGCATGCTCATCGGCCGCACCCCCGCCCCCGTCGCCGCCGCCGGCACCGATCCGCCCGAGCTGCTCAACACGAACCTGCTCCTCAGCCCGCTCGGCGACAACGATCTCTACGCCGCGACATCCGCTCAGCTCCAGTCGATCCGCGCGCTGGAGCACCAAGCCATCGCGAACACCCTGGCGGATCACGGTCTGGCCGCTGGGGACGCCAGCGCCGTGCAGAGTTGGGCCCGCGCCGACGCGCTGGCCGAGCTGTGGGGGCTGGTCGTCGTAGCGATCCAGACGCCGGCGGCGTCCCGCACGAGCGACCAGCAGAACGTCGTGGACTGGATGACCGCCGTCCAGCAGCGCGAGACCGTGCTGTCCGCCGAGGCCGCCGGCATGGAATTCGTCAAGTGGGCCGGGCTCAACCCAACCACGTACCAGAACCTGCTCAACCCCTTCGCCGGGGAGGGCGACCTCCAGAACTTCTTCATCAACGGCGGCCACCTCGGCGGCAACACCAGCCCGGGGTTCGACCCCTGTGGCTACCGCTCGCCGGCGCCGTACCAGAGCGAGTACACCTTCTGGCAGGGGCCGGACTGCAACGGCGGACCGCCCGATATCTTCCAGCCGCAGCCGCCGACCTACGATCAGTTCGTCCGCTGGGGCGCGGCAGTAGCCAATCCGTCGATCAACAACCCCAACTTCCCGGTGCTGGCGGATGCCGTGGCCAAGGCCGTGGGGCTCACTGGTAGCCTCATCGGCGCCGCGGCCGCCGGCTACGGCATCAGCAACAGCCTCACCATCGCGAACGCGCTCGCCGGCACCAGCTTCCAGACAACCTTCTTGCCGTTTGCTGGGCGACAGGCGTACGACCCGGCAGCGGCCGGCCGACTCGCCGCGCAGAACGAAGCCGCTGGCGAGAGCTCAGCCGAGGCCGAGGCCGAGGCGGACGCCGAGGTCGCCGCCGAGTCGGCGGAGGCCGGTGGGGAGGTTGCCGCCGCGAGCGTGGCTGGCCTCGTCGCGGTGGTGATCGCCTCCGTGGCCATCGCCGTCATCGCCATCATCAACCTGGTCCAGGCGCTGCAGTTGCCCGACCAGCTTGCTAAAGGGATTCGCACCGCCATCGAGAACCCGCCCGACGTCTCCACGCTGATCGACAACCCCAGCGGGATAAGCAGCCTCTACGCCCTCTTCATCGGCGCGGCCCTGCCGGCGCCGCGCTACGCCAGCTGCGACAACTTCATCCAGAGCACCATCAGCGCGCAGTTGGGGCCGTGCCTCAACGCCCCGGCGGTCTTCGATGCCGGGACAGCCAGCGACCCGGTCTTCACCATCCAGGCCCAGGGCGCCTCGGCGCCGACCTACTCGCCCTCCCTCACCTGGAAGGACACGGCCTCGGGGACGACCACCACGGCCAAGCTGCACGAGACCTGGTTCATCGACCGGGTCAGTGGCGACGGCCTCCCCGCGACGACGGTGGAGTCGCTGCGCATCAGCTACACCGACTGGGACGGGAACGAGCAGACCGGCTGGCTCTTCCATGACCCGTCGGGGAGCTACCGCTTCCAGACGGTCAAGGCCCTCGACCCCAACGGGCCGCCGATGAACGCGACGACCTGCGTCGCCGACCAGACCTGCACCGCCGGCCCCACCATCCACCTTATCGGCCCCGACGGCACGAAGTACACCGTCGGGGTGACGGGACCGTCGACAGCTCCCACGGCGCCGCTGATCGAGTCGGCCACCGCCAGCAACACCAACCCGACCGAGGGAAGCGCGGTGACGTTCACAGCCATCGCCACCTCGCCGGCCGGCCTGCCGCTCACCTATACGTGGGACTTCAATGTCCCACTTCCCCTTCCGCCGATCGACGGGTTCGTACCGTTCATCTGCATCGACAGCAACGGCAACCGGGCACCGTGCTTCGCGGTCGGGCCATTCTCCGGAGCTCAGGTGCAGCACACCTTCCCGGTGCCTGGGACCGCCCTGGCGCGGGTGACGGTGACCGACTCCCATAACGTCTCTGCCACGCAGATCGTCACCGTCAATGTTGGCGATTCTGCGCCCGTGCCGGGCGTCGACTCACTGGCGCCGAGTGTCGACCCGAACTGCGTCCACATCTCGCCCTGCAACGTCTGGGTCGTGCCAGCGGGCAGCCTGACGACGCTGACCGGCTTCGTCAACCACGCCGGCACCAGCGACACCGAAACGGTGGACATCGACTGGGGCGATGGTACCGCCCACAGCCATGGCACCGCTACCCTGGGCACGGGCCTCGGAGACTTTTTCACTGACCTGTCCGATCTCAGCTTCAACGTCGCCTCGGCCATTGATCTCCAGTTCGCGGCGACGCACGCCTACGCCGCTCTCGGTCACTACACGGCAACGGTGACGGCGACCGACGGGGCGGGTGGCACGAACAAGCTAACTCTGGACGAGGTCAGCCAGGGCACGACTGCCCTGAACTGGCCAGACCCGGCGGCGATCACCTACGGCACGCCGCTGGGCGACACCACGTTCTTCAACGCGACGGCGACGCTGCAAGGGTCGACGCCAGCGGTGCCGGGCGCCTTCAGCTACAGCGCGGGCGACCAGCCGCTGACGGGGAGCACCGTGCTCCCGGCCGGCAGCTACTCCGTGCAGGTCGGGTTCCAGCCCGACGACCCGGTGCTCTACTCCACGCCGGGCAGCGTGTCGTGGACACTGACCGTCAACCCGGCTCCGCTGACCGTCACGGCGCCCAGCCCAACGATGGCCTACGGCAGCCAAACGCTGCCCGATCTCACGGCGGTGAGCTACGACGGCTTCGTCAATGGTGAGAGGCCCGGCGCCCTGGGCGGCAGCCTCAGTTGCGCCCTCAGCGACAGCGGCGGTACGGCGGTGACGCTGAGCGCCAGCCTGCCGCCCGGCAAGTACACCGTGACCTGCTCCGGGCAGACCTCGTCGAACTACGCCATCACCGATAAGACTGGCACGCTGACAATCGACCCGCTCATCACCCTCGCTGAGACCGGCCTGCCGAGCAGCGTGCCGCATCAGGCGACGCTTGACGGCCAGACGGTCAACCTGCCCGATGCCAACGTGCGGGTCGCCTACGGCAGCAGCCACAGCTACAGCTACCCGCAAACAGTGATCGACTCCGCCTCCGGCGTCGTCTATTTCACCCACGACGCCGGCTTCAGCGGAGTGGTCGGCGCCAACCAGCGCGATACCGCCATCTACCAGACGGCGAGCCAGCAGGTTCAGGCGGCCCTCACCTCGGGCGGGGTCACCTCTGCAGGTGTTGGCACCGCGCTGACGAAGCAGTTCAACGCCGTGCAGGCTGACATCGCCGCTGGAAACACGGCGAAGGCGCTCGCCGACCTGCACAGCTTCGCCAGCCTGATCCGGGCGCAGAGCGGCAAGACCATCACGGCGGATACCGCGCAGATGCTTCTCAACGAGGCCCAGCTCACCTACACGAGTCTCGGTGGGAGCGGCACGGTGTAACGGCGTAAGACCACGGTGGGGATGGACAGTCTCACGCGGGCGCGCGGTGTTGGAGACCGCCTCCGCCTCGGACGCCCCGGCGCTATGCGGCGCCGGGGCGTCCCTGTTCTCAGCCTTCCAGAAAACGCACCTCGCCGGTGTCGAGGCTATAGACCGCCGCGACCACCTTCAGCCCGCGCTCCTCGTGTGCCTGGCGGATCAGTGCGCTGCGCGCCACGAGCCCCTGCGCCACCAGCCGCGCGTTGGCCGCCACCGCGTTGGCGATGTGCTCGTCCGGTGTGCCGCCGCTCGTCGCTCGCACCGCCGGCTCGACCAGCCGCAGCAGCGTGCCGATTTGGCCCGGCAGGTCCGCGCCTCCTCCCTCCACCGCCGCCGTCACCGCACCGCAGCGCTGGTGGCCGAGCACGAGCAGCAGCGGCACCTGGAGCAGATGCACCGCGTACTCGATACTGCCGAGCGCGATGTCGTCGACCACGTTGCCGGCGGTGCGGATCACGAAGAGATCCCCCAGCCCCTGGTCGAAGACGATCTCCGGCGCTACGCGCGAGTCGGAGCAGGCCAGGATGACGGCGAACGGCTGCTGCCCGTGCGCGACCTCCTCCCGCCGCTCGCGCGACTGCTGAGGATGGAGGGCTTGCCCGCCCACGAAGCGCTCGTTCCCCCGCCGCAGGCGCTCCAGCGCCTGATCCCCGCTGATCTGCTCGTCCATCATCACGCGTGACCCGTCCTCACCTCGCGCTCCAACCGATCTGCCTCGATCGCCGCGCGCACGCCCGGCAGGCTCTATCATACGGAGCGGGCAGAGCCGCTGGGTGGCGGCCGCGCTGTCCGTGGGACGAGGGCGCGAGAGGAAATCCATGGTAGCCGTATTGTTGTCGATCGCGACCTTCTTCTCTACCGGCCTGGGCGGCCTCTTCGCCCTCCACCGCCGCGGCCAGCTCTGGCTGATCATGGCCTTCTCGGCCGGGCTGATGGTGGCGGCGGCGCTCTTCGACCTGCTGCCCGAGGCGATCGACTTGGCCGGCCGCATGCCGGGGCGGACGACCGAGGACGTGCTCACCGCCACCGCGATCGGCTTCCTGGTCTTCTTCGGCATCGACCGGCTGGTCCACGGCCTGGCCGCCGCGCACGTCAAGCTCGGCGAGCACGAGATCCACAACACCGCCGCCTTCGGCGCGATCGCGGCCCTCGGGCTGGTGATCCACTCCTTCCTCGACGGTTTCGCCATCGGCAGCGCCTTCCGCGCCAGCGAGTCGATCGGCTGGCTGGTGGCGCTGGCAGTGATCGGCCACGACTTCGGCGACGGCGTCTCGACCGTCAGCCTGGTGCTGGGCAACCGCGGCGGCCTGCGCGCCTCGGCGGGCCTGCTGGCGGCCGACGCCCTGGCTCCGGTGCTGGGGGCGCTGGCGGCGCTGGCGGTCGCCCTGCCGAGCGGCAACTTGAGCCTGCTGCTCGGCTTCTTCGCCGGCACCTTCCTCTTCATCGGCGCCTCGCACCTCCTGCCCGAGTCGCAGGGCGAGGGCAGCGCCGGGCCGGTCTCGCTGGCCGTTCTGGCCGGCTTCGGCCTGATGTTCATCGTGACCCGGACGCTCGGGGCCTGACTCGCCATCCTGCGCTATCCCGCGACTCTTTCGTCAAATTTGGGAGAAGGGGAGACGCAGGAGCTGCCTGTCGAAGACGTTGGGTGCCTCGTGAGGACGGATCCTTCGACTGCGCTCAGGATGACAGGGTCAATTAGGGGCTGACGACGACGACTCGCCTCGTCCGGCAGGCCCCAAACCTAACCCTGTCATCCTGAGCGAAGTCGAAGGATCCGTCTTACCCTACATTCCATCTTCATCGTGCGCCGCCGACCCTGTCCCAGCATTGGCTTCAGGGTGTAGGAGCCATGCCCTGACCCAGCGCGGTGACGACGAAGCGCAGCTCGGAGTAGCTGTAGTCCGCGCCGAGGTGCTCCAGCAGCGGGGTGAGGCGAGTGCTGTCGAGCGCTTCGATGGCAGCCAGGATCGCCTGCTGCCGCTCGGGCGGCACCAGCCGGTCGAGGTCGGTCAGCGCGCCGCCGGCGATCGCCTGGGTCAGGTGACCTTCGATGGTGGAGCGCGCCAGCCCGCGCCGGTGGGCGATCTCCGCGAGGTCGAGCCCCTCGTCGAAGAGGTCCAGGCTGGCCTGGGCGGTGTCGCTCAGGCCGGGCGTGCGCCGGCGCTCGCGCGGCGGAGGGAAGTCGAACGCCTCCTGCGCGTCGTCGTCCGTTACCCCCTTCGCCTCGGCGTGGGGCGCCAGCACGGCCAGCACCGCCTCGCCGAAGTCCTCGGCCTTGCGCTCGCCGACGCCGGTGACGCGGCGCAAGGCGGCCTGGGTCGTCGGCAGCCGGCCGGCCAGCTCGCGCAGGGTGCTGTCGTGGAAGATGACGTAGGGCGGCACGCCGCGCGCCTCGGCCAGCCGGCGGCGCAGCGCGCGCAGCTCCTCGAAGACGGCGTCGTCGACGTCGCCCGCCGGCTCGGCCACGCGCCCGGCGCCGCGCTCGTAGAGCTTTGCCAGCCGCACCGTCTCCTCGCCCCGCAGCACCGTCCAGCCGGGCTCGGTCACGGCCAGCGTGTTGAAGCGCTCGGGGTCCTGCGATAGATAACCGCGCCGCACCAGCTCGCGCGCCAGCGCCAGCCACTCCGCCTTGCGCCGGTCGCGGCCGATGCCGTAGGTCGAGAGGCGCTCGTGGCCGAACTGCTGGATCTTCTGCGACTGCGAGCCGCGCAGGACGTCGACCACGTGGTTCATGCCGAAGCGCTGCCCGGTGCGCACCACGCAGGAGAGGAGCATCTGCGCCGGGATGGTGTAGTCGACCTCCTCGACCGGCGTGCGGCAGACATCGCAGCAGGGTCCGGATTGGCCGGCGAACTCCTCGTCGAAGTAGGCCAGCAGCGCGCGGCGGCGGCACTCGTGCGCGTCGGCCCAGTCGGCCATCTGGCGGAGCTGCTCGTGGGCGACGCGCCGCTCCTCCAGGGTCGGCTTCTCCTCGATGAAGCGCTGCTGCTTGGCCACGTCGCCCCGGCTGAAGAAGAGGATGCAGTCGCTCGGCTCGCCGTCGCGCCCGGCCCGGCCGCTCTCCTGGTAGTAGCTCTCCAGGTTCTTGGGCAGATCGTAGTGGATCACGAAGCGCACGTCGGGCTTGTCGATCCCCATGCCGAAGGCCACGGTCGCGACCACGATCGGCACCCGGTCGCGGCTGAAGTCCTCCTGCCGCCGGCGGCGCTCGTCGCTCTCCAGCCCCGCGTGGTAGGCGGCCGCCGGGAAGCCGTCGTCCTGCAGCTTTTCGGCCAGCTTCTCGGTGCCGGCGCGCGACTGGCAGTAGATGATGCCGGAGTCGCGCCGGTGGTCGCGCAGGTAGGCCACGAGCTGGTGGTAGGCGTTGCGCTTGGGACGCACCTCGTAGAAGAGATTGGCGCGGTTGAAGCTGCCGCGGAAGCGCGCGGCCTCCTCCAGCCCGAGCTGCTCCAGGATGTCCTGCTCCACCCGCGCGGTGGCGGTGGCGGTGAAGGCGGCCAGCGGCGTGGCCGGGAAGAGCTGGCGCAGCCGGCGCAGCTCGCGGTACTCGGGGCGGAAGTCGTGGCCCCACTCGGAGATGCAGTGCGCCTCGTCGATGGCGAAGCCGGCCAGCGGCACGCGCTCCAGCAGGCGCAGGAAGCCCGGCAGCATCAGCCGCTCGGGCGCGACGTAGAGGAGCCGGACCTCGCCGCGGACCACGGCGTCCTGCCGCGCGCGCAGCTCGTCGTACTCCAGCGAGCTGTTGATGTAGGTGGCATTCACGCCCAGCGCGGTCAGCGCGTCGACCTGATCCTTCATCAGCGCGATCAGCGGCGAGACGACCACGGTCAGGCCGGATCGCAGCAGGGCGGGGAGCTGGTAGCAGAGTGACTTGCCGCCGCCGGTCGGCAGCAGGGCGAAGACGTCGCGCCCGTCGAGCGTGGCACGGATGATCTCCTGCTGCAGCGGGCGGAAGGTGGAGTAGCCGAAAACGGCGGCCAGCGTGGCGTGGAGCCGCTCGTCGTCGATCGCCACCGCGCTGCCGCCCATCGCCCGCCCTCTCCGCTCTCCGTTGCGCCGTACGTTCATCTCCGTGAAGTGTAACAGGTCGGGCGCGTATCGAACATGCGTTCGGGGGATTCACGACAGCGACGATTGTCATCCGGTAGGACACTCCCTCTCCCTGTCATCCCGAGCGCAGTCGAGGGATCCGTCGTGCCCTATCGCCCAACGCGCATCATCGGCCACCTTCTCGCCCCAACGGCGACGGCCCCGGCGGTGCCGGGGCCGTTCCACTGAGATGGTTGGAGGTGATACCGCTAGGCGCGGCTGCTGGTAACCAGGTTCCAGATGAAGAGCAGAACAATCGCGCCGACGATGGCGATCAGCAGCGTGCCGATGTTGAAGCCAGCCGCCCAGGCCGCGCCGGTGATCAGGTGCCAGACCAGCGCGCCGATGAACGCACCGACGATACCGACGATGATGTTCCCTAGCCAGCCCATCGACCCGTTCCGGCCCATGATCATGCTGGCGATCCACCCGGCGATCGCGCCAAGTATGATCCAAAGTATGATGCTCACGAACGTCCTCCTTGTTTCCGCCGGGTAGGTGCCCTCCCCGGCCCAACGACTCGGACCGCGCTCGCGGTTCCGCGGCCGTCTATGCAACCGCTGTGCCACCTGTCACGAGGCGCGTACGCTCAGCGCCCCGGCCAGCGCCTCGCCGCGCCATTCCGGCCGGTAGTAGGCGTAGGCCTGCGACTGGCCTGCTTGCGCCTTGACCGGGAAGAGCGCCCGCGCCTGGAAGCTGAGCGTGAGCGTCTCGCCCGGCCGCATGTCCTCGATGTAGAAGATCACCTTGCGCCCCGCCAGATCAAAGCGCTTGAGCCGTGGCTCGCGCGCCTGCAGATCCTGCAAGGAACTCGTCTCGGCGGAAAAACCGGTGGGCAGCGCCAGATCGAGCACGGTCATCCCCGCCGCGATCGGCTCCGGCGGGGTGAAAGTCACCGTCGCCTCGATGGCCAGCAGGTCGTCGACCGCCACCTCGTCGGCGTCGTAGCGCACCTCGATCTGGAAGGCGGATTGCGCGGCGGGCGCGGCGCTCGGCAGGTTGAAGCGGCGCACCACCTGCCCCTGCACCTGCCCTTTGCCCTGCACCGCCAGCGCGACCGCGCTCTCCGGCTGGTCGAGCGGCAGCTCGATCAACTGCATCACGTCGGCGCTCTCGGGCGTCAGGCGCAGCTCCTTGCGCCAGCTCCCGGCGCTGAGCGTCACCGTGGCGTCGATCTCGGCGCGCCCGGCGACGGCCGCGCTGGTCATCGCCTGCAACGCGACGACGGTGTCCTGGGTGGTGCCGAAGCCGCCCTGGGGGTTGCGCTGCGCCGCCAGCCAGCGCACGGCGCGGCCGGCGTTGAGGTTGTCGCCAAGCGCGAGCAGCGCCAGCGCGGCGTAGGCGGTCGTCTCGACCGGCGGAATGCCAGCCGGCGGCGCGGGGTAGCTTGCGGCCGCGGGGAGCGCCACCGGCTTGTCGCCCCAGTAGAGGCCTTCCTCGCTCTCATGCGCCAGCGCCATCAGCTTGTCGCGCGCCGCGCCGGCTCGGCCGCTCTGGCCCAGCGCCAGCGCGTACGTGGTCAGCGCCAGGCCGTAAGGGTCGTTGAGCGTGGGGAGCGCGCGTTCGAGGTACTGTTGTGCTCGCGCCGCCGTCGCGTCATCGCCGGCCTCGCGCAGGGCCACGGCCACGAAGGCGGTCAGGGCCGGCGTGCCCTTGAGCCCGCCGAGCAACTCCTGATGGTGGATGAAGCCGACCGGGTCGAAGCTGCCGTCGGCCTGCTGGTGCCCGCGGATCCAGTCGCGCGCCTGAGCCAGCACGCCGTCGTCGATGTAGAGGAGGCCACGCGCCTGGGCGAAGGTCTTGAGCACGAAGGCGGTCAGCCAGAGGCTGCCGGAGGGGTCCTGCTGGCCGAAGGCGGAGAAGGAGCCGTCGTCGCGGCGGTAGGTCAGCTCGCGCTGGTAGCCGGTCAGCATCATCACGTCGGCCTTGGCCAGCACCTCGGTCTTGAGCTGCGCGGTCGCCTTCAGGTACTGCGTGACGAAGACGTTGGGCGCGAAGAGGATCATGTTCTGCTCGCCGCAGCCGAAGGGCATGCGCAGCAGCGAATCCAGCCCGTCCATCGTCTGGCTGAGCACGTTGCCGGTGACGGCGAGGGTGACGGTGGCCGAGCCGGGCACCGCCTCGGGCGGCACATCGCGCGTGATCTGGCGCGTGCTCCCCGCCGCCAGCACCAGGTTCTCGGCCAGCTCGCGCGCCACGCCCTCGGCCTCGACCAGCAGCTCCTTCTCGATGGCGTCGGCCGCCTGCTGGCCGCGCGCCGTCACCTTCAGCCCGTGCGTGCCGAGCGCGGTAGGCCGGATCGGGATCGACACCGCGCCCACACTGTTGGCCGGCACGGTCACGGTCTGCTGCGCCACGCCGAGCAGGTCGAACCAGGCGGCGTTCTCTAGCGTCACGCTGATCTGCTGTGACTGGCCGAGATAGTTGTAGAGCGCCAGCTTGACCGGGAACTCCTCGCCGCGCGTCACGCTGAAGGGGAGATCGACCTGCACGAAGAAGGGCTGGAAGACGCGTAGCTCTGCCTCGCCGACGCCCAGGCCGTGCTCCTTGGAGAGCGCCACGGCGCGCAGTTGCCAGGTGGTGATGCTGTCGGGCGCGGTCACGCCGCGACTGGCCCGTCCACTGCCATCGCTGTCGAAGGTCTCCCAGAGCCAGGTCTCGGGGAAGAACTGGCGCAGGCGCGGCGGCTCCGGAGTGACCGGCGTCGCCGCGGCTGCCGGGACGGCGGCGGGCTGGCTAGCGGCGGTGGCGGCGGAGGCCCCCGCGACTGACTCGGCCGCCCCGGCGATGATCTTCCGCTCGTCCGCGGCCGACGCCAGCGGCTTGCCCGCGGGCAGCGTGCGGTTGGTCAGCACGGTCAGCCCGGCGTAGTCGAACAACTCCTTGGCGCCGGGCATGACGGTGGGCGCGGCAACCGGGGCGACGATCGGGGGCAGCGCGGCTGGTGGGGCGCCGCCGGCCGGCTGGGGCACGGGGGCCACGCCGGCATCGCCGGAGTCGCCCAGCGAGTCAGCCGCGTGCAGCTCGATCTGGGGCTTCTGGTAGAGCTGCTCCAGCGCGTCGAAGACCTGCTGCAGATTCAGCCGGTTCTCGGCCAGGATGAAGACGGCGCGGTCGACCGCCGCCAGCCCGACGCGCGCCGGCCCCTCGGTCCCGACCCGCAGCGTCAGGTTGTCGCCCGGCTTGACCTCGTCCTTCTCCGGGCTGAGCGTCACCGCCTGGGGGTAGTCGCCGCTCACGCTGAAGGGGAGATAGTCGGCGGCCAGCTCGACGCTGCCGGGGAGGAGCTGGTAGACGACGAGGCGCGCCTCGGGCGCCATCAGCGGCGTCAGCGGCAGGGCGATCTCGGGCGGCTGGGCCACGCCGCTGGCGACCACGCCGCCGCGCGCCGTCACCTCGTAGTAGACGTGGCTCGTCTCGCGCGTGGTGGCGACCTGGAAGCGGGCGGCATCGCCCACCTTGAGCGCGCCCTGGTTGGCCTGCGACAGGTGGATGAAAGCGCCGGAGGGAGAGTAGCTGGCCTGCACCAGCAGCGGCACGGCGCTGGCCTGCTCGGCGCTGGCCAGGACGTGCAGCAGGATCGCCCCCTTGGGCGGCGTCAGGCTGAGCGTGGCCAGGCCGTTCCTGGTGGTCACTCGCTGGGAGTCGCTCTTGCTGCCCGCGCCGTCGCGCTCCCAGTCGATCTCCAGCTCGACCTCGGTATCGACCGGCTGCTTGTCGGGCGTCTCGGCCAGCAGCAGCAGGCTGAAGGGCAGCCCCGGCTTGAAGGTGACGCTCTCGGGGATCAGACGCAGGCCGACCGGCTGGGCCGCCACGCTGACGAGCTGGCTGTCCTGCTCCGCGTAGCCGGTCGCCTGCTCGCGCACGGTGACGTCGAGCCGCACCTGCGCCAACCCGTCCGCCGCCGGCACGCCCGCCGCGTAGCCGACCGGCGGCAGCTCGAAGGCGAGCTTGCCGTCGAGCGGTTTCGTCAGCCGGGCGTACTCCTGCCAGTCGCCGACGTAGCGCGCGGCCACCAGCTCGACCTCGCCCACCACCGGCTTGCCGAAGCTGTACTCGGCCGAGACCGTCCCCTTGAGCGGCTCGCCGGCCAGCACCCAGGACTTGGCCGGCTGCAGCGTGACCTCGTACTTGGGCAGCACGTAGCGCTCGACCCGCAGTTGGGCCTCGCCCTGACGCTGGCCGAGCG
>DASSHC010000197.1:0-7663 GCA_035693105.1 Thermomicrobiaceae bacterium | reverse complement strand
GCCCGCCGAAAGTGTCGAGCACCACGTGCAGCGCCGCGTCGATGCGCCGCAGCGGGTCTGGCTCGGCCGCCAGCGCCTCCTCGACCCGGCCCACCAGCAGCGCGGCCATGCGGTCGAGCAGCGCCAGGAAGAGCGCCTGCTTGTTGGGGAAGTGGAAGTAGAGGCCGCCCTTGGAGGTGTCCGCCTCGGCGGCGATCTCGTCCATGGCCGCGTCGCGGTAGCCACGGCGGGTGAAGACATCGAGCGCCGCCTCGATGATGCGCTCGTGCCGGATCGCCCCGCGCGATGCGCTCTGCGCCTGCTCGCCGGTGCGTGCCACGTCGCCTCCTTCCAAAAACCGACCGACGCGTCGGTCGGCTAGGATGATAGCGCGCGGCGAGCGAGTTGGCCAGGGCGGATCGGAGCTAGGCCCAGACGATCGCGGCCAGCGAGCCGTCCGCGGCGTACCGTGCCGCCCCGACCACGACGGGCTCCGTCCCCGCCGGATCGCGCGCCAGATCGGCGATCAGCACGGGGATGACGACGGCGGCGTTGTCGATCAGGTCGAGCGCTGTCAGCTCAGCGGCCTCGACCCAGTGGAGCGTCCCCTCGGGGCAGGGCGGCAAGACCGGTTCGGCCAGCTCGCCGGTGAAATGGAGCAGGAGCGTTAGCGGCACGCCGGGGCGGGCGTGGAGCAGCACGCGGCGCAAGGTGAAGCGCGCGATCTCCTCCGGCCGCAGCCCCGCCTCCTCGGTCAGTTCACGCAGCGCGGCCGCGCGCACATCGTCCATCTCTGCCGCCTCGATGCGCCCGCCTAGCCCGGTCCACTTCCCCGGCGCGAAGCGCTTGCCGGGCGCGCGCTCCAGCAACAGGTAGCGCCCGCGGCAGGTCAGCAGCACCATGCTGAATGCCGCGATCGCGTTGGGCCGGCTCATCGGCGCGTTCCCTGGCTCACTGCCCCATCCTTCGCTGGCGGACGGAACCTTGCGGCGCTAGGCTCAGTCTAGAACGCGCCACGCTCACCGAACAGCGCGGCGAAGGAGCAGTTTATGAAGATCGGCCGCAACGACCCCTGACCCTGCGGCAGCGGCAAGAAGGACAAGCACTGCCACGGCAGCCCGGCACAGCGTGCCGACGTGGCGCCGGCGGAGGCGGCCGAGCCCGCCCCGGTCGATCACGACGCGATTGAGCAGCTCGCGATCGAGCAGATCGCGCTCGAGCCCGAAGCGGATGAGCCGGTGGAGATCGAGCCACTGGACCCGGTCAGGGTCGAGCGCCAGATGGCCCATATTCAGAAACTCCTCCTTCCAGGCGGAGGGAGAGAGCCGACGCGCGCCGGCTCATCAGCAAGGCGATCAAGCACAGCCCCCTGGTGCCCCTCTATCTCGGCGGCATGCTGCGGCCGCCGGAGGAGCTTCCCCCCTTCTTCCGCCAGGGCGATGAGGCCGAAGCCACGCGCTACGCGACGGAGGCGCAACGCGCCTGGCAAGCGGTCCCCGGCACCTTCGATTGGCTGCTGCGCGCCGTCGAGGCGCACGCGCCCTCGCTTCCCCACTGAACCGTCCGCGCCGTATGATTAGCCGGAACGCGCGTCCGGTCGCGCACCCGGCTGAACCATTGACAGACCAAGCTAGTGTACGTACAGTGTGTACGATGGGTTATTGACCGAGCGCCGGCCAGGAGGACGCGATGGAGCAGCGCGCAGCGCGACAGTGGGCGACCGACGAGCGCTACCCATTCCGCTCGACGCCCCCTACGGTCAAGCTCCTGGGTGAGGAGTCGGCCAGCCATCCCTTCGCGCTGACCGTAGCGGCGGCCTGGTCGTGCTACGGGGCGCGCCCGGCGCGGGTTGAGAGCGTTCTCAAGCTGCTGGACGAGTCGCTCGACGAGCCGGGCGACGAGCTGCGGCCCTCGCGCCGCGCCCGTGCCCAGCGGCTCTACCGCGACCTCTTCGAGGCCGGGCACCACACCACCTTCCAGCACGCCAACTTCGTCTTCGTGCTCGACGGCGTCTCGCGCCTGGCGATCTGGTCCTTCTTCCACCACCACCCACACTACAACTCGGAGCAGGTCTCGCAGCGCTACCGCGAGGTCAGCGGCAAGTCGATGGTCACGCCCGATCTCCCCGAGGCGCTGCTTCCCATCTACCAAGAGGCGGTCGAGCGCGCCCTGGAGGGCTACCGTCGCCTAACCGAGCTGCTGACTCCCGACATCGAGCAGCGCTACCGGGCGCTCTTCCCGGCCCGCGCCCGCGCTCGCGGTCCCGAGGCCGAGGCGCGGCTGGCCGGCGCGGTGCAAAAGAAGGCGCAGGAGGTGGCGCGCTACGTCCTGCCGCTGGCCACTCCGGCACATCTCTACCACACCATCAACGGGCTGACGCTCTTGCGCTACTACGTGCTGGCCAATCAGCTCGATGTGCCCGGCGAGGTGCGCTACCTGGTCAACCGCATGGTCCAGGAGGTGCTGGCGCTCGATCCCTACTTCCTCGGCGCCCCTGGCTTCCCGCTCGATCTCAGCATCCTGGCCGCGGAAGACACGCTGGAGTACGAGGCGCTGGCCCAGCTACGCGGCAATCTGGACCAGAGCGGCGGCGAAGCCTTCTTCGCCGAGTTCGACGCCGCGCTCGGCGACTACGACTCGCGGCTGGTGGGCTACGATCCCAGCGCCGAGCGCACCCTGGCCGACGCGGTGCGCGCGGTCCTCGGCCTGCCCGCCGCCGAGCTAACCGATGCCGCCGCCATCGCGCGCGTGCTCGACCCGGCCCAGAACCCCTATCTCGGCCACGCGCTCTTCCTGGCGATGAACTCCAAGCTGATGCAGACCCTGAACCACGTCCCCTTCACCTTCCAGAAGCGCATCAGCGGCGCCGAGGAGGCGCAGAACCAGCGGCACCGGGGCACCCTCTCCTCCAGTCCGATCCTCTCGGCCCACCTGCGGCGCGAGCCGGATGTCATCGTGCCGGCCGAGTTGGAGCGCGTGCCCGCCGCGCTGGAGGAGTACCACGCCACCATCAAGGTCCTCTGGGACGCCAAAAATCAATTGCTCGACGCCGGCGTGCCGGCCGAGCAGGTGCTCTATCTTCTGCCCAACAGCCACCGGGTGCGCTTCTACGAGAGCGGCACGCTGCTGACCTACTTCTGGAAGTGGGTCAAGCGCCTCTGCTACAACGCCCAGCGCGAGATCTTCGAAACCGCGCGCCAGGAGACCGAGCAGGTCACCGCCGTGCTGCCGCTCATCGGAAATTACGTCAACCGCCCACCCTGCGTGCTGCGCGCCGCGGCCAATCAGACCCCGCGCTGCCCCGAGGGCGAGCGCTACTGCGGCGTGCCGGTCTGGCGCGATTTCAACCCCGCCACCCTGGCCGAGCGCCGCGTCCTCTGAGGTTCTCTGGGCGCGCTCAGGCGGTGCCGCCGCCGTCGACCACGATATTCGTTCCGGTGACCCACTCGGACTCGTCGGACGCCAGGTAGAGCGCGGCCAGCGCGATATCCGTTGGCGAGCCGATGCGTCCCAGGGGTAGGCCGCGCCCGACCTGCGCCACCAGCTCGTCCTGGTTCGCCTGGGCGCCAAAGCGCGCCGCGCGCAGCAACGGCGTATCGATCGCACCGGGCGAGACGCAGTTGACGCGCACCTGGTAGGCCGCCAGGTCGAGCGCCGCCGCCCTGGTGATCTGGATGACCGCCCCCTTGGAGCCGCAGTAGGCCGCGCGCTCGCGCTGTCCGCGTAGGCCGCTGGTGGAGGCGGTGTTGACGATCGAGCCGCCGCCCTGGCGCAGCATGATCTCGGCGGCCCACCTGGTGCCGAAGAAGACCGGCTTCACGTTGGTGTCGAAGATCAGGTCGAACTCGTCTTCGCTCGTCTCGAGCAGCGACTTCGGCAGCACGGCGCCCGCGTTGTTGACCTGCACGTCGAGCCTGCCGTGCCGCTCGGCGGTGGCCGCGATGACCTGACGCAGCTCGTCGAGCCGGCGCACGTCGAGCGGGACGAAGCGCGCCTCGCCCCCGGAAGTCGCGATCGCCTCGCCGATCGCGCGGCCGGCCGCGCGGGCGCGGCCCGTCAAGGTCACCAGCGCGCCCTCGCGCGCGAACAGCTCGACCATCGCGCGACCGATCCCGCTGGTGCCACCGGTGATCAACGCGACTTTCCCCTGCAGCCGCATCTCTCCTCCTTTGGTCCTACTCCGCGCCAAACAGGCTCAGTATGCCGTAACCGCGCGGAGCGACAGGCGTTGTAACGTCACGTGATTGATCAGACCGAGGCAGATGGGGGAGAAACCGCTTGACCACGCGCGTCGGCAAGCGCCGCATCGATGGGCGCACCTTCTGGTACGTTGCCTGGGAATCCGCCAATGGGCGGAGCACGCTCTACTGGTACGTCGATAGCCGCGACGAGGCGAACCAGGTGCGCCAGCACCTGACCGCCTGGGAGGGTCGCAGCGACGGCGCCGCGCTGCCCCTGGCCGCCGACTGAGGCGCCAGGGGGCCGAGGGCGGGTTTGAAACCCGCCCCTATAGACCTTCGTCTCCCTTCTCCCGCGCACGTCTCCGTGCGGCTCCGTTCGAGAAGGGCTGGAGATGAGGGCTCCCCGTGAGGGTCCGCCTACGCGTCCACCCACCACTGATACGAGTTGAACGAAGAGTTCACCGCGTTCGGAAAGTAATTGTGGACGCGATTGTTGACGCCGACCGTACCCTTGTTGAAATAGAGCACCACGTAGGGGAGATCATCCATGACGATGTTCTCCATCTGGGTGTAGAGCTCTTTGCGCTTGGCCTGGTCGGTAGCCGCTAGTCCCTCCTGCAGGAGCTTGTCGACCTGGGGGTTGCTGTAGCTCCCGCGATTCAGGCCACCGTTCTGTGAGTCGCTGGAAAACCAGGCGGTTTGATCCGGGTCCGGCCCCCAACTGAAGCCTTCGAAGAACAGGTCGAAGTTCTTCTGCTTGGAGATGGTGTCGAGGAACGCGGTCCACTCAATCATACTGACTTTGACCTCGACCCCCAGCTTCTGCCACTGCTGCTGGAAAACCTGGATGTATTGCGGCCAGATCTGGTTTTGCGGGCTACTGAGGATGGTGAACGAGAGCTTCTTGCCACCCTTCGCGCGGACGCCGTCGGATCCCTTGGTCCAGCCGGCTTGATCGAGCAACTGATTGGCCTTGTCGATGTCGTAGGGGTACTTCAGCTGGATGGCATCCGGGTTGTAGGCCCAGGAGATGGGCGGGATCGTACCGATCGCCAGCGTGCCGTAGCCGAAGTTGATGGCATCGATCATCGCCTTGCGGTCGAGGGCGTAGAGCAGGGCCTGGCGCACCGCCTTGTCCTGGAAGACCTCCGTCTTGGAGGGATCGAGCTGATAGCACCAGAAGGTGCAGGAGAAGGTGTCGTAGATTTTGACGGTCAGACTTGGCGTCTTCTGCAGATCGGCGACATCGGACGGATCGACCGAGGCGTAGTCGATCTCGCCGGTCTTGAGTTGCTGGCCCAGCACCGTCGAGTTGGGGACCACCTTGTAGATCCACTTGTCGAGATTGGGCGCGCCGCGCCAGTACTTTGGATTCTTGACCAGCGTGGTGTGGTCGTCCTTGACCCACTCGTCGAACATGAAGGGGCCGGTTCCGATCGTGACGCCCTTCTTCCCCGTGGAGAAGTCGCTCTGTTCCAAATCCTTGGGCGCAACATCCTTGAGGATATGCTGCGGCACGATGCCGTAGCCGGCGTCGTTGATCAAGAAGGAGGCGACCGGCTGCTTCAGCGTGAAGACGATGTGGCTGGCGTCGGGCGCTTCAACCTTGGCGATGTGGGCCGCCAGCGTCGAGGTGCGCGGCGAGCTGGTGTCGGGGTTCAGGAAGAGATCGTAGGTGAACGTCACATCGCCACTGGTCAAGGGCTGCCCATCCTGCCAGTTGACTCCGTCGTTCAGCGTAAAGGTGTAGCCGGTGCCGTCAGACGTGATATCCCACTTCTGCGCCAAACGGCCGACCGGCTGGGCATTGGAGGGGTCACCCTCGGTCAGCCCCTCGAAGATCTGGTTGATGATCGCCCCCGACGAGGTGTCGTGCGAGTGGATCGTGCTCAGCGTCTGCGCGTCGGAGGCGTTGCCGGAGATCACCTGGCCGCCTTTGTTCTTGGCCGGCTCGGCGGTGAACGCGTTCGCGGAGGAGCTGCTGGTGGCGCTGGGCGCGCCCGCGGCCTGCGTGGCCGTCGTGGTCGCGGCGCCGGTGGCAGAGGCGCTGGCAGCCGGGGTGCTGGTGGCCGCGGCCTGGGTGGCGCTGCCGCTCCCGCTGCTGCTGGTGGCGGCCGTGGTCGCCGCGGAGGTCGGTGAGGAGCTGGAGCCGCCGCAGGCGGCCAGCAGCCCGGCGACCACCGGGACGCTCCCGCCCACCAGCGCCAGCCGCAACACCGCGCGCCGGCTCAACCGGGCACTCGCTGACCGAGATGGCTCGTCGTTGCGTGCGTCGTGTGGCATAGATCCCCCTCATTCGGCGGACTACCGACGGTGGTAGCCCGCCACGATTGCGATCGCGTCGTGCTGGGAGGCGACAAGCAGCAGCGGCGCGCCTGATGCGTGCCGCTGCTGCGTGTGACAGCAAGCTTCGGAATCGAGATCGCGGGCCTTCTCCACGCGCCGCGCCGTTCCGGCTCTGGTGGCCACCCAGACCACGACGACACCCACAGCGTAGCATCGAAAGGCGAGTTGTCAAGGCAATGTCGAGGGTTATGGCGAGCCTGACGCCGGGCTCATCGCGGGCGCGGTACGAGCGGCGCGGCAAGACGGCGAGCGACCCTGTCGCGCGAAGCACCCTGGCCCGCGGCAACCCGTTGTGCAGATTGCGGCTTGGATCCCTCGACTGCGCTCGGGTTGACCGGGACGGCACGAAACAACCAAGGCGCGCTTCGCACCCGCCCCGACAACCTCTTCGTACTCCCCCTCTCCCAATTTTGGGAGAGGGGGTTGTCTCCGTGCGGGGTGAGGGCCGCTAGGACGCGTCCACCCACCACTGCTCGGCGTTGAAAGTGTTGCTGACGGCGTTCGGGAACATGTTGTGCACCCGCTTGTTGACGCCCTGGATGGCCTTGGTGAAGAAGAGCACTGCGTTCGGCAGATCCTCCATCAGGATGTTCTGCATCTGCGTGTACAGATCCTTGCGCTTGGCCTGATCGGTCGTCGCCAGGCCCTGCTTCAGCAGGTCGTCCACCTTGGGGTTGCTGTACTTGCCCATGTTGAAGCCGCTCGGGTAGGAGTTGGTGGCCCACATGGCCGTCTGATCCGGGTCGACGTCCCAGGAGAAGCCGACCAGGAAGATATCGAAGTCGAAGGTCTTGGTGATGCGGTCGATGAAGGCGTTCCACTCCTCGGTGTTGGGCTTCATGTCCACACCGATCTTCTTCCACTGCTGCTGCATCACCTGCGAGTCCTCGACGAACTGCTGGCTAGCGGTGCTGGTCCAGAAGTTGATCGAGAGCTTCTTGCCATCCTTGGCGCGGATGCCGTCGGAGCCCATCTTCCAGTCGGCGCCGTCGAGCAGGTCGCCCGCCTTCTTGGTGTCAAACGGGTACTTGAGCGTGATCGCGTCGGGGTTGTAGGCCCAGGAGAGAACCGGCATGGTGCCGACCGCCACGGAACCCAACCCGAAGTAGATGGCCTGGATCATCGCCTGGCGGTCGAGCGCGTAGAGCAGCGCCTGG
>DASSHC010000196.1:0-9561 GCA_035693105.1 Thermomicrobiaceae bacterium | reverse complement strand
GGCGGCCGAGCAGCACCTGCCAGCCGGGCGGGTTCTCCGGGTGCGACTCGAAGCGGGCGCGCTCGAAGTACTGCACCGTCACATCGGTATCCGGATCGGTGAAGGGCTCGCTGAGCGGGTAGCCGAAGAGCGCCAGCGACTCGCGCGCGGAGAGGCCGCGGTCGCCCAGCTCCAGGCCGTGCGCGTGCCAGTAGTCGCGGAAGGCGCCGCAGAGCGTGTGGCCGGTGGCCGCGACGTACTCGCAGCCTTCCCCGGCGGTCGAGGCGTCCACGGCCGTGAAGGGGGCCGTGCCGCCGAGGTTGCGCGCGGCGGCATCCTCCGCGCCCAGCCGCCCCAGCTCGACCTCATAGGGCGTGCCGGCGTGCTCCGGGTGGTACTCGTAGCGCTGCCGCTCCAGGTATTGCACGGTCAGCATCCGGTCGAGGTCGGGGTTCAGCTCGCTGAACTCCTCGGTCAGCGGGAAGCCGAAGACCGGCACGCCCCCCGACTCTTGCCAGAAGGTCTTGAAGCCGAAGCTGAGGTAGTGCTGCGTCTCGGTGAAGTAGAACCAGTTGGGACTGGTCTTGCCGGGGTTCGGCTGCGGCGCCGTTGGCAGCACGGCGGACACCGGCGTCACCTCGATCTCGGCGACCTGGTCGCTCGGGTCGGCGCGCTGCTCGTAGACGAGCGTGCCGCCGCGCGCCATCGGGTTGGCGTTGTAGCCGGTGTTGGTGGTCACGGCGAACTGGCTGTGGCTCTGCAGGTCGTAGCCGGCGATATCGGCGCGGAAGCTGGCGCTGTGCAACTGGCGCGCCAGGTCGGCCGAATCGGCGCTGTAGCGGTAGTCCTGCCAGAAGACGTAGCGGCCGTTGGTGGTCGGATTGCCGCCCGGCAGCCAGGCGCCGTTCTCGACGCCGGCGAGCTGCGTCTTGGCCTGGCTGGCGAGATCGAGCGCGTAGACGTCGAAGTTGGTCGAGTAGACCAGGGTGTTGCCGGCGATGTCGAAGCCCGGCCGGTCGAGCGGCGCCAGCGAGGCCGAGGGCCCGCCGATGGCGAAGAAGCCGCTGGCGATCTCGACCGGCGCCGTATCGCCGAGACGCCGCAGCTTCAGTGTCCAGGCGGAGCTGTGCGTCGTCGACTTCAGCGCGTTGAGCCAGACGACGCGACCGTCGTTGATCACCGGCTCGAAGATGCCCGAGCTGCCCGGCTCGCTGGGCGCCTGGTCCAGCACGACCGGCGCGGCGTTGGAGCCGAGGTCCTTGAGCAGCAGCGTGTCGATCAAGCTGTGCGTCTGCTCGTCGAAAGCGGTGCTGACCCAGACGACCTGCTGCTGCCAGATGCTGGGGTCGTGCTCGTCGGTGTCGCCCGCCGCGATGGTGTAGGCCGCCCCACTGGCCAGGTCGGTGCCGAGCAGGTCGCGCTGCCCGGCCACGCCCGTGCCGGTCCACTCGGCCCAGACCACGACCGAGCCGCTGACCGCCGGCATCGTCTGGTCGCGCGGCCCGTCGGCCACCGTGCGGCGCTGGTGGCCGCCGACGCTGTCGATCAGGATGTCGTGCTGCTCGCCGGCGGGGGCGGCCCAGACCACCGACTGGCCGTCGGTGGCCGCGTTGATCCCGTTGGCCGAGATGCCGGCGCCGTCCGCCGCGCTGGCGCCGATGCCCGCGCCGGCCAGCACGGTGACGGCCAGCAGACCGGCGGCCGCCAGCCGCCGTAGAGGTTGTCGCATGCGCTCTCCCCTTCTCCCAGTATCCCTGCGGCATCGCGCGCCGCGGCAGTGTATTTTCAGGAGTAAGTCTGGCAGCCGGCAGGGAGACGGAACACGGGCAATGGGACAGGAACGCACCCTGTACCGTCGCACCGGTTCCCGTTCACCCGGTTGGCCGATGGAGGATCGACATTGGGAAGGTGGTGAGGTGACTGGCCATCGACAACGTTTCGTGGCCGTGAAGACGGATCCTTCGACTGCGCTCAGGATGACAGTGAGGGGATGTGGCGTACGACGACGATAATCGCTGTCGACCGCCCCTCACTTCCCCTGTCATCCCGAGCGCAGTCGAGGGATCCGTCTTGCCCTACGCCCATTCCCTATAGAAGGGCAGCGCCCCTCTCCGCGCGGAGTCGCGCACGGAAGAGGGGCAGAGGGTGAGGGCCCTACGCCTCCAGCAGCAGTTGCTCCGGGCTCTCGATCAGCTCTTTGACGCGCACCAGGAACTGGACCGCGTCCTTGCCGTCGACGATGCGGTGGTCGTAGGAGAGCGCCAGGTACATCATCGGCCGCGCCACGATCTCGCCCTTGACCACCACCGGGCGCTCCATGATCTTGTGCATCCCCAGAATGCCGGCCTGCGGCGGGTTGAGGATCGGGGTCGAGTTGAGCGAGCCGTAGATGCCGCCGTTGGTAATGGTGAAGGTGCCGCCCATCAAGTCTTCCAGCGTCAGCTTGCCGTCGCGCGCCTTGGTCGCCAGATCGACGATGTCTTGCTCGATCGCGGCGAACGACTTGCGGTCGGCGTCGCGCACCACCGGGACGACCAGCCCCTCATCGGTGCCGACGGCGATGCCGATGTCGTAGTAGCGCTTGAGCACGAACTCGTTCCCCTGGATCTCGGCGTTGAGGTAGGGGAAGGCTTTCAGCGCGCCGACGACCGCCTTGGTGAAGAAGGACATGTAGCCCAGGCTGACGCCGTGGCGCTCCTTGAAGATGTCGCGCCAGCGCTTGCGCAGGTCCATCACCGCCTGCATGTCGACCTCGTTGAAGGTCGTCAGCATGGCGGCTTCCTGCTGCACCGATTGCAGCCGCTGGGCGATCGTCTGCCGCCGGCGGCTCATGCGCACGCGCTCTTCGCGCTGGTGGTTCGTCTCCGGCAGGAACTCCGGCAGCTCGAGCTGAGGCGCCGCCGGGACCGGGGCCGGGCTCGGGCGCGCGGGAGCGGCGGCCGGAGCCGAGGCGGGGGTGGGCGAGGGTGGCGCGGCGGCCGGCGCCGGCTGCTGGCGCGAGAGGACGTAGCGCATCACGTCCTCGCGGGTGACGCGCCCGTTCTCGCCGGTGCCGGCGACCTGGCTCAGGTCGATGCCGTACTCTTCGGCCAGCCGGCGCACGGCCGGGCTGGCGCGCAGCGCGCCCGCCGGCTCGGCGGTTGGAACCGCGCCGCCGCTCGGGCTGGGCACGCCCGGGGGCGCGGAAGCCACGTTCTCGGCGGGCGGGGGGAAGGCGCCGGCCGGCGCCGCCGCGACCGCCGGCTGCTCGGCCGGTTGCTGCTCTTGCCGCGGCTGGGCCGCCTGGGGCTGCGCGCTTGCCGCGGCCGCGGCGCCCGCCGCGATGGTGGCGATCACCTCGCCGACGCCGACCGTCTCGCCCTCCGGCTTGAGGATCTGCTGCAAGACGCCCGCCTCCTCGGCCGAGACCTCGACATTGACCTTGTCGGTCTCCAGCTCGACCAGCGGCTCCCCCACCGTGACCTGCTCCCCCTCGTGTTTGAGCCAGGTTCCGACCACCGCGTCGACGACCGACTCGCCGAGCTGCGGCACCCGCACCTCAGTCGCCATGCTTCACTCCGAACGACTCCTGCACCACCGGCGCGCCCGTGAGCGCCTCGTGCACGATGCGTCCCTGCTCCGCCGCGTGCAGCTCGCCCCAGCCCTCGGCCGGGCTGGCCCGCTCCGGCCGGCCCACGTAGGCCAGCTCGAGCTGGTCGCCGGCCACGCCTTCCAGCCAGGGGTGAATGTAGGTCCAGGCACCCATGTTGCGCGGCTCCTCCTGCAGCCAGATGAGCTGGCGCGCGTTGGGGTAGCCGGCGAGCACGGCGCGCAGGTTCTCCTCCGGGAAGGGGTAGAGCAGCTCCAGCCGGATCACGGCCACGTCCCCGGCCTCCGCCCGCTCCTTGGAGCCGGCGATGTCGACGTAGACCTTGCCGCTACAGGCCACCACGCGGGTGACCGCCTGGCGATCCTGGATCCCGGGGTCGTCGAGCACCGGGTGGAACTCGCCGCTGGTCAGCTCCTCGACCGGCGAAGCGGCCAGCGGGTGGCGCAGCAGCACCTTCGGGGTCATCAGGATCAGCGGGCGCGGCGCGCGAGTCAGCAGCGCCGCCTGCTTGCGCAGCAGGTGGAAGTACTGGGCCGAGGTGGTGCAGTTGGCTACGCGCAGGTTGTCGTTGGCGCAGAGCTGCAGGTAGCGCTCCAGCCGGGCGCTGGAGTGCTCCGGGCCCTGACCCTCGTAGCCGTGGGGCAGGAGCATCACCAGCGAACTGGTCTGATCCCACTTGGCGCGCCCAGCGGCGATGAACTGGTCGACGATCACCTGGCCGACGTTGGCGAAGTCGCCGAACTGCGCCTCCCAGACGACCAGCGCCTCCGGCGCGTGGACGCTGTAGCCGTACTCGAAGCCGAGCGGCGCGGCCTCCGACAGCGGGCTGTTGTGCAGGGCGAAGGAGGCGTGCGCGTCGGGCATCGTCTGCAGCGGCACGTTCAGGCGCCCGGTGTTGATGTCGTGGAAGGTCAGGTGGCGCTGGCTGAAGGTGCCGCGCTCGACGTCCTGGCCGGTCATGCGAATCGGTGTGCCGTCGCTGAGGATGCTGGCCCACGCCAGGTCCTCGGCGTGTGCCCAGTCGATCGGCCCGCCCTTGGCCACGGCCTTGGCCCGCTGCGACATGTTGCGCTGCAGCTTGGGATTGAGGGTGAAACCCTCGGGCAGGGCGTGAATCTCCTGGTTGAGCTGCTCCAGCCGCTCGCGCGGCACGGCGGTCTCCGCCGGACGCACGTGCGCGGTGCTGCGCATCGGAGTTGGCGCTTCCTCGTGGTGTCCGTTGCTGGCGGCGATCTCGCCGCGGATCTGCTGCAGTTGGTCCATCTGCTGCTTGAGGAGCTGATCGGCCTGCCCCGGCTGGATGACGCCCTCCTGCTCCAGCCGCTCGGCCCAGACGGCGCGCACCGTGGGCCGCTTGCTGATGATGGCGTACATCAGCGGCTGGGTGAAGGCCGGCTCGTCGCCCTCGTTGTGCCCCCAGCGCCGGTAGCCGACCACGTCGACCAGGAAGTCCTTGTGGAAGCGCTGGCGGTAGGCGTAGGCCATCTTCGCGGCCGCCAGGCAGGCCTCGGGGTCGTCGCCGTTGACGTGGACGACCGGGATCTCGAAACCGCGCGCCAGATCGCTGGCGTAGGCGGTCGATCGGCTCTGGTCCGGCTCGGTGGTGTAGCCGATCTGGTTGTTCGTGATCAGGTGGACCGTGCCGCCGGTCTGGTAGCCGGCCAGGCGCGAGAGATTGAGCGTCTCGGCGGCCACGCCCTCGCCGGGGAGGGCGGCGTCGCCGTGCAGGTTGATCGGCAGGCAGGCGTCGGCGTTCTGGCGCGGGGCGCCGCGCTGGGAGCGGTCGTCCTGCGCCGCGCGGGTCATCCCCTGGATGACCGGGTTGACGAACTCCAGGTGGCTGGGGTTGGCGGCCAGGGTGATGCGGGCGCGCAGCTCCCCGCCGGAGGGCCGGTAGGCGCCCATGTGGTATTTGACGTCGCCGGTCCAGCCGGAGGAGCCGGCGTCGCTGGCCGAGGTCGGCTCGCGGTGGTGGATGCCCATGAACTCGCCGATGATCTGCGCGTAGGGTTTGCCCAGCACGTGCGCCATCACGTTCAGCCGGCCGCGGTGGGCCATGCCGATGATCACCTCGCCGGTGCCGTTGTCGGCCGCCTCACGGATGATCTCGTCGAGCATCGGGACAGTGATGTCGCTCCCCTCGATCGAGAAGCGCTTCTGGCCGACGAAGGCGCGGTGCAGGAAGCGCTCGAAGCCCTCCACCGCGGTCAACCGCTTGAGAAGCGACAGCTTTTGCTCGGCGCTCAGCGGCTGGTTGAAGCGGCGTGTCTCGATCGCCTCCTCCAGCCACTGGCGCTCGTCTTCACCCTGGACGTGCTCGTAGTCGTAGCCGGTGGTGGCGCAATAGATGGCGCGCAGCCGGCTGATCGCCTCGGCGGCGTTGGCCGCGCCCTGGGCCACCGGCCCGCCGACCACGCTGGCCGGCAGTCCGGCCAGATCGGATTCGGTCAGCCCGTGGCTGGCCGGGTCAAGCGAGTGATCGCCGGGCGGGGGTGTGCCGAGCGGATCGAGATCGGCCGCGCGGTAGCCGCGCTGGCGGAGGCTCTCGGCCAGATCGGAGGCGCCCACGATCTTGTCGATCGGCAGCGCGGCGACGGCCGCGGAGACTCCCGGGCCCGAACGCGCGGCCGCGGGCGCGCGGGTGGGGGCCGGCGCTGGCTCCTGTGGCTGCCAGCGCTCGAAGGCGCGCCGCACCGACTCGGGCACGGACGCGGGGTTCTCGCGATAGCGGTCGTACAGCTCAAGGACGTAGCCCGCGTTGGGGCCCAAGAATCGACGGTCGATACTCATCGGACGCTCCACCTGCCTCCCCGGAATGCCGCACGCGCGGCAACCCGGCGCCGGGCAGTCGCGCCGTGCCCGAAAGGCGCGCCGGGGTGCGGTTGGTCGCTCGGAACCTGCGTGGGCTGCACGGCTCTCCGTTCCCTCGGTCAGCCGTCCCGTGGCCCGACAGCCGCTCGCGTGCCACGTGGGGAGCCGGCGAGGATGTCGAGCCCAAACCAGGGGCGGCTCGTCTGACTCAATCGTACACCAGATTCACTGATTTCGTGCCGCTGCAGAATGACAGTCCCCCGCATCACGATAGGTTTCCGCTCGCAGTTCAGCCGAAGCCAGCGCACGTACGACGCCAGGGGCGTAGACACTGGCTGGGTCGATGGCGTGGGCCGTGGCCGCCACCCGCCGCGCGGCCAGCACCGGGTCGGCCCAGGTGCGGCGGCCGAACGCCTGCCAGACCTCGGGCTCGACCGAGGCCTCCAGCGCGCCGACGGTGAAGTCGTACATCGGCAGTACATCGGCGTCGCGCGCCGCGTGGTAGCGCTCCAGCGCGCTCGCCTCGTCCGTCGCCCCCTGCCACCAGGCGTCCAGCACCCCGGCCAGCAGGACAGCGCCGCGCGTCGCATCGCCGATGCCCTGGATAGTGTGCGGGTCCTTGTGGCAGCCGGCGTCACCCACCAGCGCCCAGCCAGGACCGCAGGGGCGGCGCAGGAAGTTGGCCAGATCGCCGCTGCCCACCACCGGCCCGGTCAGCTCGGCGTCACCCAGCCGCGCGGCGACCTCCGGGATGAGCCCGACGCCCTGTAGATAGTGCGCGCGGTAGCCGCGGCGGAAGCGGGGAAAGGCGTCGTGCTGCACGCCGAAGCCGACCAGGGTCAGCCCGGCGTCGCAGGGGAAGACGAAGGCGGCGGCGTAGTCGGCCCCGACCGCGGGGTAGCTGGTACGCACCGCCCAGGCGCTGGCCGGCTCATCCAGCGGCACCCCGGCGAAGTAGCCGTAGTACCAGGCGAAGAGCGGCGGCACCTCGTGGTAGCTGGGCGCGCCGGCCTCGCGCGCCACGCGCGAGTGCCGGCCGTCGGCGCCGATGACGATGCGCGCCCGCGCCTCCTGCGCGCCTGTCTGTTGCCCGCCAACCGGCCGCAGGCGCACCCCAACCACGCGCTCGCCCTGGCGGAGCAGCCCGGTCAGGCGCGTGCCGGTGCGCAGCTCGATGTTCGGCTCGGCTGCGGCCGCCTCGACCAGAATGGCGTCGAGCACCTCGCGGCGGATGCAGAGGGCGAAGTCGCGCCCATTGCGCGCGGCGAAGGGCGCGTCGACGTAGGGGAAGCGCAGCCGCCGCAGCCGGGGGGCGTCGACCGCCAGCACGCGATCCAGCACGCCGATCCGTTCGAAGACGTCGAGCGTGTCGGTGAAGAAGAGGTGGGTCGAGAGGGTAGTGCTGGGGAAGCGGTCCTGGTCGACGAGCAGCACGCGGTAGCCGCGCTGGGCCAGCAGGAGCGCCGTGGTTGCTCCAGCCACGCGCGCCCCGACGATGATCGCGTCGAATTGGTCCATGATCGTGAGTCCGTCTCCGTGGTCCGCCGGCGCGGCCCGCCCGCGCCCGTGCCGCGGCCCAACTGTTAATTGTAGGCGAGGGGGCAAGCGGGCCGGTCCGGACCACCGCCAGGGGTTCCCGAGGCATCCGGTGATTTACGTCCGGTCGAGGTAGGCGGATGCCTCCGCGGTCGCTTCCTCGTAGGTGAGGTGGGCGCCGTCGTCCCAGGCGGCTCGAAACGCGGTCTCTCCCAGTTGTTCCCGGCAGGTGGCGAGATGGTGGTCGAAGTCCAGTTGAATCGACTGCGGCAGCGGCACGTGCATCGTTTGGCGCAGGGACCGGGTCGCCCCGGCCAGCCGCACCGCCAGTTCGGCCTCTCCGCGCGCTGCCGCCAGACGCGCGGTTCCTTCTACCGTCCAGAGGAGGCCGGTTCCCATATGCACGCGCTCGAACACGCTTCGTGCCTCGCGCAAGCAATCCCTGGCCGCTGTGAACTGGCCCTGATCGGTCAGAATCCAGGCATAGGGCTGGAGTGCCGAGCCGAGTTCCGCCGTCGGCCCAATGTCCCGCTGAATGTCGATGTCTTCCTTGATAGGCACCTGCGCCTGGTCGAGTTCACCGTCGAGGTACAGCGTCATGGCCAGACTGAGAAGCGTGCTCGCCAGCTCCGCCGGTTTCCCTCGCCCGCGCTGGATCGCGAGCGCCTCCTCCAACAGGCGGCGTGCGGCGGCATTGTCGCCTTCCCGGTAGGCGAGGTCGCCCAGCAGGCTCAACGTCGATGCCACCTGATTGGGTTCTCCCATGGCCCGCGCGATTTCGAGCGCTTGCAGGCCAAGGGCCCGCGCACCGTCGAAGTCACCCTGAATGCGCGCGAACGCGAAGGCCCACTGGAGGAGGCGGATATGCTTCGCCGGCTGGGCTGAGAGATCAAGCCACGAGAGAACCGCCGCGATCTGGCTCTGGGCCTCGATCGTTCGCACCCGGTTCCATTGGATCTCGCAGAGCGCCAGAATGAGCGGAATTCCAAGCTGGATATCCGCGCGGGCGATCGCCCAGTCCAGCGCGGCCGAGAGGTTGGCAGACTCCTGGTCGAGCCGCTCAAACCAGGCCGCCTTCTCGTCCGCCGTCAGGCGTTCCGCGTCCTGGTCGGCCAGGAGCGCGAAGCAGCGGCTGTGGCTGTCGTGGATCGCGTGCGCCTCGTCGCTTCCTGCCAACAGCTCGCGCGCGAACTCGCGAATCGTCTCCAGCATGAAAAAGCGAGGCTCGCCGCCGGGTTGATCCCGCTCGACCACCAGGCTCTGATCGACCAGCGCGGCCAGCCCATCCAGAACGTCGAGCCCGTCACCGGCGATCGCCTCGGCCGCTTCCAACTGCCAGCCGCCGGCGAAGACTGCCAGGCGCCGGAAAAGCCGCTGCTGCTCTGGCATGAGCAGATCCAGGCTCCACTCGATGGTGGCGCGCAGCGTCTGCTGCCGCCGCGGGAGGTCGCGGGCGCCGCCGGTCAGAAGTGGCAGTCGACTCTCCAGCCGCTGCAGGAGCGCCACCGGCGGGAGGAGCTTGACGCGCGCTGCCGCCAGTTCGATCGCGAGTGGGATGCCATCCAGCCGGCGAACGATCTCGGCGACAGCCTGGGCGTTATCGTCGTCGAGCGCGAAGCCGGGCTTGGCCAACTGCGCCCGCTCCA
>DASSHC010000195.1:0-6168 GCA_035693105.1 Thermomicrobiaceae bacterium | reverse complement strand
CCGCCCCGCGCCGGCGCTTCGAGCTCCGGACCGCGCTCGGCCACGGCGGGCACGCTCGCGCGGGCGGAGACCAGCAGCCGCGCATCTTCGAGCGCGGCGCGCCCGGTTGGGCTGGCCCCGGACGCGCTCGCGAACGGCGGGCGACTTTCCAGCGGGTTCTCGACCGGCCCGACGCCGGCCGGCCGGCTCGCCGGACGCGTGCCCGGCGACGGGACGGCGGGCAGCGGCGCGCTCAGGTGGATGTTTTGCGGCGCGAGGCTCAATTCACCGAGCCCACGCGGCGCGATTGGTCCGCGCGCCTCGATGGGCGCAGAGTCGGAGGCACGGACCGCCTCAGGCTCGGCCTGGGGCGCGAACGACGGCCGGACCGGCGCGACCCGCGGCAGCGCATGCGACGGCACGTCGCCGGTGATCTCGCGGGGAGCGGCCGCCGGAGCGGGTTGCCGCGCCGCGACGCTCGGCGACCAGCGCGCGGGCAGCGTCGCTTCTCCATGAGACAGTTCACTGAACGGTGACCGCACGGCCTCGGGAGCCCGCCGGCTCGGGGCGGCCGGCGTCGCCGGAAGGGGCGGGGCCGCCAGCGGCGCACGCTGCACCGTGGGAGCTGGCGCCGAGTGCGGCAGCGCGGCCGGCGCGGGCGGGGCCTCCAGGCCCGCGGCGAGCTCGCCGGGCGTCCCTTCTGGGGGCGCCTCCAGGAGCGACGGCTGAGGCGGCAGCGGCCGCGCTCGCAGGTCCGCCGCGATACCGGCGCTCCGTCGAGCCAGGTTGAAGAGGAAGTCGCTCATCGTTCCCTACTCCCTCGCTCGCGCCGTGGCGTCGGCCAGAAGCTCGATGTAGCGGGCGCGGCGGCGCGCGGGCATCGCCAGAATCTCCCGCTCGCTCCAGTGGTAGTGCCAGGCGAGGAAATGGACTTCCTGAAGCAGGCGCTCGCCGCGCCGGTCGAGCTCCTGCAGGAAGAAAGTCGCGGCGTCGAAGATGACGGAGAACGCGGCGCCGCAGCTCGGGCAAGCCAGGTCCAGCTCGATCTCGGCCTGAGGGTCATGCGCGGCCATCGCCGTGGCGATAGCCGCGCGCGCGCTCGCCGGCAGCGCTTCGAGGGCCAGCGGGACGCCACCGCGCGCGACCCGCGCCACGCAGCGCCGCAGCAGTTCCCGCGCGCCGGCCTCCGCGTCGTGGCGGGCGAGCGTGGCCGCGTGGTCGAGATCCGCGGAGGTCGGGAGCCGGAACGTCACCTCGTGCCGCGCGCCGTCGAACTCCACGGCCACGTCGTAGCTGGGCCGGGCTTCGTGGTAGGGCGGCATCAGGAGATCGGTGGCCCGCAGGGTGAACTCCATCGCCTCCCCGCACTCACCGGCGGGGCAGTGGAGCAGGCACTCCAGGCGGTCGCCCAACGTCAGCCGGCGCAGGTGGAGCAGCAGGGCCTCGCGATCGCCGGCGCTGAGCGAGCGCACCACCTCGGCGCCGTCGAGCAGGCAGCGCGCCAGCAGCGCGCTGGCACGCTCGCTGGGGAGGGCGGAGTCGGCCAGGCCGAGGAGGAAGACTTCGTCGTCGCCGTCCACCGGGCGCAGCACGAACTCGCGCACGGGAGCCTGAGCGGCGCCGTCCAGCCAGATGCCGCCCGGCACCTCCACGCGCACCGCGTGCCCGACCGCATTGCCTGCCACGGCCGGCACCTTAACCCGCCGCCGGATCGAACGCCGTCTCGGCCTCGGACGGCTCGCGCACGGCGGTATCGCGTTCCCAGCCTTCGTTCTCGATCTTGATCGACTGAATGAGCACGGCGTTGGCGTTGGCGTCGAGGTCGGCCTGCGCGGTGTACTCGCTCACCCAAGCTTTGTAGACCTTGTAGGAGATGACTTTCTGCCCGGCCTCATTGAACAGGTCGATCGTCAGGTCGCGCCGGAAGTCCTTGAGCGACATCTCTTTGGTGCGCTGCTCCGCGGGGGCCTGCGCGTTGCCGTAGCTCCAGACGAGATTCGCCCAGGCCTCGAACTCCGGGTCGTGCGTCACGCCGCGCTCCATGGTGATGGCATCGTACTTGGTGCGGCCCGGAGATTTGTGGCTGCTGCTGTTGTCACCGCCTTCGCGGTGCTCTACCAACTCGGTGGTGCGCTTGAGGGCGGTCACCTTGCTGAGGCCGGCCACGTAGCCGGATCCACCCATGCTCACGCGAAACTTGAAGTTCTTGTACGGATCGACCCGGGTTGGATTCACCGTGAACTTCGCCATCAACCACGCTCCTTACGTCTGAATGTCACCGGCGATCTGGCGGATCTGGATGATCACGAACTCGGCGGGCTTGAGCGGCGCGTAGCCGACGACGATGTTCACCCGGCCGAGGTCGATGTCGTTCTGGGTGGTCGTCTCACTGTCACACTTGACGTAATACGCCTCGCGCGGCGTCCGGCCCTGGAAGGCGCCCTGGGCGAAGAGCCCGTGCATGAAGGCGCCGAGGTTGAGCCGGATCTGCGCCCAGAGCGGCTCATCATTGGGCTCGAACACGACCCACTTCGTGCCGCGATAGAGGCTCTCTTCGAGATAGAGCGCGAGCCGGCGAACCGGAATGTACTTGTAGTCGTCGGCCATCAGATCGGCGCCCCTGCCGGTGCGCGCGCCCCAACTGACCGTCCCGTAGACCGGGAAGGTGCGCAGGCAGTTCAGCCCCAGCGGGTTGAGCGTGCCGTTCTCGCCGTCGGTGAGGGTGTACGAGAGGCCGGTCGCGCCCTGAATGGTCGCGGACGTGCCGGCCGGCGCCTTCCAGACGCCGCGGCTCGCGTCGGTTCTGGCGAAGAGACCCGCCAGCGCGCCGGCCGCGGGGAACTTACGGACTCTGTTGTTCAGCAGGGGGTCGGGCATCTGCATCCGGGGAAAGTAGAGCGCCGAATTGGGGCTGCGGAGCGAGGACGCGTCGTCGCCGGTGATCCACGCCGCCACCTTGTCGAAGGCGTCTTGATTCTCGAACACGTCGACGATCATGAACGCGCGCCGCTTGACGCAGTAGGCGATCGCCTCGGTCAGTACACTTTGCATCCCGTCATTGGCGCTCGCATCCGGCATCACCAGGAGGTTGAAGAGGTCCACGTCCTCCAGCGCGTAGATGCCCGACTTGTCCCCTGGTTTGCCGGTCAACTCGTTCGACAGCGGCGTCGTGCCGTCTTTGCCGGGGGTTCCCTGTGTTTGGAACTGCTGGGTCAACCCGCTGCCGGGAGCGTAGCGCGCGACATTGCGGGTTCCGCCCGTGGTGAGCCCCAGCGTGTCCGCTGTCGTGTCTGTCATACTGATATTTTCGATCCCGAAGGAGATATTGGGATCAGCGGTGCCCGGAAGAATGCGGATCGCGTTGCCGATGCGCTGCGCCGTGGCGCCGGCCAGGAAGGTTTCCGTCCTCGCGGCGGCGGTCAGTGCCGCGTTCAACTTGGCCGTTAGATCAGTCAGCGTTAGAGGCTGCGGCACGGTCGTCGGCGGCCCCCAGATTGGCAGATCCTTCGGGGGAATTGCAGTCGTTGATCCCCTCAGGAAATTGATCTTGATTCCTCCGGCGGCTGTCGTCGGGAGGGTTGCGGTGCCGTAGGTGCCGGTTTGCTCGGGCCGGAATGCCGCGATGGCGTCGGTCTCCGTGCCGCCGTTGGCAAGCCCGAGCTTCAGCCGCTGCGCCGCGTCGTTCACGCTCGCGTTCATGAAGTGGATCGACGAGGCGGGGCTCGTGTCTTCCGACTGGATCGTGATGGTTGATGTGCTCGTCGTTGGCTGGCTGACAGAGCCGGCGGGCACGACGATGTTGATCTTGCTCACGATATCGCCCGCAATCGCGTCAAGGAAGTTCGGATCCGTGCCTGGATTGTCGGCAAGGACGATCTCGTACGGCCCCTTGCCGTCGAGCGTGAACGCCAACCGATTGTGTGTAGCGCCGATGGTGACCGTGTCGCTGGCTGTGAACGCACCGCTCTCGCTAGTGCCGCGCTGGGTCGTGATCGTTGGCGGCGGGTCGGGAAGCGCGACGCTGATGATCTTCGATCCGGCATTGATGGTGCCGACCGCGTAGGCCGGATCGTTCTCGTACATGCTGAGATTGCGGAATGTCTCCACCTGATCCGGCACCAACTGCCCGTTCCGCGACACAAACGAGGTGGCGGTGAGGTTGAACAGGCTCGCCGGATTGGTCG
The DNA here is from genome assembly GCA_035693105.1 of Thermomicrobiaceae bacterium. GTDB lineage: Bacteria > Chloroflexota > Chloroflexia > Thermomicrobiales > Thermomicrobiaceae > DASSHC01. The sequence goes on along the minus strand of DASSHC010000195.1, from coordinate 2,005 downwards.
TCGCGTAGTCGACATCGATCTGGAGGCTGTTGCCCCACGTCCCGGGGCTGGCGGCCGTCACGACGATGACGTCTGCGTGGTTGTCGTTCTGCAGCGTGACGGAGGCGGAGGCCGACTCATGCGCCACGCGGACGACGTAGGCTTCGCTGCCGCCATTCTGGAAGAAGAGCTTGACGGAGTAGCTCAGCGGGCTCTCGACGAAGAGCCCGCCGAACTTGCGCTCGAAGTCCGCGAAGCTCTTGATATTCACCGCCTTGTTCACCGGCCCCTGCAGCGTGTAGCCGACGAAGGCGGTGATCGAGGTGCTGACGCCGGTAACCGTGTGGACGCCGCTGGGAACCTCCTGGATGTAGACGCCGGGATAGCTCGTCACGATGGACATCTTCGCCTCCTGCCGCTCCGTGGCTACCTGGCTGGGCCTCACGCCGGCTCACGACGGTTGGCCGCGGCCCGCCGCCCGGGACGCATCGGTACTGATCGCTGGCTCCTACAGGCGAGCGAGCTTCTTGCCTGGCCAATCTGATGTCTAGCGTAGGCTGGCGCCGTTACCTCGCTGTTACCTCGAAAGACGATAGAGCGTCGCGCGGTCGTCGCCGGTGCGCCCGACCGGACGGAGCGCATCGGTGTCGGGTAGCTGGTCGAAATCGTCACGACGGCAGCGCCCCGCCCGAATCGAGTCGTGGAGCTGGCGGGTGCGTGCTTCGGGCGACTCGTCGAACTGCCACTGGAGGAAGTGCTCCAGGTCGGAATACTCGGCGAGCGCGCGCTGCCGCCGGCCGGTGCGCGCGTACAAGCCCATCAGGCGCCGCCGTGCGTCTTCGTCGCCGGGTTCCCAGCGCAGGAGATGGCGCAGCGTCTCGATCGCCGCCTCCGGCGACCCGAGATCCTCCAATCGCCGCGCCTGCTCGCCGAGCACGTCGAGAAAGGTGGAGCGCAGCGCGTGCCGCCGGCCCTGGGTCCACTCCGCGAAGCGGTCTTCCGGCAGCAAGTCCCCGGCGTAGAGCGCGCGCACGCGCGCGAAGGCGTTGGCGGCGCCGGTCAGGCGTGCCTCGCGAGCAGCCTCCTCGAAGGCGGCGACATCGATCCAGAGGTGGCCGCGGGGACCGAGCACGACGTTGCCGGCCTCAAGGCGCAGGAAGCGAAAGCTGGATGCCGTGGCCGGCTCCAGCACGTGCCGCGCGATGTGCAGCGTTCGCCGCAGGTTGTTGTCGGCGGCGGCCGGGCTGAGGTCCGGCCAGAGCCAGTCATAGAGTTGCTCGCGGTGCAGGCGATGGCCATGCGCCAGCGCCAGGCGCTTGAGAAGCGTGCGCACGGACTGCCGCTTCCAGGCCTCATGCGGGACGGCGCGTGCGTCCACGGAGACCCGAAAGCCGCCGAGGAGAGAGATCCGCAGCACCTCGCCACCGTGTGAGAGCGATTGACCCCCGGCGATTCGCTCAGGCATGGGGTTTCCCTGCGCGCGTGTCATGGCGCATCCCCCGTGTCGCTTCCCGCGAGCGGCACCGGCGGCCGCTGCAGGTAGAGGCGCATGAAGTCAAGAAGCGCGGTGTAGTCCTGGACGTAGCGGCGCGCGCCGCTCGGAACGTGGGTGACGTGGCCGCGCCAGAGGGGGCTATCCGGAGGCCAGGCCGACTCCCGCCAAAACTTGACGATGAACGAGTGGACCTCCGCCTCGGCTGGTTGCATGCTGCCCTCGACGTCCTGCACGGTCGGCCGGCCAGGGGTATGCCCTGCTGTGACTGTATGGTGCAGGGCGTCGCGCCGGCGTCTGCCGTGCGTCCGCGCGCGCGTCTCTTGTGTGAGGGAAACGCCGCCCCGCGACGCCAATCAGGCGGGCGAGGGCGAGGCGGCGAGGGGCGGCCGCGGCGACAGCTCAGCGGCGCCGCTCGGCGCCGGTGATCTGCTCCTGGAGCCGGGTGAGCAGGACATGCATCTGGTCGAATTGCTGCACCAGGTGATCCATCGAGGCCGCGGCCCGGCCCGGGAGGCCGAGATCCAGCCGCGG
>DASSHC010000194.1:0-16562 GCA_035693105.1 Thermomicrobiaceae bacterium | reverse complement strand
GACCCGAAATTCCAGTCCCCGTGCGGGTTCTTGACCGGTCGGACCAGAGCGCGCTGTCCCTTTGGACAGGTGCTTTAGCTCGTGTTCTGAGATAGAATTAGAACAAATGATCGATCATTCGCGAGCGCGCGGAGCGCGGCTCGCACGGCCCGGTCGTCTGTAGCAATGAGCACAACACATCGATCGATCGGGCGCTGGTCAGGTGGCCGGCGGCCACGGCGGAACCGAACCCGCGCGGCGGGTGGAGGGAACCACAGCACTATGCACGAGACACATCCTTATGTGGCCGATCTGTTGGTCCAGGCGCGCCTGAGCGACGCGCTGGAGCGCCAGGTGAAAGCGGCGCGGCTGCGCGAGTCCAAGAGTGGGACCGCCGAAGCCGGGGTCGTCCGCAAGACCGTCGGGTCGGCCATGATGCGCGCCGGCAGCTGGGTCGCCGGTGAGCCGCGGCGCGGCTACGGCGACTACGGCCAGCAACTGGCGATGGACTGCTAACAACATCGTCATTCCCCGGTCGTGCCCCACAGCTTTGGTGAGGCATGACCGGTCCCTCACTCCACAGCGCCCTCCCCTCACCCCGCGCGGCGCGGATGGCGATGTCGTCTCGAACGCCTTCCAGGCGCCTGAACAGAAGGTAGCGACGGCTCGGTTGGGCCGTGTTCAGTCCCTGTCGACGCGGCGCATGCAGGCGTAGCATCCCAGTCGTCACGTGGGTTTCACCTGCGCGTCTCGATTCGCTGCTGTCCCTTCGGACAGGTGTGTCGCCTCGTTTTCCGTCATACAATCAGAACATATGATCGAGCCACGCCTCACGGTATGCAACTGTGCGGCAGGTTTCGATCATGACGGCATTCGCCACTGGTTCGAAAGGAGGAACGCCATGACCGAGCCGTGGTCCGACGCCAACTCCTAGCGGACGCGCCCTGGGCACGTCGCGGAGAGTTCCATCCCCCTGAGCGCCGGGTGTGCAGACCCCGGACGTAGCTCAGCGGTGCACGCACTCCTCGGGCCGCGATGTCTGCAGCGCACGTGCACGTTGACGAACGCCCGCGAGGCGGGCGAAAAGGACGCGGCCACCATGGAATTAGAGCATCACTGGATCCTCGATCAATTCTATCGTCAGCGGCTGCAGGATCGCATGGCGGAGGCCGCACAGGCGGCGCAGCTCCGCGAGATCAAAAGTGACCGCAACGACCCTGGCGTTATCCGCATGGCTATCGGTGCGACGATGGTGCGCGTCGGGAGCTGGATCGGCGGAGCGCCGATTCGCGCCTACGTCGAAAGTGCCGGTACCTTCGTGACTGACTGTTAGCGCCAGCCGCTGTTCAACTATGCGAGTCCCGCGGCAGCCGGCCGCGGGACTCTAAAGTGAAAACGCTCCACTTTCGCCTGCCCCGATTTGAATATTCCGCTCAACGCGCTCACCGGATGCGACCACTCCTTTGACGTAGCCTCGCTTCGTACGTACAATTGTACGTACACATCGGAGGCGTCGTGGACCGCAGGACGATTCGAAACAGGCTCGAGCGACGCGAGGCTGGCTGGCTCCGCCCGGCGGCGACCCTCAGCGCTGGCGTCGCGCGGCGCTACCCCGAAGCAGAGTCGCCGCTGCGCACCGCCTTCCAGCGTGACCGCGACCGCGTGACCCACTCCAAGGCCTTCCGCCGCTTGCAGCGCAAGACCCAGGTCGTGATCGCGCCGGAGGGCGACCACTACCGCACCCGCCTGACGCACACGCTCGAGGTGACCCAGATCGCGCGCACCATCGCGCGCGCGCTGCGGCTGAACGAGGACCTGGCCGAGGCGATCGGTCTGGCGCACGATCTCGGGCACACCCCGTTCGGCCACGCCGGGGAACGGGCTCTGGCCGAGGTCTTTCCCGGTTTCCGCCACAACGAGCAGAGCCTGCGGGTGGTCGACCGCATCGAGCGCGACGGGCGCGGGCTCAATCTGACCGAGCCGGTGCGCGACGGCATCCTGCGGCACTCCAAGCCGGCTGGCGCCATCGCGGGCGAGATCGCCGGGCGGCCGCGCACGCCCGAGGCGCAGGTCGTCAAGCTCAGCGACGGGGTGGCCTACGTCAACCACGACCTGGACGACGCGCTGCGGGCCGGGCTGATCGCCGAGGCGGACATCCCGCGCGCCGCGCTGCGCGTGCTCGGGGAAAGCCACGCTGGGCGCATCGACACGCTGGTGCGCGACATCGTCGCCAGCTCCGATCCGCTGCTCGATCAAGCCGCGCCGGGAGCCCAGGTGATAGTGATGTCGGATGAGGTGCGGGCGGCGGCCGACCGGCTGCGCGACTTCCTCTTCGAGCGGGTCTACGCGCCGATCAACCGTGCCGAGGCGACCCTGCAGGCGCAGCGCGTGGTGCGCTGGCTCTACGAGCACTACCTGGCGCACCCCAATCAGGTGCCGGAGGAATTCGCCCGCGCGCTGGCCGACGACGGCGTCGAGCGGGTCGCCGCCGACTACGTCGCCAGCATGACCGACCGCTACGCCCTCAGCCGCTTCGAGGCGCTCTACGTGCCGCGCGTGTGGTCGTGAGGCGATGACGACGCAGCGCGGTTCGATCGACCAGGTGCGAGAGCGGATCGACATCGTCGAGCTGATCGGCGAGCACGTGCAACTGCGCAAGCTGGGCCGCACCTTCAAGGGCCTCTGCCCCTTCCACCAGGAGAAGACGCCTTCCTTCGTCGTTTACCCGGAGAATCAGACCTTCCACTGCTTCGGTTGCGGCGCCGGGGGCGATGCCTTCAGCTTTCTGATGCAGATCGAGCACGTCGAGTTCAAAGAGGCGCTGGCCGAGCTGGCGAAGAGAGCAGGGGTGGAGCTGGCGCCCGCCGCGCCGAGCGAGCGCCGGCCCGCCGTCGACGAGCACGCGCGCCTCTTCGAGCTGAACGCCCTGGCCGCACGCTTCTTTAGCCACGTCCTCTGGTCGACCAGCCACGGCGAGCCAGGGCGCGAGCTCCTCGAGCGGCGCGGCGTCGATCAGGTCACGGCCGAGCGCTTCCAGCTCGGTTACGCCCCCGACCGCTGGGACGCCCTGCTCGGCTTCCTCGGTAAGCGCGGCGCGACGGTCGAGGAGCTGACCGAGGCTGGCCTGATTACCCGCCGCGACGACGGCGGCGCGTACGACCGCTTCCGGTCGCGATTGATCTTTCCCATCCGCGACCGTGAAGGGCGCATCGTCGGCTTCGGCGGGCGTGCGCTGGGAGATGCCAAACCCAAGTATCTCAATTCTCCCCAGACGCCGATCTTCGACAAGAGTGCCAACCTCTACGCCTTCGATTTCGCGCTGGAGTCGATTCGAGCGACGCGCGAGGCGGTAGTGGTCGAGGGCTACATGGACGCTATCGCGGCCCATCAGTTCGGCTTCCCCAACGTGGTGGCGTCGATGGGTACGGCGCTGACCGCGGCACAGGCCGGGCTGCTGCGGCGCAGCGTCGAGCGTATCGTGCTGGCGCTGGACTCCGACGCGGCGGGGCAACTCGCCACCCTGCGCGGCCTCGATCTGCTGCGGGACGAAGTCTCGGACGCCGACCGGCCCTACCTCGACGTGGATGGGCTGGTGCGCTTCGACCGTACGCTCAAGATCGACCTGCGTATCGTGCGGCTGCCCTCGGGGAAGGATCCGGATGAGCTGATCCGCAAGGACGTGGACGCCTGGCGCGCGGCGCTAGCTGGGGCCGTGCCGCTGCTGGACTTCTACCTCGACGCGGTCATCGGCTCCAATCCGCCCGACGATCCCCGGAGCAAGTCGGAGATGGTGGAGCGCCTCTCACCGGTGCTGCGCGAGATCGGCGATCGCGTGGTCCAGGCACACTACGTTGGCGAGGCGGCGCGACGGCTGGACGTGCGCGAGTCGCTGCTGACGGCGCCGCCGCGCCGCACGAACCGCCGCCCGCAGCTCCGCCAGCCGGCCCAACCCGGCCAGCGCACAGTCTCGCAGGAGGAGCAGTTGATCGCGCTGCTGCTGGGCAGCCCACTGGCGCTGGCGGAGACCCTGGATGCGGTGCAGGAGCGGGATGTGCTCGACGCCCAGCGGCGTGAGATCCTAGGTCTCCTGCGCCTGACGCGGCCGACGACGGCCGACGAAGCGCTAGCGGTGATGCCGGAGGAAGTGCGCGCGTACGCCGAGGAGTTGCTGGCGCTGGTCGCGGGCGTGCCGCTGAGCTACGCGGGCCAGCTTCGGCGCGAGGCGACGCAGGCGCTGCGGCGGCTGCGCAAGGAGCGGCACGACGAGCAAGTGCGCCGGTTGCGCGAGTCGCTGCAGGAGCTGGAGCGGGCGGGCGACGCCGAAGCGGTGCGCGAGACGCTTGGTCTGCTGGATCAGCTCAAGCTCGCTTTCCCGGAGTTCTACCCCGAGCCGAGCCCCTACTTCCGCGACGCGCGCGACCCAGCGTCGTAGGGGCGGGTGTGCGGCTTTTCCAGAGGCGTGATTGCTGGGTGAGGACGGATCGCTCCACTTCGGTCGGGATGACAGGGAGAGTACAGGGCTGACGACGAGGACTGCCTTCGTCCGAAGGGACACCACCCTAGCCCTTGTCATCCTGAGCGGAGCCGAAGGATCCGTTCTGGACGACGCGAGGGCCTCAGCGCAGCCGCCCCATCAGGGCCGCGCGCAACGCGGCTACGACGCCCTCGTCCTGGTCTGGGAGGACCGTGCGCGCGTCGATCAGGAGCCGGCCGTCCTCGACGTGCGGCATCACCGGCGGTGTTCCGGCGCGCAGGCGGCGAGCCAGCTCGTCGAGCGTCATCCCACACTTCGTGGCGGTGGCCGCGTCGAGCGCCAGGGCGCGGCTCTCCAGCGTGTCGCCGGGCAGCGAGCCTCCGCCGACGGCCGCGCGGCTGGCGACGACCTGAGCCGGTGCCAGATCGTCCAGTGCGGCCTGCCAGGCACGGCAGCGCTCCTGCAGGGCGTCGAGCGGCGCGGCCAGCATGCGCCAGACAGGAACTGTGAAGGTGTAGTCGCCCGCGACATAATGACGCAGGGTGGCCGCCAGGCCGGCCAGCGTGGTTTTGTCGGCGCGCAGCGCGCGGGCGAGCGGGTGTGCCGCCACGCTTTGGACTAGTTCGCGCCGGCCGCAGATGATTCCGGCCTGCGGTCCGCCCAGCAGCTTGTCGCCCGAGGCGCAGACGATATCGACGCCTGCGGCCAGGCTCTCCCCAATGGTCGGCTCGTGGCGTAGGCCGTAGGGCGCGGTGTCGGCCAGCGCGCCGCTGCCGAGGTCTTCGAGTAGCACGAGGCCGTGCTGGTGCGCCACTTCGGCCAGCTCGGCCAGCGTGGGCTGGTGGGTGAAGCCGATGATGCGGAAGTTGCTCCAGTGGACCGCCAACAGGGCCGCTGTCTGCTCGCCGATCGCGGCGGCGTAGTCGCGGGCGTAGGTGCGGTTGGTGGTGCCGACCTCGACCAGCCGCGCGCCGCTCTGCGCCATCACATCGGGCACGCGAAAACCGCCGCCGATCTCGACCGCCTGCCCACGCGAGAGGATGACCTCGCGCCCGGCGCAGAGTGCACTGAGGACCAGCAGGACGGCGGCGGCGTTGTTGTTGACCACCAGGGTCGCCTCGGCTCCGGTCAGGAGCGCCATCAGGCGGCTGATCTCGGTCATGCGCCCGCCGCGCCGGCCGCTCTCCAGTTCCAGTTCCAGCGGGGTGTAGCGTGACGCGGCCTCGGCCATCGCGGCCGCGGCGACCGCGCCGACCGGCGCCCGGCCCAGGTTCGTGTGGACAATGACGCCCGTGCCGTTGATGACCGCGTGCAGCCTCGGCGCCAGCAGGAGCCGCAGCTCGCGGGCGGCCGCCGAGATAACGTGGTCCGCTGAGATGTCGTCGCGACCGGCCAGGATCTCGGCGCGGATGCCGTCGACGACGCGTTGCGCGACCTTCGTCGCCAGTTCGGGCTGGAACTGGTCGAGGAGCAGGGCGATGGCGGGATCGGCCAGGATGGACGAGATCGCGGGGAGCCGGCGGAGCGACTCGCGGCGCGCGGGCGAGGTCATCTGGCGACCGTCTCCATTCGACGCCCGATGGGTGAGCGTGGGCGCGATGTCGGGGCAAACAAAGAAGGAGCGGCGATGCCGCTCCAACGTGGTCGGGGAGAGAGGATTTGAACCTCCGACCTCCGCGTCCCGAACGCGGCGCGCTAACCGGGCTGCGCCACTCCCCGAGTGCATCCCAGTATAGCAGATCGATGGGTCGCGCGGCAAATGCCGTGCACCTGGCGGGGGTGCCCAACCTGGAACCGAGGCCGGACGGTAGGTTATACTTAGATGCTTTTCCGCATGTCGCTGCGGAATTTGCCCGCGTAGCTCAGGGGAAAGAGCCGGGGCGTCCTAAGCCCTGTGGCCGGGGGTTCGAGTCCCTCCGCGGGCGCAAACTTGCGGGTCATCGCCCGATGACGCCGGTCCCCGTCTGTCTCTGCCAGGAGCTAGGAAAGGGGAAGAGCCTGATGGATCTCCAGATCAAGACCCGCGGCATCCAGCTCACACCCAAGCTCGAAGAGTACGTCGAGCGGCGCTTGCAAAAGCTTGACCGTGTGAGCGAGAACGTGCTCGAGGCCAAGCTGGAGCTGCGCACCGAAAAGAACCGTACCGGCGGCGAGCAGGCGGTGGCGCAGATCACCATCGCCACCCGGAACGCCATCCTCCGCGCCGAGGAGAAGAACCGCGACCTACATACGGCGATCGATCTGGCCGCCGATCGCATGGCGCGCCAGATTCGCCGCTTCCACGACAAGAGGGTCTTCACGCGCCGGCGGCAGAAGGCAGTCAGCGAACCGGAGCTGGCGGCCGCGGCGGCCGACGGCCTCTCCGACATCCAGGTGGACGAGACCGACGAGCTGCCACTTGAGGCGCTTGTGCGCCGCAAGCGCTTCAAGATTCAGCCGCTAAGCGAAGGGGAGGCGATCGAGCATATGGAGCTGCTCGGTCACGACTTCTTCGTCTTCTTCAACCCCGACGTGGCCCAGATCAACGTGCTCTACCGGCGCAAGAACGGGCAATACGGCTTGATCCAGCCCGAACTGGCTTGAGCCCCCATCGACCGCAAGACGCCCCGAGCAAACACTCCGGGCGTCGTTTGCTCTTCTGCCTCCTCCTGCCATCCTGCGGCCGCAGCCGAGGGATCTCCTCCTTGATCCGGGGAGATCCCTTCGACAAGCTCAGGGCAGGCTCTTCGCTGCGGCTCGCGATGACGAGGGGGCAATGCCGCCCGCGAGGCGATTCTGTGACAATCCCCCTCGCGCTAAGAGCTGGGCGGCGTGATGGTGACCGTCTGCCCAACCTGGGTGACGTTGATCTTGACGCTTGGGCTGCTGGTGGTCGGCGTGCCGGCGCCCTGCGAGAGCTGCATCAGCGCCTGAACCAGGTAGCCGCCGCTCTTGGCCACCCAGAGCGTCGAGTTGACCGTGTAGGGTCCGTTGCCGAGGAAGATGTTGTTGCTCGGGTTGATCTGATAGCTGGCCGTCTCGACCTGAGTCGCGACGCCGTCGATATCCTCGGAGCCGGTCACGGTGTAGGTCGCTCCTTGAGCCTCGAACGTGGTGATCAACTGTTGATCCGCCAGGGCCAGCGGCACCAGCGCGCCGACAACCGCCGTGTTGGCATCTGCCTGCACCGGCGGCGAGCCGGCGGCCGAAGCCCAAACCTGATCGCCCACCTTCCACAATTCGGCGATCTTGGTGCCGGAGTTATTTTCCACCGCGACGTGGCGGTCGTTGTTAGACACCTCGACCATCAACGAATTCGACGGCGTAATCCCCGGCACGACCGAGAGCACGCCCGGCAAGTTCTGGATCTGAGCCGTCATCTGATAGGAACCCTGGCTCTCCAGGTTACTGTACGCGGTCGCCAGGTCGACAGGCCCGCTGACCTGCGGCCCAGTGGCCGGCGAGGCGGAGGCCGATGTCGAGGTGGTCGGGCTGGCCGTGCCGGCGCTGCTGGTCGGGGCGACGGTGGCCGTGCTCACAGCGCTCGGCGTCGCGGCGCTGCTGCTGGTGGCTGTCGCGGCCGCGCTCGTCGTCGGAGCGCTGGTCGCGACCGCGGCGGGTGACGAGATCGCGGCGGTGGTGGTGGGGCTGCTCGACCCGCCCCCGCAGGCGCTCAAGATGAGCGCTCCGGCGAGCGAGAGCGCCGCGGCTAAGGCGAAGACCGGCTTCATTCAAGTACCTCCCGAAGACTACGTGACACGGGATCCAAGGCTCGGCGCTCTTCGGCGCCGCCGGCTGCGTGGTGCAAATCCTATGCCCGTACGATCATCGACCGGCTTGGATTCGTGCGGTCGGTGCGCTAGGATTGGCCGCCGAAGGCCGAACATGCCGATACTGAGCGATGGAGAGCGATGGAGTTCGAGCAGCCGAATTGGGTCGTTCGCGGGGCGCTCGGCAGCCTGGTCGCGGCCGCGCTGCTGCTCGGCGTCGGCTTCTGGGCCCGGCATGCCGCTGTCGCGCCCGGCCAGGTGCCGCTGCTCGTTTCGCACAGCCGTGGCTTCTGGGTGCTCGGGTTGCTGGCCGCGGTCGTCGGCGCCGCGCTCTTTCAGGCGCTGGCCCCCCTGCCGGCGCCACGTACGGCAGCAACAGGCGCGCTGAGCGCCCGTCCGCCCGCCACGGCGCCGACCGCCTGGGTGGTGCCCCTTATCGTCAGTCTCACCACGGTGATGCTGCTGGGCGTCTATCACTCGCTCGCCGCTATCGGTGTGATCGTGCTCGGCGTCTTCGTGGTGCTCTTGGGGTCCGGTCTGGCGCAGGGAGCGCTGCGCACCGGCGACGAGGAGAGCCGCCAGCGAGCGCGGAACGTCTACACGCTCCTGCTCCACATCATCGCCTTCGTCGGACTGTCGATGATCTACATCAACAAGCTGCGCAGCCTCTTCTCGGCGACCGCCGTGCTGGTTCTGGTCTTTTTGCTGCTGCTGCAACTAACCGAGGGCGAGGAGGCGAGCGGCGCGCGGCGACTGGTCTACGCCCTGGCCGGGGGTGTGGTGCTGGGCGAGATTACCTGGGTGCTGAACTACTGGCGCGCCACCGGCTGGACCGGCGGAGCGGCGCTGTTGATCTTCTTCTACCTGATCGCCGGCTTGATCTTGAACCACCTGCGCGGCGGCGTCAGCTCGCGCGATCTGGCCGAATACGGCGGGGTGAGTGCCATCGCCTTCGCCGTCGTCGCCATCGCGGTGCTCCGGTAGGGGTGGGGCGACAATGGCACGCGCTGAGGAGCCATCCCTCTACGAGCTGATGCTGGAGTTGGACCGCCTGGAAGAGTTGCGCGAGGACCTGCAGGAGCGCGGGCTGCGCACGCTGGACGAGGTCGAGCAGCGCATCGCCGAGCTGCACCGGCGGCTCGATGAGCTGGAGGAGCACGACTCCTAGCGGCGGGAGAGCGCATGGACCTGTTCGAGGCACACCGCCGGGAGCTGTTGCGCCGCCGCGCGCCCCTCGCGGACCGCATGCGCCCGCGCACGCTGGATGAGCTGGTGGGCCAGGAGCGGTTGATCGGGCCGGGCACGCTCCTGCGCCAGGCGATCGAGCAGGACCGGCTGAGCTCGCTGATCCTCTGGGGGCCGCCGGGCAGCGGCAAGACGACGCTGGCGCGGGTTGTGGCCGGCATCACTCAGGCGCACTTCGTCCAGCTCTCGGCGGTGATGGCCGGCGTGGCCGACCTGCGCCGCGAGATCGCCGAGGCGCGCGACCGGCTGGGGATGCACGGAAAGCGCACCATCCTCTTCATCGACGAGATCCACCGCTTCAACAAGGCGCAGCAGGACGCCATCCTGCCGCAAGTGGAGGACGGCACGGTCACGCTGATCGGCGCCACCACCGAGAATCCCTCCTTCGAAGTGAACTCACCGCTCCTCTCCCGCTCGCGCGTGCTGGTGCTGGAAGCGCTGGGCGATGAGGCGATCGGGCAGCTCCTCGACCGTGCGCTCGTTGATTCGGAGCGCGGGCTAGGCGTCGAGAAGCTGACGCTGGCGCCGGAGGCGCGCACCGCGCTGGTCAACCTGGCCAATGGCGACGCGCGCTTCGCGCTCAATACGCTGGAGCTGGCGGCGGTGGGCGCGGTCGAACGAGTGATTGGGGTAGAGCAGATCGCTGCCGCGGCCGACGTGCGCGGCGGCAGCTACGACCGCGCCGGCGAGGCGCACTACGACACAATCTCGGCGCTGCACAAGTCGATCCGTGGGTCGGACCCCGACGCCGCGCTCTACTGGCTGGCGCGCATGCTGGAGCGTGGCGATGACCCGCTCTACGTCGCCCGCCGGCTGGTGCGCGCCGCCTCGGAGGACGTCGGCCTGGCCGACCCGCAAGCGCTGGCGGTCACGTTGGCGGCGCAGCAGGCGGTGCACTTCCTGGGTCTGCCGGAGGGCAAGCTGGCGCTGGCCGAAGCGGTGGTCTATCTGGCCACCGCGCCCAAGAGCAACACCCTCTACCAGGCATATGATGCCGCGGCGCGCGACGTGCAGGCGACGCGCAACGACCCGGTGCCTTTGCACCTGCGCAACGCGCCCACGCGGCTGATGCGTGAGCTGGGCTACGGGCGCGACTACCGCTACGCCCACGACTACCAGGACGCGCTGGTCGAGCAGCAGCACCTGCCGGACAATCTGGTGGGGCGCGTCTACTACGAGCCGAGCAGCCGTGGCTACGAGCGAGAGATCGGCGATCGTCTGCGTCGCTGGCGTGAGTTGCTGGCGCGGCGGCGGACGGAGCGCACGACGCGGCAGACGAAAGAGGAGTAATGGCCTCGACGTACAACCGCAAGCGGCCGGACGGGCGGGCCAATGACGCGCTGCGCCCGGTAGAGATCATCCCCGGCTTCGCGCCCTACGCGGATGGCTCGGCGCTGATCAAATGCGGCAATACGCACGTCCTCTGCACCGCCACGATCGAGGACAAAGTGCCGCCGTTTCTGACGGGCAAGGGGCGTGGCTGGGTCACGGCCGAGTACGGCATGCTGCCGCGCAGCTCACCCCGGCGCATCCCGCGCGAGCGCTCGCTGGAGAGTGGGCGCACCAAGGAGATCCAGCGCATGATCGGGCGCTCGCTGCGGGCGGTGGTCGATATGCGCGCGCTGGGCGAGCGCACGGTTCTGATCGACTGCGACGTGATCCAGGCGGACGGCGGCACGCGCACCGCCGGTGTCACCGGCGGCTACGTGGCGCTGCGCCAGGCACTGGGCAAGCTGGAGCGCGTGAAGCAGGTCAAGGCGCTGCCGCTGAAGGGCTGGCTGGCGGCCGTCAGCGTCGGGTTGGTCTTTGGCGAGATCCGGCTCGACCTGGAGTACCAGGAGGACAGCGCGGCCGATGTCGACCTCAACGTGGTGATGAACGACCACGGGCTGTTCGTAGACCTGGAGTTCGCCGCGGAGGGTGGCCAGCCGATTGATCTGGAGCGGCTGAACGCGATGCTGGCGCTGGCCGGGCAGGGAATCGCCGAGCTGATCCAGGTGCAGCGCGCCGCGCTCGCCTGAGTGTTGATTTGCCGCGGGCAAACCGTCGCTTCGCGGTCCCGGTCGTGCGACAATCGAAGCGTGCGGGGGAAAGCAGCGCGGCTTTCACGTACCCGCCATGAGCCAGCACGAGGAGGCACCGAATGCAGAGCTACACGTCGATTCGTGAGCTGGTGAACGAGCTCAACCCGGCGGCGCAGTTGAGCAACGGCTCGTTGGCGATCAGCGACGCGCGAGCCTTCCGCGAGCAGATGCTTGACCGTCTCGTCTATAGCGCCGTTTTCGGCGGCGACGACGTCAAGGCGGCGTCCCGCTGGCTCATCTGGCAGGCGGGGCAGGAGCTAGGCGCCGTGTCCGCCTCGATCAACGACTACTACCTCGCCGGCGGCAGGGGCGAGTGGGCCAACCGCACCACCCCAGCGATCAACATCCGCGGCATGGCCTACGACATGGGTCGCGCGGTCTTTCGCACCGCGCTCAAGAACAACTGCAAGCAGGTGATCGTCGAGATCGCGCGCTCGGAGATGGGCTACACCTCCCAGCGGCCGGAAGAGTACGCCACCGTGGCGCTGGCCGCCGCCATGCGCGAGGGCTACCGGGGTCCGGTCTTCATCCAGGGCGATCACTTCCAGATCAACGCCAAGAACTACGCCAAAGACGCTCAGAAGGAAGTGCAGGGGGTCAAGGATCTGATCGTCGAGGCGCTGGCCGCCGGCTTCTACAACATCGACATCGACAGCTCGACGGTGGTCGATCTCAGCCAGCCGACCGAGTCCGAGCAGCAGCAGCGCAACTACACTCACACCGCCGAACTGACCGCCTACATCCGTGAGCGCGAGCCGAAGGGGACGACGGTTTCGGTCGGCGGCGAGATCGGCGAGGTAGGCGGCAAGAACAGCACCGTCTCGGAGCTGGAAGCCTTCATGGAGGGCTACCTGAAGCAGTTGGGCGCGCAGGGCGGTCAGCGTACCGGCATCAGTAAGATCAGCGTGCAGACCGGCACCAGCCACGGCGGCGTGGTCCTGCCCGACGGCACCATTGCCCAGATAAAGGTCGATTTCGATACGCTCGGCAAGCTGTCCGAGGTCGCACGCGAGAAGTACGGCCTGGGCGGCGCGGTGCAGCACGGCGCTTCGACGCTGCCCGAAGAAGCGTTCAACCGCTTCTCCGAGGCCAATGCCTGCGAGGTGCACCTGGCGACCGGCTTCCAGAACATCATCTACGACAGTCAAGCCTTCCCAAAGGACCTGCGCGATGAGATCTACGCCCACCTGGCGCAGAACCACGCCGATGAGCGCAAGCCCGAGATGACCGAGGCGCAGTTCTACTACACCACGCGCAAGCGCGGCTTTGGGCCGTTCAAGCAGCAGTTCTGGGACTTGCCGGGGGATGTGCGCCAGCAGATCTGCCAGGAGCTGGAGGAGCGCTTCGACCTGATCTTCCAGCGGCTCAACGTGGTCAACACCGCCGCGCTGGTCGACCGCTTCGTGCAGCCGTCAAAGAATGGCAAGCCGGTTCCGGAGGCGCTGAAGGGCGCGGGTGTCAGCGGATCTTAAGAAGGTATCGCGGCCTCTAACAAATATGGGACGTGAGGCAAGACGGATCCTTCGACTTCGCTCAGGATGACTGGTTCGTACGGTGCAAACGGCGACAACTCGTGTCGTCCGAAAGGCTGCAACCCCAACCATGTCAACCTGAGCTTGTCGAAGGATCCGTCCTGAAGCGCCTGGATGCTTCTCCTTTAGGCAGCAAAACCCGCTAGACGTCGACCGCCACAGGCCGCGCCATTTTGCGGTCTGGGGCCAGGTCGTTTAGGATGGGGGCGCGTGGGGCGCTCGGCTCCGCGCGGGAGGGCATCCGAACTCCGCTTACCGGGCCCCGGCCGCCGTTTCGTCGCCGGCTGGGCGCAGGTAGACGAGATATTCATCCAGTCCGACCTTGAGTACACGGCGGACCTCGTAGAGCCGACCGCTGGCGCGGAGTTGCCGGCCGGGGGAGATCCGGGCGATGCGCAGCTCCCGCGCCGTGCGCGCGACGATCTCGTAGGTCACGCGGCCGCAATCCTCACAGCGGAAATACTGGTCGGACTCGTCCGTCGGCCCGGTCAGGCCGCGAAGCACCACCTGAGTTCGCCGGCTGCCACAGTCGGGACAGATGCGTTGCTCAACGGTACTCACGATCGCCGGTCCCCTCCTGCTGTCGCGCAATCGAGACGCCCGGATTGTACGTGATCATCCTTGGGATGGGAACCTGAACGTTGTCGGCGTAAGAATAGCTGCTGATGCGCTTCGCGGCTGTCGATGCGCGGTCGTCGCATCGTTCAGGGTTGCTGACCGGTGGGAGAGCGCTCGTGAGAGATCAACGAACTGGCGCCGGGGATGTCGGAGGGCTGCAACAGCTTCCTCCGCAAGCGCAGCAGTTGCTGGCGCAGCGCACCCTGATCATCGCCTCGAACCGCGGTCCGATCGAGTACACACTGGAACCGGACGGCAACCTGACCGCGAAACGCGGCGCTGGCGGCGTGGTCACGGCCATGAGCGCGGCCGCACGCTACAGCAACCCGATCTGGGTGGCCAGCGCCATGACCGAGGGGGACCGGCTGCGCGCCGAGCAGGCCGCCGCAAGCGGAGAGTCGGTTGTGGTGCCGCCCGACTCCGATTTCCGCCTCCGCTTCGTCGTCTCCGACCCGGAAGCCTATCTTGAGTATTACAACCAGATTTCGAACCCGCTCCTCTGGTTTCTGCAGCACTATCTGTGGGACACGCCGCGCTCGCCCGATGTCGATGCCGCCACCTGGCACGCCTGGAACCACGGCTACGTCGAGGTCAATCACCAGTTTGCCAGCGAAATCGTGGCCGCGGCCGCGGCCGCCGACGAGCCCCCGCTCGTCATGCTGCAGGACTACCACCTCTACCTGACCCCGGGCTTCCTGCGCGAGCTGCGGCCTGACCTCACCATTCAGCATTTCATCCACATCCCCTGGCCCGACCCCGACTACTGGAGCCTGCTGCCGCGGCCGATCCGCCAGGCGATCTGCCACAGCATGCTGCAGAACGACATTGTCGGCTTCCAGACGCGCCACTTCGCGCGCAGCTTCATGTACACCTGCGAGGCCAATCTCGACGGCGCCGATATCGACTACGGGGGGCGCGCGGTTCACTATCAAGGCCGGACAACCTGGGTGCGCGCCTATCCGATATCGGTTGACACCGACGAAGTGCGCGAGGTGGCCGGGAGCGAGGATGCCGAGCGGCACACGCAACACCTGCAGAACTTCCGCAACGAATTCACGGTGGTGCGGGTCGACCGGGCCGAGCCGAGCAAGAACATCGTGCGCGGCTTTCTGGCCTTCGACCGCTTCCTGGAACTGCACCCGGACTTCGTCGGCCGGGTCAACTTCCTGGCCTTCCTGGTGCCCTCGCGCCTGGAGGTGCTGGAGTACATCGACTACCTGGACGACATCAACACCATCGTTGGGCGGGTCAACACCAAGTACGCCAACGCCGCCGAGTACAACGGCGTCCCCTGGCAGCCGATCACCCTTTTCATCGGCGACGACTACCCCCGTGCGCTCGCCGGGCTGAGCCACTACGACGCCCTGCTGGTCAACGCGATCTTCGACGGCATGAATCTAGTGGCCAAGGAGGGCGTGCTGCTCAATCAGCGCCCGGGCGTGCTGATCCTCTCGGAGGGCGCCGGCGCCTACATGCAGCTCGGCCCCTACTCGCTGACGGTTTCGCCGACCGATATCGAGGGGACCGCCGAGGCGATCTATCAGGCGCTGACGTTGCCGGAGGAGCAGCGCGCCGAGTGGCAGCGCGAGATGCGCCAGATCGTGGAGCGCGACGACATTTTGAGCTGGATCTACAGCCAGTTGCGCGACCTGGCGCAGCGAGTCGAGGAATGACGCCCCAGGCAGTGCGTCACTCCTTGAGGAACGGGTAAAGGTCCTCCTCCGGGAACTCCAGCTCGGGGAACGAGGAGCGAACGCGCTGGCTCTCGATCAGCGCGATGATCTCCTTGGCCGACTCCTCGACCGACTTGCCGGTCACGTCGACGATCGGCCAGGGGTAGCCGCGGCGGATCAGGCGGCGGCAGTAGGACAGCTCCTCGGACACCTTCTCTGGGTCGGCGTATTCGCCGTGTGCCAGTCCGCCCAGCGATTTGACCCGGTGCTGCCGGATGCGCACCAGCTCATCCTTGTTGATCATCAGCCCGACCACGCGCGTCTGGTCGATCTCATCCAACTGGCGCGGCGGCTCGACGCCGAGCACGACCGGGATATTGGCGACCTTCCAGCCCCGCAGTGAGAGATAGATGCTGAGAGGCGTCTTCGACGAGCGCGAGACGCCGACCAGCACGATATCGGCCTCACCCAAACTCTCCAGCCCCTGCCCGTCGTCGTGCCGGACCGAGTATTGGATCGCGTCGACGCGGCGAAAATACTCGTCGCTGAGCCCGTGCGAGACGCCGGGGCGCAGCAGGGGGCGCATGCCGACGTGCTGCGAGATCTGGCCCAGCAACGGGCCGGTGAGATCGACCTGGGGAATGACTCGCTGGCGACACTCGCGGAGCAAGAGGCGCCGGATGCTGGTGATGACGATGGTGTGGACGATGATGTGGTGCCCGCGCACCGCCTGGCTGACGACGGTCAACACCTGCTCGCGCGTGCGCACGCCGGGGTGGCGCACGATCTCGAACTCGACGCCGGGGTACTGCACGGTCGCGGCATCGACGACCGCCTCGGAAGTCGCGCCGCTGCCGTCGGACACGATGTGAATGACGCAGTGCTTGACGTCATTCGGCTCGTCGACCCACATGGCCACCTCGACTCTTGCCAACCATAGACTGTGCTAACAGCCTACCACCTGGAAGGCGAGGCGTGGGGTGGCAGGTGGCGCACGACGAGGATGGGATGTAGGGCACGACGGATCCCTTCACTTCGGTCGGGATGACAGGGTGTAGATAGGGGCTGACGACGAGGCATGCCTCGGTCGGTAGGCCACGTCATTCACCCTGTCATCCCGAGCGCAGTCGAGGGATCCGTCTTCACGCGGCACCCGACGTCCTCGGTGGGCGTTGAGTCTCCCCCTCAGTACCGCTGCCCGTAGAGTT
>DASSHC010000193.1:0-3100 GCA_035693105.1 Thermomicrobiaceae bacterium | reverse complement strand
GATCGGCCGCACCGGGATGGTGGTGCCGTCGGGGAGGACGATCGGTTCGCTGAAATCGTGCGCGGATCTCATCCATCACCTGCCAACCCGGCAACCCCGTGGGCGCTGGTCAGGCTGCCGCCAGGAGTTTACGCTAGGGTCAGCCCCGGAGGGCAAGGCGCTCGGGCGAGCTGGCGCGAGGAGTGCCGCCATGGGTGATGATCAGCGGCATGGGCCGGCAGCGGGAGGGCGCGGCCGGCGGGGGCTGGGCCGCGTGCTGGCGCTGGCCGGCGCGGCGATCGTGCTCCTGATGCTGGCCGCCGGCCTGGCCCTGACCCACCCCGGCGGAACGCCAGCGGCAGTTCAGGCCGCGCGCCCGGCGCCCACACCCGCGCCAACCGTTCCTGAACTGGCAGCCGGTGACCGGCTGGCGACCGCACTGGATGCGGCGGTAGCTGCCGGCCAGCGGGTGCGCGACCAGCGGGGGCAACCGGCCCGTGTGGTGGGGATCGCCCTGCGGCAGCTTGCCGATGTGCGCGCCGAGGTCGCTGCGCCGGGAGCGGTGCTGCCCGCGGGTACGCCGGTTTGGCGTGTGGAGCTGGTAGGCGACGGCCCGCTCATCTGCGACAGCGGCTCGGGGCGTCTGACTTGCGGTCCACAGGTGCTCCTGGTGCTCGACGCTGCCGACGGTCACGAGCTCGGTATACCGGAGCCGTTGCAGCGCACCATCGCTACCCCGGTGCCCGGCGGCACGCCGATCGTCGTCCCCGGCGTGGTGCCGAGCGTTCCCGTCAACGCCGCGCTCGGCACCTTCGAGCAGCTTGTCGCCCGCTTCAGCCAGGGCGACAAGCTGCCACGAATCACCGAGGCGGAACTGCTGCCGTTAGGCGAGACATCGGAGCGTCCTTCCGACCTTGCCCTCAGCGCGCCGGTCTGGCAGGTGACGCTCGATCACGGGGCGTTCGACTTCTCCTGCCCGCCGGGTGTCGGCATGTGGCTGCCCTGTTTCGGGACGCACGCGACCTACCTGTTGGACGCGGCGAGCGGGCGCGAGCTTGAAGCTCAGGTGGGTGGGTGGCAGCCCGCGGACCGACCCGCCGCGATCGTCGATCCGGCGCTGGCCGCGCTCCAGACGCAGGTAGAATTTCCCCTGCTCGTGCCGACCAAGCTCCCCGCCGGGCTGACCGCCGATACGTCACAGCCGGTC
This sequence comes from Thermomicrobiaceae bacterium, assembly GCA_035693105.1. Classification (GTDB taxonomy): domain Bacteria; phylum Chloroflexota; class Chloroflexia; order Thermomicrobiales; family Thermomicrobiaceae; genus DASSHC01. The sequence continues at coordinate 1,914 of DASSHC010000193.1, read as the reverse complement.
ATCGAGCACGATCCAGGCTTCACCCGCGCGGTCATGAGCTTCCACGACGCCGGCGGCCAGCGCGTGCTGACGATCACCGAGGGCGAGGCCGACAGCGCCGGCATGTCCGACCTGGTGCAAACCTTGCCCCGGCCCGACGAGGGCGGGGTGGTTGCGCGGTTGCCCGGCTACCTGACGCGCTCGGCGACGCAGCTCACGGTGCGCTTCCGCTATGAGGCGACGGGCGTCGTGCTGGTGAGCGAGGGCGCATCCGGCCCGGTGCTCACCGCTGACGAGTTGATCGCGCTGGCCGGCTCGCTGGCGCCGGTGGCGGGAGCGCCCGCCGCGCACACGGCCACGCCCTCGATGTTCACCGTGCCGCTTACGAGTGAGGCGGACATCTGGCAGACGGTGCTCCGGCAGACCGAAGGCTCCGTCGACCCGATCCTCCGCCCGGCGAACCTCCCGCCAGGCTTCACCACGGTGCAATACCGCTACAGCGGCGCCGGCGGCTTCCAGGTCGAGTACGACGGGCCAGGCAAGCGCCTGCTCATCGTCGTCGCGGGTGAGAATGCTCCCCCTACCCGGACGGCGGGATCGACCCGGCAGCAGAACACGGTCCGCGGCCGGCCGGCCACGCTCCAGATCGACAATCCCGCCCAGCCGAGCGCGGCCGCCTGGCTCTGGTGGAGCGAGCCGGGCCACTGGCAGAATGTCCAGGCGAAGTCCGACCACATCGCCTACCTCATCCGTGCTGAGGGCGTGACGCCGGACGAGCTGCTCGGCGTGGCGCGGGGCATGCTGCCGGTGGAGTAGGCCGCGACCATGGTCTCGACTGCGTGGGGAGTCATCGAAGACGGACCCCTCGACTGCGCTACGGTGGAAATAGCGGCCCGGCGGCCGCCCGTTTTCATGCTGCCGTGGCGAGCGGAGGCTCATGACGACTCGGGATGGCAGCGCAAAGGGTGTGGCCTATCAGATGAGACAAGTCGTCGTCGTCTGCCTCATCCCTCCCCCTGTCATCCCGAGCGCAGTCGAGGGATCCAACCTGGAGCGGCAATCAACCACGTCGAAGGCCAGCCCGCCGCATCAACGTTCCGTCGCACGATCCTCACTCGGGCCACGCAGCGTAGCGACGGCGGCGGCGACCATCGCCAGCGGCACCAGGAAGACCAGCGGCGGCCAGTGGAAGAGGAGGAGGTTCGCCGGCACGACGACCAGCCAGATCAGGATGCCCAGGAGCATGAGATTGGCCCAGCCGGACCAGGAGAGCCGCCAGCGGAAGGCCACGGCGCCGGCCACCTGAACGGCGGTAAGCAGCCAGACGACGGGCCCGATGCTCAGTGCCGCCGGCAGGCTGAAGGCGAATGAGAGGAGCCCCGCCAGCCAGAGCAGCTTCCAGGAGCGGCGATCGAAGCCCTCCGGAGTCAGCATGATGGAGAGGATGAGCCACGACCAGAGGAACGCTGCAGCGAGCTGGTAGGTCAAGGCAACTCCCTTCGGCGCGATGCCTGGCTGTCGGTCATGCTAGCGCCGCAGGCTGGTCCAGAGAAATCGCCCCAGCAGCACGCCTAGGGCGACAATCACGATCCAGAAGAGCGCCAAGACGATGATCGGAGTGAGCGACGCGGGATGGAACAGTCCAGATGCCATCGTTGCCTTACCTCTCCGTGGGGCATGCTGTCGCTGAGCCGTGATACGCTACCGGCGATCATCCAGGGGCGCATAAGGTGAGGATCGTGACTCCGACCACCAGAGCGAAGACGGCCATGGGCAACGCCGTCCAGAGCCAACGTGTGCAGGGTGGCGCGACGTACTGGATGCCCGGCGTCGAACCCACGAGCACAGCTTCCGCAGCCCCAGGCACCGAGGGATCGGCCGCGGGTGAGTGTAACCGCCGGCGTCGTCCCGGCGCTCCGCGCTTGGAGCACGATC
>DASSHC010000192.1:0-12733 GCA_035693105.1 Thermomicrobiaceae bacterium | reverse complement strand
TGTTGCTGGCGGTCGCGCAACGCCTGCGCGACGCCGTTGACCCGGCCGATTCGATCGCCCGCTGGTCGGGAGACGAATTCGTGATCCTGGCGGAAGGCCGCCCCAGTCTCGACGAGGCGATCGACCTGGCGGACGCCGTCTTGAACGCGCTCGAGCGGCCGGTCGCGGTGCGTGGGCGGGAGCTCTTCGCCAGCGTCAGCATCGGCGTAGCCGTGCACCACGCGCACGACGACAAGACGGCGGACGCGCTGCTGCGCGAGGCCGACGTCGCCGTCCATCGTGCCAAAGCACGCGGCAAGCACCGCTCCGTCGTCTACGATCTCAGCATGGACGCCCGGGCGGCCGAGCGGCTGGAGCTGACGTTGGACCTGCGCCGGGCGCTCGACCGTTCGGAGTTCGTGCCCTACTATCAGCCGATGGTCGCGCTCGCCACGGGCGAGGTCGCGCTGCGCGAGGCGCTGATTCGCTGGCGGCATCCCCGGCGCGGCGTGATCCCGCCGGGCGCATTCATCCCGCTGGCCGAGGATAGTCACATGATCGTGCCCGTGGGCCGCTGGATGCTGTCGCAAGCCTGCCGCGACGCACAGGCCTGGAGCGCGGGCTGCCTCGACGCGCCGATGGTCAGCGTCAATCTCTCGGCGCGGCAGGTCGCCCAACCCGACCTCGCCACGGTCGTGGCCGAGGTGCTGGGCGAGACCGGCCTCGATCCCAGCCGCCTGGTGCTGGAGATCACCGAGACGACGCTGATGGAAGACATCGCGGCGACACGCGAGATGCTGATCCGATTGAAGGATCTCGGCCTGTGCCTGGCGATCGACGACTTCGGCACCGGCTACTCGTCGCTGGCTTACCTGAAAGAACTCCCGGTCGATTTCGTCAAGATCGATCGCTCATTCATTGCGGGTCTGGCGCGCGAGAGCCACGATGCGGCGATCGTGGCCGCGATCATCACCGTGGCGCACTCACTCGGGCTGCGTGTGGTGGCCGAGGGAATCGAGGAGCCGGAACAGTTGGCGCTGCTGCGCTCGCTTGACTGCGACCTGGCGCAGGGCTTCCTGCTTGCCCGCCCGGCGCCGCTGAAGGCTTCGGAGCTGGTGGCCTGACGACATGTTGCCTTCCGCGAGCCATCGTGGTGCTCGTCGCGCGGCAATAAATTGACCGCGCTAAATCCACGAAGCCCACTGAAGGGGCTAGGATAGATCATCGAAACGTCTCCCTCAATCGCGCGAACGTGAGGCGATTCCACGGGTTGGGCGAGAGCGCTCAATCATCCAGTGGCGAGCCCGTGCTGCTCCTGCCACACTTGCGCCGGACGAGAAGGGGCGACGTGAGCAGGCTTTCGCGCCGTGCCGCGCGAGCTCGGGCACAACTGAAGCGCTTCCCCGCCACGCTCTGGCTGCTGGCCGGGGCCAACCTGGTGCTCTTCACCGCGCGGGGTATGACCATCCCCTTCCTGGTGATCTACTTCGGCCAGATACTCGGTCTGGGCGAGGGCAATGTCGGCGCCGGCATCGCGGCCAGCTCGATCGCCGGAGTGATCTTCACCCTGGCCGCGGCCGGCACTATCGACCGCTTCGGGCCGCGCAACATGGTCGTCATCACCATCCTGGGGACGGCGGCTACCACCGCGCTCTTCCCTGTCGCGACCGATCTCACCCGCTTCTTCCTCCTCATGGTCGTACAGGGGCTCTTCACCCAGCTCTACTGGCCCTCGTCCGACACGTTGGCGACGACGCTGGTGCCGGTCGAGCAGGCGGGCGAGATGTTCGCACTCTTGCGGGTCGCGAGCGCGCTGGGCACCGGCGCGGGCGGCCTGGCCGGGGGGCTGCTGGTCGCCGGCGGCACCATCCCCGCGTTTCAGCTGCTCTACTGGGTGGCGGGAGGCGGTATCGGGCTGGCGGGAATTCTCGTCCTGGCGCTGATACGGTCGCCAGGGCGGCAACGGCTCGCGGCGCATCAGCGGGCAGGCGGAAGCTGGCGCGAGGTGCTCAGCGACCGCCGCTTCATGTTCTCGCAGGTCGTGATGTTCATCCTGCTGGCGGGGCTGACGCAGTTTCAGGTGACCGCGCCGCCCTACCTGCACGCCCAGGCCGGACTGGGCGAGGCCGCCGTCGGCTCGCTCTTTACCATCAACACCATCATCGTGGTCGCGGCGCAGCTCCTGGTAGCCAATCGCATCGCCGGCTGGGGCCGGGGCGCGTCGCTGGCGGCGGCCGCCCTCTTCTGGTGCGTTGCCTACGCCATGATCGGCGCCAGCCCCTGGGTCGCCGGCTTCCCCTTCGCCGCGGCGGTGGTCTACACGCTGGGCGAGATGATCTTCATGCCGACCTCGGGCGTGATCACGGTGGAGTTGGCGCCCGAGCGGCTGCGCGGGCGCTACCTGGCCTTCAGCAGCGTGATCTGGGGCAGCGCCTGGGGGCTGGCGTCGTGGGCCGCCGGTGTCGCGCTCGGCTCCGCCCACCCCGGGCTCCTCTGGCCGGCGCTGATCGTGCTGTTGCTGTTCGGAGCGGTCGGCGGCATGCTCTTTGACCGCGCCGCGCCGCGCACGGTCGCGCCGGTCGCCGTGGCAAGCCGGGACGATTGAGTGGCCGGCATTGGGCCCAGCGGGATTATGAGATCAGCGACTGCTCGCTGTCGCGGTCGAAGGCGTGCAGGTGCTCGTTCTCGACCACCAGGTCGAGCGTCTGCCCCACCGTGGCGCGCGTCTCCGGCTGCACCCGCGCCACGATCATCGTCCCATCCGGGCCGGCAAAGTGGACCAGCGTCTCGGCGCCCAGCGGCTCGACCAGTTCCACCGGCAGGCGCATCGAGCGGCCCGCCGGGACGCTCCCCTCGGCCACGCTCAGGTGTTCGGGCCGGATTCCGGCCATCACCTGCTGGCCCACGTAGTTACCCAGCTTCCCCTCGCGGCTGCTCGGCAGCAGCAGGTCGATGCTCTCGCTCTTGAGATGGAGCCCCCCGTCGCCGCGCACGACCTCCGCCGGGAAGATGTTCATCGCCGGGCTGCCGATGAAGGTGGCCACGAAGAGGTTGGCCGGGTGGTCGTAGAGGTTCTGCGGGGTGTCGAGCTGCTGCAAGAGTCCGGCGCTCATGACCGCGATGCGATCGCCCATCGTCATCGCCTCGACCTGGTCGTGGGTGACGTAGACGGTCGTGGTGCCGAGGCGCTCCTGCAGCTTGATGATCTCGGCGCGCGTCTGCACGCGCAGCTTGGCGTCGAGGTTGGAGAGTGGTTCGTCCATCAAGAAGACCTGCGGTTCGCGCACGATGGCGCGCCCCAGCGCGACGCGCTGGCGCTGGCCGCCGGAGAGCGCGCGCGGCTTGCGCTCGAGCAGCGTCTCCAGTCCGAGCATATCGGCGACCTGGCGCACGCGGCGCTCGATAACTTCCTTGGGCGTGTGGCGCAGCTTGAGGCCGAAGGCCAGATTGTCGCGCACGGACATGTGGGGATAGAGCGCGTAGGCCTGGAAGACCATGGCGATGTCGCGGTCCTTGGGCGGGATATTGGTCACGACCCGGTCGCCGATCATGATGTTGCCGGAGGTGATCTCTTCCAGCCCGGCCAGGCAGCGCAGCGCGGTCGACTTGCCGCAGCCGGAGGGTCCGACCAGCACCAGGAACTCGCCGTCGTTGATCTCGAGTTCCAGGTCCTTGAGCGCCACGACGCCGTCGAACCGCTTGGTCACGTGGTCGAAAATCACCTGGGCCATGACCATGTCCCTTCCGCACCGACGACTTCCACCACCCCTACATCACCTGATGCTCCCTATCGTACCCCGGCTCAGCCGGTCAGCGCGCCGATTGACCGCCGTCCATCACCAGCGCGCTGCCGGTGACGAAAGCCGCGGCTTCCGACGCCAGATAGAGGGCGGCGGCAGCCACCTGCTCCGGGGTGCCGAGCCGGTGCTGGGGATGGCGGTTCTCCAGCGCGCGCCGGGCGGCCTCCGGCTCGTCGGACTCCGCCAGCAGCCGGTCGACCCACTCGGTGCTGACCGTGCCGGGGCAAATGCAGTTGCAGCGAATCCCCTGTGCCGCGTACTCGACCGCCACCTGTTTGGTCAGGGCGATGACCGCGCCCTTGCTGGCGGCGTAGGCTGCGCGACCCGGCACGCCGACCAGCCCGAGGGCCGAGGCGATGTTGACGATCGACCCCGACCCGCGCTCCAGCATGCCGGGCAAGACGGCGCGGCTGCAGAGGTAGACGCCGCGCACGTTGACCGCGAAGACGCGCTCCCACTCGTCCGGCTCGACCTCGACGATGCTCTTGGTCGTCCCGATCCCGGCGTTGTTGACCAGGATGTCGATCGGTCCAAGCCGCTCGCCCACGGCGCGCACGCCGCTCGCCACGCTCGCGGGATCGGTCACGTCGAGGGGGACCGTCAGGGCCGCCGCCCCGATGGCGCTGGCGGTCGCCTCCAGCGTCGCGCGGGTTCGGCCCGCCAGCGCCAGCGTGGCGCCCTCGGCGGCGAAGCGCAGCGCGATAGCGCGGCCGATACCCGAGCCGGCCCCAGTCACCAGCGCGACCTTCCCTCGTAGCTCGTCGCCCGCTAGCGCCACTGATACTCCTCGGCTTTTTCCCGTAGGGCAGGCCCCCGTTCCTGCCCTCGTGGCCTACCACCCGCCGTGTCGTTCGCCGCCCAACGTTGCCCTATGTTCCCGGCCGCCGGTGCGCGAGCGGGACAGGGCGGCCACGGGGGCCGCCCCTACGAATGGGCACCGCTCAGATCGGCCAGCACCCGCGACAGCGCCTGCTCGTCCTTCTCCGGCGCGTCGCCCAGCAGGAGCGTCAGAAGCAGCTCGTCCACCCCTTGCCCCAGCGCGTCGGAGAGCCGGCGCCGCACTTCGGACTCATCGCCCCAGACGACCAGGCGGTCGAGCAATTCGTCGCTGACCCGTGCCTCGTCGCCGACCGGGTAGCCGGCGTCGGCGAACATGGCCGCGTAGAAGGGCAGGCGGGCGTAGCCGCTGACGCGCGGGCGCGCCAACTCGATCATGCGGGCGCGGTCGCCGGTCATCACCACCGGGATGTGCGCCACCATGCGCGGCATGGGCCGTCCGGCCAGCGCCGCGCCCTGGCGCATCGCGGCGCAGGCCACGTCGCGGATGTAGCCCAGCGGGCACATCCAGGAGATCGCGCCGTCGGCCACCTCGCCGGCCAGGCGAAAGGCGCGCGAGCGCAGGGCCGAGATGTAGATCGGCACCTGGGCGGTGCCGATCATCCGTGAATGGACCTGATAGTACTGCCCTTCGAAATCGGACTGGCCGTTCCAGAGGAGATCACGCGTGATGGTGACGTACTCCCGTAGGTGGTCGAGCGGCCTGCCCATCGGCAGCCCGAGGGCTCCCGTGATCGTCGGCTGATGACTCGGCCCGAGGCCGAGGCGGAAGCGGCCCGGCGCCAGCTGGTCGAGCGCCAGCGCCTGCGTCGCGATCACGGTCGGGTGACGCGGGTAAGTCGGCACGATCGCCGTGCCGAAGCCGAGCCGATCGGTTTCGACCGCGACGGCGCCGAAGAAGCTCATCGGATCCGGCGCGCTCGGGCCGGTGGTCGACCAGACCATCGGCACGCCGCGCGCCGCCGCGCGTTTGGCCGCCTCCAGCGCGCTCCGGGCATTGCGCTTGTCGACCAGGTCCATCCCGACGGTTGGCAGCTCCATCGCTCGCCTCGCTTGTCTCACCATGTCGCGGCTACGACTCGTAGACCGTCTGCCCGCCGATGATCGTCTGACTGATCGGGACCGACGCGATCGCCTCCGGATCGACCCGGCGTGGGTCCTGCTCCAGGATGGCGAAATCGGCCAGCATCCCCGGCCGGATGCGCCCCTTGCGCTGCTCGTCGAAGGTGGCGTAGGCGCCGTTGACCGTGTAAAGCGGCAGCGACTCTTCGACCGAGATCGCCTCCTCCAGCGCGTAGGAGCGGCCGCTGCCGGTGCGCTCGGTGACGGCGACCTGAATGCTCTTGAGCGGCTCGAAAGCCGAGACCGGGCAATCCGAGGAGAAGACGAGGCGGATGCCGGCGTCGAGCAGGCTGCGGAAGGGGTAGGTGAGCTGGATGCGCTCCAGCCCGAGGTGGCGAATGAACCCGTCGCCGTACTCGGTGATGAAGATCGGCTGGCTGACGACCAGCACTCCCATCTTGGCGATGCGCTCGATCAGGTCGGGCCGCAGGATACCGGCGTGCTCGATGCGGTGGCGGTGGTCGGCGCGCGGCATTCGCGCCAGCGCCTTGCCGTAGGCGTCCAGCACCATCTCGATGCCGCGGTCGCCGATGGCGTGAACCGCTATCTGGAAGCCCGCCGCGTGCGCCTGCCAGACGTAGTCGTCCAGTTGCTCCTGCGACATCATGGTCAGGCCGAGGTTGTCGTCGCGCGGGTCTTCCAGGAAGGGGCGCGTCACCGCGGCGGTGCGCCCAATTAGGCTACCGTCGATGAAGAGCTTGACCGGACCGACGCGCAGGTGGTCGTCGCCGAAGCCCTGCTTGACGCCGAGGCCGAGGAGGTGGGGCAGGAGGTGCTCGCGGATCATCATGGTGGTTCGCAGCTTGAGCGCCCCCGCGCGCACGGCCTGCTGGTACGACTCAAGCTCCTGCGGCGTCGTGCTGCTGGCATCGGTGCTGGAGGTGATGCCGGCGGCGACATAGGCATCGTTGCAGCGCTTGAGGGCGGCGACCTGATCCTCGACCGTGGGCGGCGGGATGATGGCGCGGACCAGTTGTTGTGCCGTCTCTTGCAAGACGCCGGTCGGCTCGCCGTGCTCGTCGCGCACGATGTGCCCGCCCTCCGGGTCGGGCGTGTCGCGCGTCACCCCGGCCAGTTTCAGCGCCAGCGAATTGACGGCGCACATGTGGCCCGAGCCGTTGACGATGATCACCGGGTGGTTTTCCGCCGCCTGGTCGAGGTCGTGGCGATTCGGGTGTCGTCGCTCGTCGAGTTTGTTGTCGTCGTAGCCCCGGCCGTGGATCCAGCTGCCAGCCGGCAGCTCCCGCGCCCGCGCGGCGACTCCCTGGATGATCTGCGCGATCGAGGTCACGTCGGGATAGCCACAGGGCACCTGGCCGAGCGCGGTGCCGAAGCCGATCATGTGGTTGTGGGCCTCGTTGAGGCCGGGCAGGCAGACACGCCCGGCCAGGTCGAGCGTGCGGTAGCCGCGCGGCAGGGCGTCTTCGACCAGCCGCCGCGTGCCGACAGCCACGATGTGGTCGCCGATGACGCCGACCGCGTCGGCCGCCGGCTGCTCCGCGTCCATCGTCACGATCGAGCCGTTGGTGATCAGCAGCGCGTCGCTCATAGCAGCAGTTCCTTTTTCAAGGCGGATATTCGTGGGATCACGGCTGAACCCATCAGCGTGCTTGAGCACGAGCGTAGCGGCCCACGCGGCGGCTGTCAATTCGGGAGCGAGGCGCTCGGTGAGGCGGTTGCCTGGGCGGTGGACTGTGGCTCGGGCTTGAGCAAGAGCGTCAGGCCCACGACCAGCCAGGCGACGCCGAAGGGGAGAGCCAGCAGAACCTGTGCGTTCTGGTCGTTGTAGCCGAGCATGGCGACCGAGCCGAGCAGGAGCGCCATGATGGCCGAGCGGTGCAGCGCGCCGGCGCGCAGCAGCGCGGCGCCGGTCAGAAGGATGCCGAGGATCAAAAGCGGCCCGCCCATCGCCGCCAGCGGCTTGATCTGGTTGTCGAAGAGGTTGCTGGCCAGGGCATAGACGGCCAGCTCGGCGCCGGCCATCGCCAGCGCGATGGTGCCCGCCCGGCCGAGCCAGCCCATGCGCTCCGCCAGGAACGCCTGCACCATCATCCCGATCGCGGCCACGGCCATCAGCGCGATCGCCAGCGCCAGCAGCGGGGTTGCCAGGGCGCTGTGACGGGCGGAGTTGGTGACCTGCGAGCAGGCCGCCCCGACGCAACCTGCCGGCAGCAGCGCCAGCCAGACCGCGCGCAGTATCCAGATGGCCCCGCCGAGCAGCGCGGCCGGCGCCATCCAGCGCGTGACGATGTTGGCCAGGGTGGACACGGTTATCGGACTCGTCTCTAGCTCATCGGCACCTGCGGGATGATCTGTCCCTCGATGCGCGCGAAGATCTCGTCCAGGCTGCTGCCGGTGATGGTGACGCCGTGGTTCTTCAGTCCGATGACCGCGTTGCCCGGCTCCGGCTCCTGGCGCACCAGCTCCGCCACCGCCTGCGCCAGCTGAATCGTGCCGCAGGGGAAGTTGACCTCGGTCGACTTGATGCCGTCCATCCAGGCGTGCACGTGGACGATGGCCCCAACCTCGGGGTGCTCCCGGTAGATCATCCAGTGCTCGATCGCATCGACCGAGACGCGCCGAGGTTGGACCTCGGGCGGCACGCTGAGGATCATGGCCGGTTGCTCCGGGTCGAAGTCGGACACCAGCAGAATGTCGCGCCCGATCGTCTCCAGCTTCCCCTTGTTGACGCCGCTGGCGCTCATCCAGTAACGCTGCTCGTCCTTGCGCGCGCTGAGGTTGCCATAGCTGAGTCCGCCGATACCGTAGAGCCGCATGACGTGCTTCAGCTCGCGCGGCGCCAGAATCTCGTGGATCGGGAAGGGAGCCGGCAGCAGGTTCATCGCGTCGAGCTTGCGCCCGGAGCGCTTGAGCTGCTCGGTGATCTCGTCGCCCTGATGCAGCGACGGCTCCAGGTCGGTGTTGTAGACGTTGTTGATCACCAACTGCGAGGCGGCCAGCGGCCGCACGCGCGAGTAGATGTGCTCGAAGAACTCCGCATCGTGCCCCGGCGTATGGCGCACGACGTAGTGCCCCTGCTCCATGGTCATGAAGTGGGCTTCCAGGCCGTCCGCGCCCCGCGTCAGCATGATGCCGAGATTAGAGAGGGCACGCACCAGATAGGGATAGCCGGTGCGCAGGAAGTCGTCGGGGTAGCGGTCCAGCTCGACGATGGCGACCACGAAGGTCGCCTGCGCCTTGCGCCGGTAAGGCTGCGGATTGTCGCGATCGACCACGTTGAGCACCAGGCGAATGTCGGGGACGGCGCGGCGGCTGTAGCCATAGCCGTGGCGCTCCAGCTCGTGGGTCAACCCCTGCACGAACCAGGTGAGGGTTGGAGACGTGGCGCCTTCGAGAATGGTGAATTGCTCGTCGGTTGGCTCGGGCGCCAGGCTCACGCCGCCCTCTTTGAAGTCCCCCCGCAGATTCATCAGCTTGATTCCGCTTCACTACTCCAGCGCGCAGGCTGAAACGTCGTGCCGTCATGTCGCGTCCGGTCACGACGGCATTCTTATCAGACGCGGCACGGCCCGGTCAAATCGCGGCGCGAGCTGGCTCGCGCCGTGGAGCCCGCATCAGCAGTGCCCCCGCGAAGATCTCGGCCCGGATATCGGTCGTGCCCGGTTGCTCACCGTCGGACTGGAACGGCACCGGCTCGGGCGCGCTGACCTCGACGCACTGACCCTGGTAGTGCCGCACGGCCCAATGGCCGACGTGCTTGCCGCGATAGACGCGCGGCAGCAGCGAGCCGAGGAGCACCCGTTTGGGAACATCCTTCAGCACGAAGATCTCGAAGCGGCCGTCGTGCATCGAGGCCATCGGCGCCATGTCCATACCCCCGGCCAGGTAGCGCCCGTTGCACAGCACCACCATGCCGATCCGGCCTTCGTGGACGAGCTGGCCATCGACCATCACCCGCGCCTCGCGCCCGTGGAAGGTCGCGACGGTCAGGGTGACGCCGGCCAGATAGGAGAGGAAGCCGCCGAGGGCCTTGGAAGAGCGATTGAGCCGGGCGGCGGCCTCGGCGCCAAGTCCGACATCGGCGAAGCCGACGAAGTAGCGCGTCCGCGGGGCGCCGGCCTCCAGGAAATGGATCGCGCCGGCATCGATGGGACAAGGCTCGGCGCGGCCGATCAGGTCGATCGCCTGCTCGGCGGCGTTGATACCGAGCGAGCGCGCCACGTCGCGCCCGGTTCCAGCCGGGATGAGCGAGAGCACCGGACGGGGCGCTTCCGGCCCGAGGCCGAGCAGGCCGTTGGCGACCTCGTTGAGCGTGCCGTCGCCGCCGACCACCACGATCTCGCCCACCCCGGCCTCGGCCAGCCGGCGGGCAATGCAGGTCGCCTCGCCCCGGGCGGACGTCGCATGAGCATTGACCGTGAAGCCGCGCGCTTCCAGTCGCGCGCGCAGCTCCGGCCAGCGCTTGCCGGTGCGCCCATTAGCCGACGCCGGATTGACGATCGCCTCGATGGCGGGCATTGCCGATCCACCCCCGGTCACCACCGCACGCCCTGTTCGTTCGCTACTTGGCGCGAGGGAACTATACCGTATCAACAGGGAAGTCCGCATTGAAGACGCGGGAGAGGCGCGGTGGCGGCCGAGCGGGTTGGGTGCCTTGCCACGACGGATCCCTCCACTTCGGTCGGGATGACAGGGAGAGGGAGGTGGCGTACCGGACGAGGCAAGTCGTCGTCCGCTCCATACTCCCCCTGTCGTCCCGACCGAAGTCGAGGGATCCATTCTCACGCGGCAACCAAGCTCCTCCGAAGGCAGCGCCCCTCTCCCAGCATTGGCTCCGTCCGGAGAGGGGCCGGGGCTGAGGGCCCGTCCGGGGCAAAAGCTCCCGCATGGTATAATGCCGCGACCTCTGGGCTTGCGGGAGGAAGGCGTCTGCCGCGCGACGGCGGCCAGAACCGCTGCGAGCCCGCTGGAGACGCGACCGCGAGGGGGGGCTTCCGCTGATGATCCGACCGATGAGCGCGCTCTTCGGACTCTTCAGCCGCGATCTCGGCATCGATCTCGGAACGGCCAATACGCTCGTCTACGTGCGCGGCAAGGGGATCGTGATCTCCGAGCCGTCGGTCGTCGCGGTCGACAACAAATCCAAGCGGGCGCTGGCCGTGGGGGTCGAGGCCAAGGCGATGGTCGGCAAGACTCCCGAGACGATCGTGGCCGTCCGCCCCCTGAAAGACGGCGTCATCGCCGACTTCGACACGGTCGAGATGATGCTGCACTACTTCATTCGCAAAGTGCACGTGCAGCGCTTCATGGCGCCGCATCCCCGCGTGGTGATCGGTATTCCCAGCGGCGTGACCGAAGTCGAGAAGCGCGCCGCCAAGGATGCCGCGTTGAGCGCCGGGGCGCGCGAGGCCTACACCATCGAGGAGCCGATGGCGGCCGCGATCGGCGCCGGGCTGCCGATCAACGAGGCGGTCGGCAGCATGATCGTCGATATCGGCGGCGGCACCACCGAGGTCGCGGTCATCTCGCTCGGCGGTATCGTGGTCAACCACTCGATCCGGGTGGCGGGGGACGAGATCGACGAGTCGATCATCCAGTACGCCCGGCGCGACCACAATCTGGTCATCGGCGAGCGGTCGGCCGAGAACGCCAAGATCGGCGCCGGCTCGGCCTACCCGTTGGACGAGGAGCGCACCGTGGTCATGCGCGGGCGCGATCTGCTGACCGGGTTGCCCAAATCGGTCGAAGTCAGCAGCGTTGAGATCCGCGACGCGATCTCCAGCCCGGTCAACACCATCGTCGAGCTGGTCAAGACCTGCGTCGAAGAGACGCCGCCGGAGTTGGTAGCGGATGTCATGGAGCGCGGCATTACCCTGGCGGGCGGGGGGGCGCTCCTGCTCGGCCTCGACCGGCGCCTGCAGTCGGAGCTGCGCATGCCGGTCTACCGCGCCGACGATCCGCTGACCTGTGTCGCCCGCGGCACCGGCCGGGTGGCCGAGGCGCTGCATCTCTACCAGCGGGCGCTGGCCGGCGGCCAGGAGCTGCGGCGCCCGGTGCGGTAGCCGGCGGGATTATGCTCTCGACAACCGCGCGTCACACCGCCGTGCTCGTCTTCTGCTTCGTCGCCTTCGCCGGCACGCTGATCGTGCTCGATAACCACCACCGGCTCGACGCCGCCAAGACGCCGCTCGAGACGCTGGTCCGCCCCTTCGCCGCGGGCCTGAGCACCGCCGGAGACGACCTGCGCGGCCTCTCTCACCGCAACCAGTCCGACCTGGCCAAGCAGCTTCAGGCAGTGACCGCCGAGCGCGATCAGTTGCTGGCCGAGAACGCCCGGCTGCAACAACTTCAGGGCGAGGTCGAGCAACTGCGCAAGCAGCTCGACTTCAAAGAGGCGCATCCGGGGCTGACCCCGCTCAGCGCTAACATCATCGGTCACGACCCGGGCGGCGCGCATCAGATCCTGGTGCTCGACCGCGGCTCCGACGACGGCATCCAGAAGGGGATGGCGGTCATCAGCCCGGACTTCTACGTCGGACAGGTGAGCGAGGTCACGCCCGATCGGGCCCGGGTGATCCTGGCGATCGACGCCAGCGCCCACGCCGGGGCGATGGTCCAGCGCTCCAAGGCGGCCGGGGTGCTCGATGGCCGCTGGCAGGCGGGCGGCTACTTCCAGCTTGACCACCTCAAGGCGAGCGACGATGTGGTGGTGGGCGATGTGGTCGTCACCTCGGCGGGGACCGCGCGCGTGCCCGAGGGGCTGGTAGTCGGCAAGGTGGCGCAGGTCGATCGCGAGGTGCAGGCCGACACCGTCACCGCTCAGGTGACTCCGCTGATCGACTACAGCACCCTGCGCGCGGTGACCGTCATCCTCGGCACCGGGAACGGCCAGTGAGCCGCGACGCGCGGGTCGCCGGGATCGACCTGCGGCTGGCGACGGCCGTGGCCGCCGGCAAGCTCAGCGCCGGCGCGATCCGCCGGCTGGGACGCGGCGGCGGGACCAGCGCGCCGGGCGTCGTGGCCAACCTGATCGA
>DASSHC010000191.1:0-7301 GCA_035693105.1 Thermomicrobiaceae bacterium | reverse complement strand
GGCGCAGCCGCTGGCGAAAGGCGGGGTCGGGCAGCTCGGGCGGCAGCTCGCGCTCCAGGCGCCCGGCCAGCGTCGCCAGCTCGCGCAGCTCGGCGCTCAGCCCCGGCTCCTCCGCCGCCTCGCCGGCCTGGCGCGAGAGCGCCCGGTCGAGCTGCTCGGCCTGCTCCCGTTCAGACACCACGGTCCTCTTCCAGCTCCAGATCCGCGCGCAGCGCGCGCAGTCCGCGGTGAACCAACTGCTTGGCGGCGCCCTCGCTGCGGCCCAGCTGTTCCCCGATCCCGCGCGCGCTCAGGCCCCAGGAGAATTTCAGCACCAGCGCCCGCTGCTGATCGAGCGGCAGCCGCCGGATCGCGGCCAGTAGCTCGCCGCCGGCGGCCTGCTGCTCGACGCGCGCTGCCGGGTCCTCCTCGACGCCTTCAGCCTCGGCAAAAGCCGTCACATCCTCCACCGCGATCTCGCGCCCCGCGCCGCGCCCGCGCCCGGCAATCACATTGGCGGCGATGCGAAAGAGCCAGGCGCCGAAGGGGGCGCCGCGCCACTGGTAACCGGGCAGCGCCGCCAGCGCCTGCTGGAAGGTCTGCGCCGTCACATCCTCGGCCTCGGCGTGGCTGCCGACGCGGCGGAAGGCGTAGCGATAGACCCGATCGACATAGGCCTCGTAGAGCGGCGCGAAGGCCGCCAGGTCACGTTGGGCGGCCGCCACCAGGGCGGCTTCGGTTTCCAGGCGGGCGTGGTCCGCGGACTCCGTCGTCATGCTCCTATTGTGGCCCGCGCGGCGTCGCGCGTCCAAACACCGCCTCCAACTGCAACAATGCGCCAGGCACCAGGAGGGTTACGCCGAGCCGCGCGGGAGCGGCAGGAAGACGTAGGGCACCTCGGTGCGGCCCACCAGGCGGGCGCCGACGCTGCCGTTGAAGATGCCGTCGAGCCCCGTGCCGCGCGCGTGCGTGCTCATCACCACCAGCCCGGCGCCGCTCTCGGCGATGGCCTGCTCCAGCTCCTCGACCACGGCGCCGCGCCGCACCTCGCCGGTGACGGTCAGGCCGCCGTCGATCTGCCGCCGCAGCTCCTCCAGCGCACGCGTCGCCTGCTGCCCCTCCAGGTCGAGCATCGCCGCCGTGGCCGTGGGCGCGAAGGTGGCCGCGCCCCGCTGCCCCTGGCCCACCGTCCCGACGGTCGGCACCACCTGCACCAGATGCAGCCGGGCGTGCAGGGAACGCGCCAGCAGCACCGCCAGCGGCAGGGCGGGATCGTGCTCCCCGTCGCTGCCGCCGACCGGCACCAGGATGGTGCCGTCCACGAAGCGCGGCTCCTCCTCGCCCGGCTCCAGCAGCAAGAGCGGGGTGCTGGTCCGGCGCAGCGCCTGCTGGGCGATGGTGCCGAAGAGGAGGCCGCGGATGCCGCCCGAGCCGTGGGTCGCCATGGCGATCAGGTCGGCCTGCAGCTCGACGGCGTGCTGGGCGATGCTCTCGGCCACGTCGTGCGCCTTGGTCTCGTGGATGTGCATCTCGAACGGCACCCCGGCGTGCTGCCAGCGCTCGGCGACCGAGCCGAGGTAGGCGGCGGCCTGGGAGAAGGTCTCTAGGTGCGGCTCGCCGTGGACGCTCTCCGGCGGGTTGTGCTCGATCACGTGGAAGAGGGTCACGATCGCGCCGGTGCGCGCGGCCACGGCGAAGGCCGAGGGGAGGACGGTCTCGGCCAGCCGCGAACCGTCCAGCGGCACGAGGATGCGGCGGATCGACTCGGGTGCGCTCATAGCCCCCTCCTTCGGTCTGGTCGCATGGCCAGCGAGCGGCGACGTGCCGCCGCCGCGGGCTCAAGCGTACCAGCGTGCGGCGCGCGGCGGGAATCGCGGAGCCGGGACGCCGGTGAATCCCCTTGACGCGGTGTACGTACATATCTATACTACGGCCATCGGGAGGTACCGCCATGCAGTCACCGCTGATCACAGCTTCCGCG
This sequence comes from Thermomicrobiaceae bacterium, assembly GCA_035693105.1. Taxonomy (GTDB): domain Bacteria; phylum Chloroflexota; class Chloroflexia; order Thermomicrobiales; family Thermomicrobiaceae; genus DASSHC01. Next base: position 5,341 of record DASSHC010000191.1, on the reverse strand, counting down.
GCCGCGCTGCCGGAGTCCGTCGAGCAATGGCGCGCGGGCTTGCAGCGCATCGAGGCCGAGATCGGACTGGGCTACGCCGTGGCCGAGCAGGTGCTGGCGGCGCTGATGCGCGCTACCGGCTGCCCGCTGGAGGCGGCGGTCGAGACCGTGCTCGCGGCCTGCCAGCCGGCGCGCGAGGAGCCCGAGGCCGACGACGGCCGCCACGCCGCCTAGCGCCGGGCGCACACCTGACACCGCCCCAGAAAACCTGCTGAGCCGCTCCCAATGGGCTATCATGAGGGCGATCCCTCATGTCACGCAGCCCAGCCGGGAGGAGGCGCGCGGTGGCCGACAAATCCGAGAAGTTCACCGAGCGGGCGCGCAAGGTGCTGACGCTGGCGCAGGACGAGGCGCACCGCTTCAACCACCACTACATCGGCACCGAGCACCTGCTGCTGGGGCTGGCGCGGGAGGGCGACGGCGTGGCCGCCCGCGTGCTCGCCAACATGGGAGTCGATGCCGCGAAAGTGCGCGGCGCGGTCGAGTTCATCATCGGCCGGGGCGACGCGATGATCGTGGGCGAGATCGGGCTGACCCCGCGCGCCAAGAAGGTCATCGAGCTGGCGGTGGACGAGGCGCGTGGCCTCAACCACCACTACATCGGCACCGAGCATCTCCTGCTCGGCCTCGTTCGTGAGGGCGAGGGTATCGCGGCGGGCGTGCTGGAGAGCCTGGGCGTCAGGCTGCCGCAGGTGCGCCAGCAGGTGCTGCAGGCCATCAGCCCCGGCGTCCTGCCGCCGCCCCAGGCCGCGCCGGAGCGGCCGCGGAGGCCGCCGAGGCCGCGGATGCCCGCGCTCGGCGAGCTGCGCCGCGTGCTGGCGCTCAACCAGACGCAGCGCGAGCTCGACGCGGCCGCTACCATCCTCTCGCTGGAGGACTACCAGCAGGGCGCGATCATCCACGCGCTGATCCGCCCGGGGCATCCGCTTGGCCCACCGGACCAGCCCCCGCCGATACCGCGGCACCTCAAAGCACAAGATGAGCTGGACACGCGCTATTCCTGCTCGCCCCAGCACAGCTTCTTCGACGCCGATTCGTTCCACTTCAGCCTGCGGCTCTCCCCCGCGCTCAACCCTGGCGCCCACAGCCTGCGGCTTGAATTCGACACGCTCGGCGTGCCCGACGCGACCCTGACTCGCTGGGTCTTCGAGCTGCCGCTGTGATGGCTGTTGTCGCCGCGTTGGCTCAGCGGCGATCCAGCCAACCGGGACTACCGTAGATTGACAATGGAGCTGGTCGATTCTATAAGCGAAGGCATGCATCTGGCAGGATAGTCAAGTGGGGTGAGGATTGGAGCCTGACCGCTCGCTCGACGAAATCGATTCGCTCCGGGGAGCGAGCCTGCAGGAGGTCGAATCACTCATCCCGCCGGATTGGCTCAAGAGCCCGACTCGTACGGGACTAGGCGTCCGTTATCGCGATCCGACTCGAACTGGGAATCAGATCCGGATCATGCGGAGGAACTCCAACGACCCCGACCCGCAGAAGCAAGGACCGTACGCGGTTATCAGTAGGGACGGCAACAAGTGGCGAGTGCTGCTGCGCGGCAACCCGATGCTGACAGGATCATGAGCGCGGCACGACAGCAAAGTCTCAGCATGGCGGTCGACGACAGCTATGGACTCTGGGAGTTGCTCTGGGGTCTGCACACTGATTTCCCCGAGGCGCCACCCGCGCGCCTGCGGTCGATCGCGCGCCAGGTTCTGGCGGGCCTCGTGCGCGAGGGATTGCTCACCCTGACGTTTGGTCCAGCCGGCGGGGCTGAAGAACCGTTGGCGCGTGAGCAAGCCCTCGCGGCGCTCGACCAACCGGGGAACTGGGCCGCGCCGGGGCGCCTCGGCGACCCCGAGACGCGCTTCTTCGCCACGGCAGCCGGCGAGCGAGCCTACTTCGGCCAAACTGCGCCAGCCGAGCGCTAGCTTGCCCACGCCGCGCCCTCCGGCGTCTTTCCCGCCGTTAGTCGCCATAATCGCCTCGTCAGGTAGGATTAGCCCGCGATTCGAGTACGTGGGAGAGGGCGAGGCGATGGCCGTGGTGCGGGTGCGGGTTCCCGATGACCTGGTGCGAGCGCTGGAATCGGGCGAGCTCTCGCGGGAGCAACTGCGCGCGCTGATCACGCTGGAAGCGGGGGCGATCGGCCTCTCGTTCGACGACGCGATCCTCGGCGCCCGGCAGGACACCCTGCCGAACGACCCCATCGGCGCCGATCTGCGCTTCCTCGTCAGCCTGCTCGAAGGCGAGCCACACGTCGCTGAGTAGAGCGCCGATCCGGTTCACACCGGCCTGTGGAACATTGGAGAGATCCTTCGGCTACGGCCTCAGGATGACAGGGAAAAGGCATCCTCTACCCCTGTCATCCTGAGCCGCAGCGAAGGATCTCCCATCTGCATGGACTCGCAATTACGTGGAAAATAGGCCCCGAGCCATCGAGCGAAACGAGGCGCCCGGCGCTTGTCGCACGCGGCCCATCAATGCCTGCTCCCACGAACGGCCGCCTCGCTCTCCCCTGCCTGCTGTCCAATCGCGCATAGGTCGGCCAGGGTCAGCCGCTCCGTGACATTGGCCGCGAAGACGTCGGCCAGGCTGGCGACGAAGCGGTCGGCCACGGTGGGGAGCGGCGGCGCCTGGCCCAGCTCGCGCGCCAGCGAGGTCGCGCCCCGGTCCGGCAAGCCGCAGGGGATCATCGCTTCGAAGAAGCGCAGGTCGACGTCGACGTTCAGCGCGATGCCGTGGTAGGTCACGCCGCGGCTGACCGCCACGCCCAGCGCCGCGATCTTGTCGCGCCCGAGCCAGACGCCGGGGTAGCCCGGCTCGGCCGCGCCCGCCACGCCCCAGACCGCCAGCGTGCGCATCACGCTCGCTTCCAGTCGCGCCACGTAGCGCCGCACCGAGCGCTCGCCGCGGCCCAGGTCGTGGATCAGGTAGGCGACGAGCTGGCCGGGGCCGTGGAAGGTGATGTCGCCGCCGCGGTCCGCCGTCACGCATTCGGCGCCCAGCGCTGCCAGCTCGTCCGCGCCGATCAGCAGGTTGTCCCAGGAGCCGCCACGCCCGATGGTGTAGGTCGGCGGATGCTCGAGCAGGAGGAGCACGTCGTCGATCAGCCCCCGGCGCCGCGCCAGCGCCAGCCGCCGCTGCAGCTCCCACACCGGACGGTAGGGCTGCCGCCCCGCCCGCACGACCTCCAGTCTCGTCATCGCCGCGCCGCCTCAGTCCGCCGTCGCGGCGTTCGCCTGCTTCTGCGCCTGCAACCGGCGCAGCGTCAGCGCCTCGGCCTGGTCGCGCGCGTGGTAGGAGGAGCGCACCAGCGGGCCGGATTCGACGTGCCCGAAGCCGAGCTCCAGCCCGGCTTGACGCAGGTCGTCGAACTCCTCCAGCGTGTAGTAGCGCTGCAGCGGGAAGTGACGGTGCGAGGGCGGCAGGTACTGGCCGATCGTCAGCACGTCGACGTCGCAGGCCCGTAGGTCGCGCATCACCTCGATCAGCTCCTCGCGCGTCTCGCCGAGGCCGAGCATCACGCCCGTCTTGATGATCATCCGGGGGTCGCGGGCGCGCACCTGGCGGAAGAGCTCCAGCGAGGACTCGTAGGAGTCCCAGGGCTGGATGCGGCGGAAGAGGCGCGGCACGGTCTCGACGTTGTGGTTGAGGATCTCGGGCTGGGCATCGACCACCAGCGCCAGCGCCTCCCAGTTGCCCTGGAAGTCGGGGATCAGCACCTCGACGCCGCAGCCGGGGACGTTCTCACGGATGGCGCGGATGGTGTCGGCGAAGATGCCGGCGCCGCCGTCGTGCAGGTCGTCGCGGTTGACCGAGGTGACCACGGCGAACTTGAGGCCCATGGCGGCCACGGCGGCGGCCACCCGGCGCGGCTCCAGCCGGTCGACGTGGCTGGGGCGGCCCCACTTGACGCTGCAGAAGCGGCAGGCGCGGGTGCAGGTGTCGCCCAGGATCATGAAGGTGGCGGTGCGCTGCTCCCAGCACTCGTAGATGTTGGGGCAGTGGGCCTCCTCGCAGACCGTGTGCAGTCCGCCCTCGCGCATGAGCTGCTTCAGCTCGCGGTAGTTCTCCCCCTCGCGCCGCCGCACCTTGAACCACTCCGGCTTCTTCTGGAGGAGGATCGGCTGCCGCGTCGCGGCCCGCAGGCCGTGTCCTTGAATCTGTGCCATTGGGTGTTCCCTCATCCGGCCGTCGCGCTCGGCGGCTGCGCGTGGCCTCCCTCTGCGCCACGAGCCGGCGACAGCCTGCTGCTAGCCTAAGCGATAGCATGGCCGGCAAGTATTCCCGGCGCTCCGCTGGGGGCGAGCCGGTCGCCCGTCAGTCCGTCCCCTCGCCGGGCGACTCGGCCTCCAGTGACGGCGCCTGCGGGGCTGCCGGCGGCACTTCGCGCCAGGCGCGCACCAGCGCCGGGATGGCTGCCGCCACCGGCAGCGACAGCAGCGCCCCGACGATGCCGAGCAGGCCGCTGCCGACGATCACCGCGACTAATACGACCAACGAGGGGATCTGGAGCGCGCCGCGAAAGACGCGCGGGATGATGACGTAGTTCTCGACCTGCTGGTAGACGATGTAGATGGCCAGCACGATCAGCGCCGCCGCCGGCGAGACGGTCAGCGTCAGCAGCACGGCCGGGACGGTCGCCAGCGTGGCTCCGACCAGCGGGACCGCGTCGAGGAAGGCCGCCAGCACCGCCAAGAGGAGCGGCTCGGGCGTGCCGGCCAGCGAGAGCGTGATGTAGGTGAAGATGCCGAAGAGGGTGGAGACGATGAGTTGCCCGCGCACGTAGGCCCCGACGACGTGGCTGACATCGCGCCGCATGCGCTCGGCCTTGTAGGCGCGCGCCGGCGAGAGGCTGCCGGTCAGCCAGGCGAAGAGGCGCGGGCCGTCGAGCAGCAGGTAGACCGTCAGCGCGATCAGGATCAGGATGCTGGCGATGCCGGAGAAGATCCCGGTGCCGAAGGAGAGGACGCCGCCGAAGATGGCTTTCGGGTCGCCGGCGGTCTGGTTGGCGTTCTGCTGCAGCCACTCCTGCACGGTCGGGTAGCCCGCCAGCATCCCCTGGAGGTCCTCGACGTAGCCCGGCAGGTTCTCGGCCAGCCGCTCGCCCTGCTGGATCACCGGCGGCACCACCAGCGTCAGGAGCAGCGCGATGATCCCGACGAAGACGGCCATCAGGCTGGCCACCGCCAGGCCGCGCGGCCAGCCGTGCCGCTCCAGGCGCAGCATCAGCGGGTCGAGCGCCGCCGCGATCAAGAGGGCGATGAAGAAGAGGAGCACCTGGTGCCAGAGGCGCCCGAGCAGCCAGATC
>DASSHC010000190.1:0-7696 GCA_035693105.1 Thermomicrobiaceae bacterium | reverse complement strand
AGCTCATCCTGGCTTTCGACGAAGATCGTCGCCGCGAGCGGCTCAACCCCTTGCCGCCGGAAATGCGCCGCGTAGTGTGGGAACGACCCATAGCGATCGCACTCCTGCCGCAGCCGCGGCAGCGAGGCCTGCCCCAGCGCGCAGCGCACGTAGGTGCAGACGGGCGGCGGCCGGCGTCCGGCTGCTTGGGCGCCCGCGCGAACCCACTCGATCGAGGTCCGCGCGAACGCGGGCACCAGCCAGTTGAGCAGCACGCTATCCGCGACTTCGCCCGCCACGCGGCACATCTTCGGACCCAGCGGCGCGACCGCCACGTGGACGTCCAGTTGCTCCTTGAGGAGGAGCACGCCCTGGCGAACCCGATCCAGCGCGCCCGGCTCGGTGCCGCTTCCGATCCCGAGCCGCAGCCGGGCAAGGGGCAGTTCGAGCTGCACGACCGCCTCGGCGATGCCCTGGGCCGGGCGGAGCGTTAGGGGGATCGCGCCGATCCCAAGCTCGATTGTCTCGGTCAGGCGCGCGACCTCGGCGAGGGTCACGAGCGAGTCGCGCTCGGGCGGCTGGCTCAACCAGAACGATCGAAATCCCGCGTGCGCGGCAGCCCGCGCCGCGACGTGAATCGTCTCCTGGGGATACTCGCCCGCCACGCCAAACCCTCGTGTTTCACCCATGTCGTCGTGCGTCCTCCAACTGGCGAGCGCCGGCGCTGTACCGGGATCGCGTCCCTCGTGCCTACCACGTGGTCTCAATCTCGTCCGCCAGCATGATCAGGTGGCGGGTGAGGAGCCGTCAAGCGACGGGCCGGCGGCGGAGTCTACGCCTCCGGCCGCGCGCGTGCTATTCTGCGTGTCGGGATACTTCCGCGCGGTGGGACCTTCTCGGCGCAGGCAGCGATGAAACGGTTGCCGCCAGGCGCCGCGGATGGTATCCACTTCGCCAGCCAGAGGCGCGACCGTTCAGGCTGCTTGATCGTATCCGACCCAGGTGTTTGCCTATCCCGCGCTACGCCAGTGTGCGCTCGTGCGTATGGATCCGACGGGGTCAGGAAGGAGATGATGCGCCACGAATTTGGCGTGCTGGTTCTCGAGCGCGCGGCCTGCCGTGGAGAAATGAGGAGCAGATGTCGAACGAGGATGTAATCCGTCACGCGATGACCGAAACGATGCGTGGGCGAATGACGCGTCGTGAGCTGGTGCAGCGGCTCACCCTGATGGGCCTGAGCCTGCCGGTGATCGCCGGCATCGTCGCGGCCTGTGGAGGGTCATCGTCGAGCACCACCGCGGCCACGAGCGCGAGCGCGGCGACCAGCGCCAGCACGGCCGCCGCCACGGCCGCCAGCTCCGCTGGGGCCTCCAGCGCGACCTCCGCGTCGAACCCCACGGCATCCACCGGGGCCGCCACGGCCACCCAGGCCCCTGCGGCAGCCAATTTCAAGGGTCAGACGTTGGTCGTGACCAGCTACGGCGGCACCTGGCAGCAGTTCATGGAGTCGGATCACGTCCCCGATTTCGAGAAGCAAACCGGCGCGAAGGTCCAGTTAGCCATTGGCCTGGCGAAAGACTGGTTCTCCAAGATCCGCGCGGCGGGCAAAGACAATCCCCCCTTCGACGTGGTCGTGATGAACGAGACCTACTGCGCGCAGCTGCGCCAGGAGGGGAACTTCGTCACCTTGCCGATGGACAAGGTGCCGAACCTGGCCAACATCAACCCCAAGCTCAAGATGGACAACGACGTCGGTGTGCTCGGTCTGGTCGGGCCGTTCGGCATCGCCTACCGCTCCGACAAGATCACTGATCCGCCGCAATCCTGGCTCGACCTGGCGAAGTACGGCGACAAGACCGGGATCTACATCATCGGCAACTCGGCCGAGCCGCAGCATATCCTGATGATGGCGAAGATCCTGACCGGCGACTACCACAACTGGATGGCCGGCTTCAACTGGATCAAGGACAACCTCTCCAAAGCCAAGCAGGTCGACTTCAGCGGCACGCTGCAGACCGACCTCGAGCAGGGCGAGGTGAGCGTCGCGTTCATCGACTCGCCCGACTGGGCGCTGCTCAAGGCCAAGGGCCTCCCCGTCGAGTTCGTCATCCCCAAGGAGGGCATCGGCGGCATGTTCGAGCAGAACATGAACGTGACCACGGGGAGCAAGGTGAAGGATCTCGGCTACGCCTTCATCGACTATTGGCTGAGCGAGCCGGTGCAGAAGAAGTGGGCCGAGAAATTCTACTGGACTCCGGCGAATACCCAGGTGCAGATCTCCGGCGACGCGGCCAAGCTCATCCCGGTGACCGCCCAGAATCTCGACACCGTGCCTCGCTGGGACTACCTCTGGTTGAACTCGGGTCCGCGCGACGACATGACGAACCTGTGGAATCGGGAGATGACCGGCTCGTAGACGGGGGAACACGACTTGGCGTCGATTGAGCTGCGCGGGATTTCGAAGCGCTTCGATGCGGTGGTCGCGGTGAACCGGCTGAGCATCGATCTGCGCGAAGGTGAGCTGGTGGCGCTGCTCGGACCGTCCGGCTGCGGCAAGACCACCACCTTGCGCATGATCGCGGGCTTCGAGACGCCCAATGAAGGTGAGATTTTCTTCGGCGACACGGAAGTCTCGACCCTGCCTCCGGAGCGGCGCAACGCCGGCATGGTCTTTCAGAACTACGCCCTCTTCCCGCATCTCTCGGTCTTCGAAAACGTCGCGTATGGACTGAAGATGCGGAAGGTCGCCAAGGCCGAGATCGAGCGCCGCGTGAGCGAGATCCTGAGCAAGATGCAGCTGTCCGAGCTGCGGGATCGCCGCCCGCGCCAGCTCTCCGGTGGGCAACAGCAGCGCACCGCGCTGGCGCGCGCGCTGGTCATCAATCCGGCCGCGCTGTTGCTGGACGAACCGCTCGCCAATCTCGATGCGAAGCTGCGCGAGGAGATGCGCTTCTTCATCCGCTCGCTGCAGCAGGAGTTCGGCATCACGACGGTCTACGTCACGCACGATCAATCCGAGGCGCTCGTGCTGGCCGATCGGATCGCCGTCATGATGGGCGGGGTGCTGCAGCAGTTGAGCGCCCCGGAGGATATCTACCGCCGGCCCCGAACCGCGCAAGTCGCCGACTTCATCGGCTTGACCAATCTCATCCCGGGGACCGTCACGGAGCGATCGGGTGAGACCCTTCAGGTGGACACCCCCGTCGGTCTGCTCCTGGCCAAGGGAGTCGACGGGCTCCGGGCCGGCGATCCAGGGCTGGTGAGCATCCGGCCGGAGTATCTCTACTTCGACGAAACCGCGGCGCACCTCAACGCCAAGGGATTGATGGACTCGCTCAACCGCGTGCATGGGGTCATTCAGGAACGGTCGTACCTCGGGAATCTGATCGACTATCGTGTCGAGATCGCCGGTCGTCAGACGCTGCGCGTGCAAAGCGGGCCCGAGCACCGGTACGGGGTCGGGGACGACGTCACCCTTACCTTCAGTGGCGACGATGCGTGGGTCGTGAGCGAGGAAGGGGGAACGCCATGAGTGCGGCCGATCCAGCATTCCGCGCCCTGCGCCGCACGCGGCAAGCCTCGGCGCGCCTGGACCGGAAATTTCTGCTCATCATTCCGGCGCTGATCGTGCTGATCGGGTTCTTCGTCTTCCCCTACCTGTATATGGTCTACATGAGCTTCATGACCCAGACACACAAGGCGGCGTACATCTCCGTGTTCACCGTCGCCAACTACTGGCAGGTCATGAGCGATTCGTTCACCTGGCGCGTCATCCTGCGGACGCTCGAGCTGGGGGTCGTCACCACCTTCGTGACGCTGGTGCTGGCCTACCCGATGGCCTACCAGCTGGCGCGAGCGTCGAGCAGGGTCAAAGGGTTCTTGATGATTCTGGTGCTCTCCCCGCTCCTGGTGGGCGTCGTCATCCGCACCTACGCCTGGATGATCATCCTGGCGGACACGGGGCTGGTCAACCAGGCCATGCACGGGCTGGGGCTCGGCCCGCTGCACCTGATGTATCACAACACCGGCATCATCATCGGGCTGGTGCACATCTACATCCCGTTCATGGTGCTCTCGCTGGCCGGTCCGCTCCAGTCAATCGACCCGGACGTGGAGCGCGCGTCCCGCTCGCTGGGAGCCTCGTCCTGGAGCACTTTCTGGCGCGTCACCTGGCCGCTGAGTATGCCGGGTGTGGTCGCGGGAACCGTCTTGATCTTCGTGCTGTCGGCGAGCTCCTACGTCATCCCGCAACTGCTCGGCGGCTTCAAGGTCATCACGATGCCGATCCTGGTGGTGCAAACCGTGACTGAGCTGTTCAACTGGCCGCTCGGCAGCGCGCTGGCGCTGCTGTTCTTCGCCCTCACGCTGGTCGCGCTCTGGGCCTATCTCAAGGTCATGAACCGGGTGATGAGAGGACTGGCGTAGATGACACTGAGCTTGCGCGGCAAGATCCTGTTCACGGCGGTGGTCGTGCTCATCTACGCCTTCCTGCTGGCGCCCATTCTGATCGTGGTGGTGGCTGCCTTCAACTCCGGCGCCTACCTCCGCTTTCCGCCGGAAGGGTTCTCCACCAAATGGTTCGTCAGTTTTGCCCATAACCGATCTTTCGTGGATTCCCTGTTCTTCAGCCTGCGGCTGGCCGCGTTCGTGACGGTCTTGTCGACCGTCATCGGCACCGCCGCGGCGTTTTACGTGGCGCGCGGTCCCAGACGTTTTCGCGACGCGGTTCGAATACTGATGATCGCCCCGCTGCCGGTTCCCGCGATCCTGACCGGTCTAGCGCTGCTGATCTTCTTCTACGGGATCGGTATCGGCACGCGCGGGATGATCGGGCTGATCATCGGGCACACGCTGATCTGTCTCCCCTTCGTCTTCCTGGTCGTGGCGACGGTCCTGGTCGGGGTGGATCCGTCGCTCGAGGAAGCCTCGCGCAACCTGGGCGCCGGGCCGCTCACGACGTTCTGGCGCGTCACGCTGCCCATCATCAAGGGCGGCATCATCTCCGGCGCCATCTTCGCCTTCATCACGAGCTACGATCAGTTCCCGATCTCGCTGCTCCTGGGCGGTGTCGGGAATACGCCGCTGCCCGTTCAGCTCTTCGATTACCTGCGCTTCTCCTTCGATCCCACGGCGGCCGTGGCGGGCACGATCAGCATCCTGATGGCGACGATCGTCGTGCTGGTCACCGAGCGTATGGTTGGATTGGAATCGCTCTACTGGGGGAGTGGCTGAGCGGGGACGTTGCTGAGTTGTTTGCAATCTCGCGCCGCACCTGGTGCGCGCCGTTGAACTGAGGAGATTGATTGGTGGCAAATCGCTACGCGGTCAGCGTCGATGTCGGGGGCACCTTCACCGACTTCGTGCTCTTCGACATGGACGCCGGGCAGGCGGTCGCCTTCCACAAGGTGCTAACCGACGCCGCGCGCCCGGCGCGGGCGGTGGTCGCCGGCTGGCGTGAGCTGCTGCAGCTGGCGGGGGCGAGCTCGGCCGAGGTTGAGTACGCCGTCCACAGCACCACCATCGTCACCAACGCCATCGTCGAGCGGCGCGGCGTCAAGACCGCGCTCCTGACCACGCGCGGCTTTCGTGACGTGCTGGAGATCGGCATCGAGCAGATCTACGACATCTACGACCTCTTCGCCCCCTACCCGCCACCGTTGATCCCGCGCGAGCTGCGCCGCGAGGTCGCCGAGCGTATCAGCCGCGACGGTGCGGTGCTCACGCCGCTGGACGAGGCGGAGGTGGCCGCTGTGGTCGACGAGCTGGCCGCCGAGGGGGCCGGCGCGATCGCGGTCAGCCTGATCCACGCCTACCGCAACCCGGCGCACGAGCGCCGCATCGGCGAACTAATCGCCGCGCGCCATCCGGAGATCGCCGTCTCGCTCTCCTCGCGCGTGGCGCCGTTGATCGGCGAGTACGAGCGCACTTCGACGGTCGCCGCCGATGCCTACGTCAAGCCGCTGCTGCGGCGCTACATCGCGGACCTGCTGGCGCAACTGCGCGAGCTGGGCTTCGAGCGCGAGCTGTACATGATGCTCTCCTCGGGCGGTATCAGCACCGCTCAGGCGGCGATGGAGTTTCCGATCCGGCTGCTGGAGTCCGGCCCGGCGGCCGGCGCCTTCGCCGCCAGCTTCTACGGCGGGCTGGCCGGGCAGCGGCAGATCCTCTCGCTCGACATGGGCGGCACCACCGCCAAGGCCTGCTTGATCGAGGATGGCCTGCCGGGGATCGCCCACATGCTGGAGGCCGACCGCGTCCACCGCTTCAAGCCGGGCAGCGGGCTGCCGATCATGGCGCCGACGGTTGACCTGATCGAGATCGGCGCCGGCGGCGGCAGCATCGCCCACGTCAACAACCTCGGGCTGCTGCAGGTCGGGCCGCAGAGCGCCGAGTCGAACCCCGGCCCGGCCAGCTACGGCCTAGGCGGCGAGCGGCCGACCGTGACCGACGCCAACGTGCTGCTCGGCTACCTCGATCCGGGCTATTTCCTGGGCGGGCGCATGACGCTGCGGCCCGAGCTGGCGGCGGCGGCGCTCGATCAGCTCAGCGGCCCGCTCGATCTCGAGCGGCGCGCGGCCGCCTGGGGCGTGCACGCCATCGTCAACGAGAACATGGCCCAGGCCGCGCGCACCCACCTGATCGAGCGCAACCGCGATCCGCGCGACGTGGCGCTGGTCGCCTTCGGCGGCGCCGGCCCGGCCCACGCGGTCGAGGTGGCGCGCATCCTCGGCATCCGCCAGATCCTGGTCCCCTTCGGCGCCGGGGTGTCGTCGGCGGTCGGCGCGCTGACCGCCCCGATGGCGCTCCCCTTCGCCCGCAGCTACATGACGCCGCTGGAGAGTGCCGACTGGGCGCTGGTGCGCCGCCTCTATGACGACATGCGCTCCGAGGCGCGCGACGCCTTCGCCGGGGTGGCCGGGGCCGACGAGGTCGTCTTCCAGTTGGCGGCCGACATGCGCTTCGCCGGCCAGTACCACGAGCTGCGCGTGCCGCTGCCGCCCGACGCCGACGCGGCGGGCGCCCAGGCCGCCCCACGCATCGCGGCGGCCTTCCAGCAGGGCTACGAGGCGGTCTACGGCCGGGCACCGGGCGGGCTGGCGGTCGAGGTGCTCAACTGGCACCTGACGGCCGAGCTGCCGCGCGCCGGCTTCCAACTGGCGGCCGAGCCGCTGCGCGAGCGCGCCGCCGGTGAAGCGCGCAAGGGCGAGCGCGCCGTCTACTTCGACCGGCCCAAGTCCGGCGAGCACACGACGCCGGTCTACGACCGCTACCGGCTGGAGCCGGGCGCGGCCTTCCCCGGGCCGGCTATCATCGAGGAGCGCGAGGCGACCATCGTCGTCCCGCCCGGCTACCACGTCACCGTCGACGGCTACCGCAACGTCGTGATCACGGCCCGCGAGGCGGAAGAGGAGGGGGCAGCATGAGCCAGCGGCAGTTCGACCCGGTCAGCCTGGAGATCATGTGGAGCCGGCTGATCGGCATCGCCGACGACATGTGGACCACCGTGCTGCGTACCGCCGTCTCGACCATCATCGGCGCGGCGCAGGACTTCGGCTGCGAGATCCTGGATGCGACCGGCAGCTCCCTGGCCCACTCCAACCGCTCGATGCCGTCGTTCAACGTGATCATGCCCTACGTGGTGCGCACCGTCATCGAGCGATTGCCGACCGCGGCTATGACGCCCGGAGATGTCTTCATCACCAACGACCCCTGGGTC
>DASSHC010000189.1:0-8428 GCA_035693105.1 Thermomicrobiaceae bacterium | reverse complement strand
CCGGCCGCAGTTCTACATCCGCACGACGGACGTGACCGGGGCGATCCAACTGCCCGAGGGGGTGGAGATGGTGATGCCGGGGGACAACATCCAGATGACGGTGGAGCTGATCCAGCCGGTGGCGATCGAGGAGGGGCTGCGCTTCGCCATCCGTGAGGGTGGCCGCACCGTCGGCGCCGGTGTCGTCACCAAGATTCTGCAGTAATCAGGGAGGCACGAATTGTCAATGACGGCGCGTCGCCCGACGCAGAAGATTCGGATCCGGCTGAAGGCCTATGACCACCGGATTCTGGACCAAGCCGCGTCGAAGATCGTGGACACGGCGGAGAGCACGGGCGCGAAGGTTTCCGGTCCGGTACCGTTGCCGACCAGGATCGAGAAGTTCAGCGTGATCCGGTCGCCATTTATCGACAAGGATTCGCAGGAGCAGTTCGAGATCAGGACGCACAAGCGCCTGATTGATGTGCTGGAGCCGAGCCAGGCGACGATTCGCTCGCTGATGCGTCTGAATCTGCCGGCCGGCGTGGATATCGAGATCAAACTGTAGGTAAAGCTGATCCTCGGGATCATGCTCTGCAGGTGGGAGCGGACACACCCTCGTCTGCTGCCACGTCCTGATGAGGGAGAGAGCCAATGATTGAGGGATTGATGGGGAAGAAGCTGGGCATGACCCAGGTCTTCGATGAGACCGGGCGGGTCGTCCCGGTCACCGTCATCGAAGTCGGCCCCTGCGTGGTGACCCAGATCAAGACCAAAGAGCGCGACGGCTACGAGGCCGTTCAGCTTGGCTTCGGCGAGAAGAAGCGGCTGAACCAGCCAGCGCGCGGGCACCGGCGGGCGGCCAACGCCAACTCGCGGTATCTGCGCGAGTTTCACGCCACCGACATCGACGAGTACAGCGTGGGCCAGGTGCTGGATTGCACCACGTTCGAGGTGGGCGAGCAGGTCGATGTGAGCGGGACCAGCAAGGGCAAGGGCTTCCAGGGCGTGATGAAGCGCCACGGCTTCCACGGCGGCCCGAAGACCCACGGCCAGTCGGACCGGGCTCGCGCGCCAGGCTCGATCGGGGCCAGCGCCACCCCGAGCCGCGTGCTCAAGGGGATGAAAATGGCCGGCCGCATGGGGAATGAGCGGGTGACCGTGCAGAATCTCGACGTGGTGCGGGTACTGCCGGATCGCAATGTGATCCTGGTGAAGGGGTCGATTCCGGGCGCCGATAAGGGGCTTCTCCTGGTCCGGCACGCGGTCAAGCAGCGCCAGCGCGCGCTGCGTGGGGCCTAGGAGGTAGCAAACATGGAGCTGACGGTCTACGACGTGAGCGGCACGCCCACCGGGCAGGTGGAGGCGGCGGAGTCGGTCTTCAACATCGAGCCCAACGTGCCGGTGATGCACCAGGCGCTGGTGCGCCAGTTGGCCAACGCCCGTCGGGGCACGCACAACACCCTGACCCGCGGCCAGGTGCGCGGCGGCGGGCGCAAGCCCTGGCGCCAGAAGGGCACCGGTCGCGCGCGGCAGGGGAGCATCCGCTCGCCGCAGTGGCGCGGCGGCGGCGTCGTCTGGGGGCCGCACCCGCGCTCGTACGCCCAGGACATGCCGAAGAAGATGCGGCGGCTGGCGATTCGTTCCGCACTCTCGGCCAGGGCGCGGGCGGATCAGCTCTTCGTGGTCGAGGGGCTGGAGGCGATCGAGCCGCGCACGCGCGTGATGCGCGAGACCCTCGGACGGCTTCCGAACGGTGCGGCGCGCTCGACCTTGATCCTGACGGCGGGGCCGAACGAGGTGATCAAGCGCGGCGCCGGCAACCTGGAAAAGGTTCTGGTGCTCCCGGCGCAGTACGTCAACATGCGCGACGTGATGAACCACGAGCGCATGCTGGTGACGCGCGATGCGCTGGATGTCATTCATCAGTTGTGGGCGCAGTAAGGGGACGATGACGATGGACTTGCAGGACGTGCTGGTACGGCCCGTCATCACCGAGAAGAACACCCGGCTGATGGAGGACAACCAGTACATCTTCGAAGTGGCGCGCGACGCCAATAAGATTCAGATCAAGCAGGCTGTGGAGCAGGCGTTCGATGTGACGGTACTGGCGGTCAACACGATGAACGTGCGCGGCAAGGAGCGCCGCCGCAGCCGCCGCACTCAGCGCCGCCCAATTATTGGGCGGACGCCCAGGCGGAAGAAGGCGATTGTTACGCTGGCCCAGGGCGACACGATCGACCTGTTCGGCCAGGTCTAGCCGGCACGAGGCGGCAAGGAGGAACGCGATGCCAATTCGAAAATACAAGCCGACCTCGCCCGGCCGGCGCAATATGACGGTCAATACGTACAGCGAGATCACGAAGAAGAAGCCCGAGAAGAGCCTGCTCGAGCCGCTGAAGCGCAAAGGTGGCCGCAACAACCAGGGCCGGATCACCGTCCGGCATCAAGGTGGCCAGCACAAGCGCTTCTATCGCAAGATCGACTTCAAGCGCAACAAGCCGGGCGTGGCGGCCACGGTGACCGGCATCGAGTATGACCCGAACCGCTCGGCCAACATCGCGCTGCTGGAGTACGCCGATGGTGAGAAGCGCTACATCCTGGCGCCGCTCGGCCTGAAAGTCGGCGATCAGGTGATCTCCGGCTCCGGCTCGCCGATCCGTGTGGGCAACGCGCTGCCGCTGGAAGAGATCCCCACCGGCTCGCAGATCCACAACATCGAGCTGTATCCCGGCAAGGGCGGCCAGATGGTCCGCTCGGCGGGTGCCTCGGCCCAACTGATGGCCAAGCAGGACGGCATGGTCACGCTGCGGATGCCTTCGGGCGAGATGCGGCTGGTGCGCGCCGAGTGCATGGCGACGCTGGGCCAGGTGGGCAACGTGGAGCACGAGAACGTGCGCATCGGCAAGGCCGGACGTGCGCGGCACATGGGCAAGCGGCCGACCGTCCGTGGCTCCGTGATGAACCCCCGCGACCATCCGCACGGTGGCGGCGAGGGACGCGCGCCGATCGGCGGCCAGCCGAAGACGCCGTGGGGCAAGCCGGCGCTGGGCCATCGCACGCGCAACAACCCGCGCACCCAGAAGTACATCGTTCGTCGCCGCAACTCAGGTCGCTAGGTATTGTTGGAGGAGCACGTTGGGACGGTCGTCGAAAAAGGGCCCGTATATCGATGAGAATCTGCGGGAGAAGATTGAATCCATGAACGCCGGCGGCGAGCGGCGAGTCGTGCGCTCCTGGGCGCGCGCCTCGACCATCTACCCGGCAATGATCGGCCACACCGTGGCGATTCACGACGGCCGCCGGCATGTGCCGATCTTCATCACGGAGCAGATGGTTGGGCACAAGCTGGGCGAGTTCGCGCCGACGCGGACGTACCGCGGCCACGGCAAGGACGCCGAGCGCGCCAGCCGGCGACGCTAGCCCGGGACGAGGAGCGAGAGATGGAAGTCACAGCGAAGGCCCGGGGGATTCCGGTTTCGGCCCGCAAAGCGCGCCTGGTCGTGGACGCCGTGCGTGGCAAGAGCGTGCCGGAGGCCGTCGCGATTCTGCGCTTCCTGCCGCAGAAGTCGGCGGTCGATGTGCTCAAGGTGCTGCGCTCGGCGATGGCCAACGCGGAGCACAACTACGACCTGGAAGCCAGCGAGCTGGTCGTCAGTCGCATCTTCGTGGACGAGGGGCCGACGGTGAAGCGGTGGCGCGCGCGCGCCCGGGGCCGTGTCAACCAGGAGTTGCACCGGACGTCGCATATCACCGTGATTCTCGACGAAAAGGAGGCCTAGGATGGGTCGAAAAGTACACCCCATCGGGTTCCGGCTCGGCATCGTCCACGATTGGGAGTCCAAGTGGTTCGCCGAGCGGAACTATACCGAGCAGTTGCATGAGGACCTGTTGATCCGGCGCCTCATCAGCGACGAGCTGACCCGCGCGGGGATCGCGCGGATCGACATTGAGCGCTCGGCCAACCGGGTTGAGGTGGCGATTCACACCTCGAAGCCGGGGATCGTGATCGGCAAGCAGGGCGCCAACGTCGAACGGCTGCGGCATATGCTGGAGCAGCGGCTGGGCAAGAAGGTGCATCTGAAGATCGAGGAGATCAAGACACCCGAAACCAACGCGAAGTTGATCGCCGAGAGCATCGCCGAGCAGATTGGGCGCCGCGTCAGCTACCGGCGCGCGATGAAGCACGCGGCCTCGCAGGCCATGCGGCGCGGGGTGCAGGGGGTCAAGATCAAGGTCAGCGGCCGTCTGGGCGGCGCCGAGATGTCGCGCTCCGTCACCGAGATGGAGGGGCGCGTGCCGCTGCACACCCTGCGGGCGAACATCGACTACGCGGTGGTCCACGCCCACACGACCTACGGCCGCATCGGCGTCAAGGTCTGGGTTTACAAGGGTGACGTGATCCCGGTGAAGACGCCGCCGGCTGAGGCCGCCGCGAGCGCCGCGGATTAGTCGTCTAAAGGAGATGGGAACGCAGCCATGCTGATGCCAAAGCGGGTCAAGCACCGCAAAGTCTTCCGGGGTCGGATGCGCGGCCAAGCGTCGGGCGGCACCGAGCTGCTCTTCGGTGAGTTCGGCATTCAGGCGCTGGAGCCAGGCTGGGTCTCCAGCCGGCAGATCGAGGCCTCGCGCCGTGCGATCACCAACGCGGTGCGGCGTGGCGGCAAGGTATGGATCCGCATCTTTCCCGACAAGCCGATCACGCAGAAGCCGGCCGAGACGCGTATGGGAAGCGGCAAGGGCAACCCGGAGTATTGGGTCGCCGTCGTCAAGCCTGGCCGGATCATGTTTGAGCTGGGCGGCGTGCGTGATGACCTGGCGGTCGACGCGTTGACGCGCGCGATCCATAAGCTGCCGATGAAGGCCAAGATCGTCAAGCGCGAGGCAATCGGCACGACGGCCGCGCAGGCGGCGGAGACGCCGGGCGCCGCCGCCGAAGGCGAGTAGGAGAGCACGATGAAGCCGGCCGAGATCCGCGCGCTGACCGACCAGGAGTTGGTGGGCAAGATCGCGGAGCTGAAGACCGAGTGGCGGGACCTGCGCTTCGCCGAGGCGGTAGGCACCCTGACGAACCCGATGCGCATCCGCGCGATCAAGCGCGACATCGCGCGTATCAAGACGATCCAGACCGAGCGCGTCATGGCGGCCGAGCTGGAGAAGACGCTGGGGCTCTAGCCCGGCGTGGCGGCCAGACGGCCCGGGAGGATAACGAGCACTGATGGAAGCAGCAGAGCAGACGCAGCAGCGGCCCAAGCGCCGGTTGACCAAGGTCGGCCGGGTGGTGTCCGACAAGATGGACAAAACGGTGGTGGTGGCGGTCAATTACACGCGGCGACACCCCATCTACCGTAAGCAGATGCGCCGCACGAGCAGATTCAAGGCGCACGACGAGTTCAATAGTGCGCACACGGGCGACCTCGTCCTGATCGAGGAGACCCGTCCTTTGAGTAAGACCAAGCGCTGGGTGGTGCGCGAGATTCTCGAGCGCACGACGTAGCGGTAACAAAACTGAGAACGAGGAGGAGGCACCGTGATTCAGCCGCAAACGCGCCTGACGGTTGCCGACAACACCGGTGCCAAGGAGATCATGTGTATCCGGGTGCTGGGTGGGTCGAGCAAGAAATACGCGGGCGTCGGTGACATCATCATCGCCGCGGTGAAGTCGGCACAGCCGCACTCTGGGGTGAAAAAGGGCGATGTAGTCCGCGCCGTGGTGGTGCGGACGGCCCAGGAGTTTGGCCGCCCGGACGGCTCGCACATTCGGTTCGACGATAACGCGGCCGTGCTGATTACGCCGCAGGGCAACCCGCGGGGAACGCGCATCTTTGGCCCGGTCGCCCGCGAGCTGCGCGACAAGCAATACATGCGCATCGTCTCGCTCGCACCGGAAGTCCTGTAGGCGGGTCTGAGGCGAGGGAGGAACGATGGCGGAAAAGATTGTCAGCGGCGACGAGATCGTCGTGATCGCCGGGAAAGATCGCGGCGCACGGGGCAAAGTGCGGCAGAACATGCCGCGCAAGGATCGCGTGATCGTCGAAGGCGTGAACCTGGTCAAGAAGCACCAGCGCGCCGTTCCCGGGGTGCAGCAGGCGGGCATCATCGAGATGGAAGCGCCGATGCACGTGTCGAACGTGATGCTGTGGTGCTCGGCGTGCGAGCAGCCGACGCGGGTCGGATTTCGGATCAACGAGACGGGCAAGAAGGAGCGTTACTGCAAGAAGTGTAACGCGACCATCGCGCAGCCGCGGCCGCAGCGATAGAGTGAGGGAAGCCGATGTCAGTACCACGCTTCAAGGAGCGCTATCGCACCGAGGTCGTGCCGGAGATGATGCGCGAGTTCGGCTACCGCAACGTCCTTGAGGTGCCGCGCCTCGAGAAGATCGTGCTCAATATCGGGCTGGGCGAAGCGGTCAATAACGCCCGCGCGCTCGACGCGGCGGCTTCAGATCTCGCGACCATCTCCGGGCAAAAGCCGGTGGTGACGCGTGCCAAGAAATCGGTCGCGGCCTTCCGCTTGCGCCAGGGGATGCCGATCGGCACTATGGTCACGCTGCGGGGCGACCGGATGTATGAGTTTCTCGACCGGCTGGTCGGGACGGCCCTTCCGCGCATTCGCGACTTCCACGGGCTGTCGCCGCGCTCCTTCGATGGGCGCGGCAATTACACGCTCGGCTTGCGGGAGCAAC
The DNA here is from genome assembly GCA_035693105.1 of Thermomicrobiaceae bacterium. Taxonomy (GTDB): domain Bacteria; phylum Chloroflexota; class Chloroflexia; order Thermomicrobiales; family Thermomicrobiaceae; genus DASSHC01. The sequence continues at coordinate 1,763 of DASSHC010000189.1, read as the reverse complement.
TCGTCTTCCCAGAGATCGAATACGACAAGATCGACCGGGTACGTGGTATGGAAGTCAGCATTGTTACCACCGCGAAAACGGACGAGGAAGCGCGCCGCTTGCTGGCACTCCTCGGGATGCCGTTCCGCGAAGCGTGAGCGTTGAGCCTAAGGAGAAGAGATGGCGAAGAAGTCGCAGATCGCAAAGTCGCTGCGGCCACCGAAATACGCGGTGCGACATCGCAACCGCTGTAAGCTGTGCGGCCGATCGCGCGCCTACATGCGCAAATTCGGCGTCTGCCGGATCTGCTTCCGCGAGTTGGCCAGTACCGGCAAGCTGCCCGGCGTGACGAAGTCGAGCTGGTAGGGCCAGCGGAGAGCGGAGAAATAGACAGCAATGACGGTGAATGATCCAATCGCGGACATGTTGACCCGGATCCGCAACGCCGGAATGGCGCGGAAGACCGAAACGACCATGCCCGCCGGCAAGATCCTGATGGCGATTGCCCACATCTTGAAGGATGAAGGGTACATCGCGGGGTACTGGGTGGAAGAGCGCAAGCCGTTCTCGCTGCTGCATGTCGAGCTGAAGTATGGCAATGACCGGCGGCACGCGATCCGCGAGCTGAAGCGGATCTCGAAGCCGGGTCTGCGCGTTTACGTGGGCAAGAACGAGATCCCGCGGGTCAAGAGCGGACTCGGCACCGCCATCGTCAGCACTCCCGAAGGCGTGTTGAGCGGCCAGGAAGCGCGGCGGCGCGGGATCGGTGGCGAAGTGCTCTGCACGGTCTGGTAGCACCGGGCGCGGCGGGAGCACGACGGAGGTAGAGCGATGTCTCGTATAGGAAACCAGCCGATCGCGGTGCCGACCGGTGTCGACGTCAACGTCGAGCCGGGTCTGGTCAAGGTCACCGGACCGAAAGGCGAGTTGGCCCAGCGGATCGTGCCGGAGATGAAGGTGATCCGCGAGGATGGTAAGATTCTGGTTCAGCGTCCCTCGGACGAGCAAAAGTACCGAGCGCTGCACGGCCTGACCCGAACCTTGATCGCCAATATGGTGCAAGGGGTCACGCAGGGCTACCGCAAGGATCTGGAGATCCAGGGAGTCGGCTATCGCGCCGCCCTGGAGGGCACGACACTGGTGCTGAGCCTCGGCTACTCGCACCCGGTGCGCGTCGAGCCGGAGCCAGGAATCACCTTCGTGCTGGAGACTCCGACGCGTCTGGGCGTGGTCGGGATCGACAAGCAGCTCGTGGGCGAGCAGGCGGCGCGGATTCGCCGCGTGCGGCCGCCGGAGCCCTACAAGGGCAAGGGCGTGCGCTACGCCGGTGAGCGGGTTCGGCGCAAGGCCGGTAAGGCCGGCAAGGTCGGCAAGTAACACGACTGACGCGGAGCCGGTCTGGCAGCGTCCAGCGGGACGAAAACCAGCCGATGGCCGCCGAAAGGATAGACGCATGAAGATCGGGTATCAGTACAAGCGGCGCCTCTCGCCGCGCCAGCGGCGGCACCTGCGCGTGCGCGCCAAGGTGAGCGGCTCGCCCCAGCGGCCGCGCCTGAATGTGTTCCGCAGCAACGAGCACATCTATGCCCAGGTGATCGACGACACTGCCGGGCACACACTGGCGGCTGCCTCGACGCTGGAGGCTGCGGTGCGCGAGCGCTATCCGGAGGCGGAGAAGCCGCGCAAGACGGCTCAGGCCGAGATCGTCGGCAACGTGGTCGGTGAGCGGGCCAAGGCGCTCGGGATCGATCAGGTGGTGTTCGATCGCGGTGGCTACAAGTATC
>DASSHC010000188.1:0-3121 GCA_035693105.1 Thermomicrobiaceae bacterium | reverse complement strand
GTGCTCGGCCGCCACCAGTTGGTCGACGCCGAAGGCGAAGCTGCCGTCAATGAAGACGTTGAGACGCTCCGGGTCACGCGCCTGGGTCTCGATCGCGGTGATGGTGCCAGAACGGATGTTCGACATCTCCATGTCCCTAGTATGCCAAAGACGTGGGATTACCGGCAGCCGTGGTGTACCATCTGATGCATGGCCCGAAGTAATCCGCGATCGCTGACCGGTTCAATCAAGCCGCGAACGTACGAGCGCAAGCGGCCGCGCTCGATGCGTCGCTGGGCGCTGGTCATCGGCGCCACCATGCTCCTCTTGATCCTGGCGGCCGTGGTGCTGACGCCCGTCTTCCTCTACGCGGCGGTGATGCATGCCGCCCGCCAGGATCAGACAGCGCCAGCCGACGCCATCGTCGTGCTCGGCGCGGCGCAGTGGGACGGCCAGCCGACCCCCGACTTGCAGGCCCGGCTCGATCATGCCGCGGATCTCTACCGCGCGGGCAAGGCGCCGCTGATCGTGTTGACCGGTGGCGCGGCTCCCGGCGACCGCTACTCTGAGTCGGAGGCCGGCCAGATGTACCTGCGCGGGCGCGGCATACCCGCCGGCGCGATGGAGCTGGTCGGCGGGCGCAGCACGATCGAGAGCCTGCGGGAAACCCAGCAACTGCTGGCGAAAGATGGCAAGACGCGCACGCTGATGGTCAGCGATCCCTTCCACATGTTCCGCGTGGACCAGATGGCGCGCGATCTCGGCCTACAGCCGCTCTCCTCCCCCACCCAGACCAGTCCGATCCGGCCCGGCAGCGCCACCGAGCAACGTTATGTCGTGCGCGAGGTCTTCGCTTACCTGGCCTATCTCTTCCTTCAGCGCTGACCGCGCTCAGCCAGCGCCGCCTCGATAACCGGCGTGGCGCGCGCGAGTCCCTCGGCGAAGAGGGCCGGGTCGGCTCCGAGCCCGATGCGCAGGTGGTGCTCGAAGTCGAAGGCCGAGCCGGGGGCCAGCATCACGCTCGCCTCGCCCGCCAGCCGGTCGGCCAGCTCCGCCGAAGGGACGTCGATGTCGTAGCGCAGCAGCCCCAGCAGCCCGCCGCGCGGCGGCACCCAGCCGACCACCCCCTCGCGCTCACGGAGCCACTGGTTGAGCGTCGCCAGATTCCGCGCCACGATGCCGCGCGTGCGCGCGAAGATCTGTTCGCGGTGGCGCAGCGCCAGCGTCGCCAGGTAGTCGCTCATCTTGGCCGGGCTGAGCGAGATGTAGTCGCGCTGACGCCAGCAGGCCGCCACGATCTCTTCCGGCGCGGTCAACCAGCCGAGCCGCAGCCCCGGCAACCCTAGTGGCTTCGAGAGCGTGCCGACGCTGAGGCCGCGCGGGCCGAGGTCGCGCGCCGGTCCGGCGAAGGGCTCGCCGCCGGGCAGCTCCAGCCAGCGGTAGGCCTCGTCGCTGAGGATGTAGGCACCGGCTCGCTCGGCGAGCGCGTAGACTCGCTCCAGCTCGTCCTGCGTCAGGATGGCGCCGGTTGGGTTGTGCGGCGAGTTGATCACGAGCAGCCGGGTGCGCGGCGTCACCAGCCGCTCCAGCACGTCCAGCTCGTAGCGGAAGTCGTGCTCCGGGCGCAGCGGCCAGAGGTCGACCTCGGCGCCCAGCCCGCGCGGCACGCTCTGCAGCTGCTGGTAGGCCGGATGCACTACCACCACGTGGTCGCCGGGCCGGACCAGCACGCTGAAGAGGAGGAAGTTGGCCTCGATCGCGCCGGTCGTCACCAGGATGTTGTCCGGGCCGGTATCGCGGTAGAGGCCGGCGATGATCGAGCGTAGCTCCTCCGTACCGCGCGCCTCGCTATAGCCGAGCGAGATGTCGAGCAAGCGGTCGAGCGCCGGCTCGCCGCCGGCCAGCTCCAGCAGCTCGCGCACCGTCAGCGGCTTGATCCCGCTCTCGGCCAGGTCGTAGTCGACCTCGGTCTCCCAGGTCGTCATCCAGCGCTCGAGCGCGAACGGTTCGAATTGCAAGGCGCTCTCCAATCTCATCGCTGCAACGGCCGGCAACCCCTCGGCGGCAGGCATACGCGCCGCGTTGAATTGTAGGGTCAGACACGGAGGTCTGCCCTCGTGGCCTACCGCCGCGCCTCCTGTGCGCCGCCCTACGTTTCCCAGTTTCCCTGTCGCCATGTTGAAAGGGAGACAGGGCAGACACGGAGGTCTGCCCCTACACACGTTCCTTTTTCGCCCCTCTCCCAGCATTAGCTCCGTCCGGAGAGAGGCTGGAGGTGAGGGAGCGTGCGTCCCTACCGTGCCACGATGTTGATCAGGCGCCGAGGCACGTAGACCACGCGCTGCACCTGCTTACCGGTGGTGATCTCGGCCACGCGCGGGCTGGCCAGCGCCTGCTCCACCGCGCGCTCCTCGCTGATGTCGACCGGGACCTCCAGGTGATCGCGCACCTTGCCATTGACCTGCACCGGCAGCTCGATCAGCTCCTCGCGCACTAATTCCGCGTCGAACGTAGGCCACAGCTGCTGGTGCACGCTGTAGGGCTGGCCCAGCCGCTGCCACAGCTCCTCGGCCAGGTGCGGCGCGATCGGCGCCAGCATCAGCGTCATCGACTCCAGCGCCTCGCGCCAGGCCTTTGTCGAGACGACAGGTGTCTCCTTGCGCGGAGCCAGCTCGTTCTGCAGCTCCATCAGCCGCGCGATCATGGTGTTGAACCGGAAGTTCTCGATGTCTTCGGTCACCGCCTTGATCGTGCGATGCGTGATCTGGCGCAGCTCGCGGGCATCGGCACTGGCGTCCTCCGGCGCCGGGTTGTCGGCCGTCTCCTGCACCAGCGACCAGACGCGGCGCACGAAACGCTCGATGCCGGAGATGCCGCGCGAGTTCCAGGGGCCACCCTGCTCCCAGGGGCCGATGAACATCAAGTACAGCCGCACCACATCGGCGCCCAGCTCGGCCACCAGGTCGTCGGGGTCGACGACGTTGCCCCGGCTCTTGGACATCTTCTCGTTGTCCTCGCCCAGGATGATCCCCTGGTTCCGCAGGCGCACGAAGGGCTCGTCGTAGTCGACCAGGCCCAGGTCCCGCATCGCCTTGGTGAAGAAGCGCGCGTACATCAGGTGCAGGATGGCGTGCTCGACGCC
>DASSHC010000187.1:0-35268 GCA_035693105.1 Thermomicrobiaceae bacterium | reverse complement strand
CACCGCTGGACTTTACGTGCGTCGCCCACGTTCCCCATAGACCCATTGCCGATGCGCCGGACAACAAGGGCGGCCACGGGGAGCCGCCCCTACAAGCGTTCGTTGACGAGCCGGCGGCCCCCGTAGTGAGGGCGCATCCGTCCCTATGGCTCCCTGAACCGGTAGCGCTCGACCGGGGCGTTGGTGGCGGGGTCGTACTGGTACAGTGCGAAGGCCTCGGTGCCGGTGTAGACCCCGGCCACCGTCGAGCTCGCCTCGTCGACCGCGCGATAGAGCAGCACGCCGGCCGCCCACCAGAGATCGGTGACCGCCGCGCCCGACGCCGTGGGAATCTGCCGCAGCCGGTTGGTGCTCAGATCGAGCAGCCAGAGCCCCTGGAAGCGCGGCTGATCGTCGCCGGGGACGAAGACGGTGAAGGCCAGCCAGCGGCTGTTCTCCGAGACCGCCAGCGCCATCACGCCGGCCACCGGCGCGAACTGCCCGCTGCTGACCAGGAGGGCGGGCCGCCCGCCCGCGAGATCGACCTGGAAGAGATCGCCGCCGTGCGGAATGTCGCCCGGTTTGCTCTGGGCGTAGACGAGGCTGGCCGCGTCGAGCCAGGCGGCCGCCAGCACCGGGCGCTCGCCCCCGCCGCTCTCGGCCAGCGCCCGCGGCGCGCCGCCGCTGAGTGGCACGGCGTAGAGCGACGCCGCTTTCGCTCGCAGCGCCGGGTCGAGGTAGAGGAGCGATTGCCCATCGGGCGACCAGGCCAGCGCGCCGGGGTGGCCGCCGGCGTGAGCCGGAGCCAGCCGGCGCACCGTACCGTCGATCCCCACGATGCTGATCGAGCCGTCGTCGCGCGCCAGGGCGATGCTGTCTCCCCGCGGCGACCAGGCCAGCGCATTCACCCCAGCCGCCCCGGCGATCGGCGTGCCCGCCTGATCGACCAGCGGCAGGTGCAGCGCCACCGAGCTGTCGTCGCGCACGACGGCGAATTCCTCGGCTCCGGTGTCACCCTGAAACACCACCGCGACCTGGCTGGCGTCGGGGGAGGGCGCGAAGGCCAGGATACGCTTGTCGCGCACGACCGGCGCGGCCGCGCTGTCGACCGGGAGCTGCCAGAGGTCGCCGCGCTGGGTGAAGTAGATGCGCCGCCGCGCCGGCAGGCTAACCGGCGCGGCGTGAGGCAGCGGCCGCGGCGAGGCCACCGCGGCGACCGTCGGCGTCGGTGTCAGCTCCTGCCCCGGCTCGATCGCGTTCTGATCGAGATCATCCACGCAGGCCGGCAGGCAAAGCAGCAGCGCCAGGATCAGCGCCAGCAGGCACGACCGCTCGGCTCGATTTCTGACGGTGGGGGCGCCTCGCGGCACGTCGCTCCTCCCACGGTTCACTCGACGCGCTGATTCTAGCACCCGGCCCCGGCAAGCTTCGTCATCGCGTACGGACGATGGTTCCTGGTAGGGGCCCCCTGCCTGTGCTACACTCGCCCGGTGCCACCGCGGCACGGATCGACGCGCCCGCGGCCGCGCGCACCGACGCTTGAAGGGTCCCAGCTATGACGCTCACTCCCGCGGAAGTCGACCACGTCGCCATGCTCGCCCGGCTCGGGTTGAGCGCCGAGGAGCGCGAGCTGATGCGCGAGCAGCTCTCCTCGATCCTCGAGCACATCCGGGCGCTGGAGGAGCTGGACACCGCCGCGATTCCGCCCACCGCCCAGGTCATCAGCCTGCAGAATGTCATGCGCGCCGACGAGGTGCGCCCCTCGCTCCCGGTCGAGGCGGTGCTCAAGAACGCCCCGCAGACCGAGGACCAGATGTTCAAGGTCAACGCCGTACTCGAAGAATCGTGAGTCCTACGTCCTGAGAGCGAGACCAGCGATGAGCGAACTCACTGAGCTGACCGCCGCCGAGGCGCGCCGGAGGCTCGACCGGCGCGAGCTGAGCGCCGAGGAACTGACCGCGGCCCACCTGGCGCGCATCGAGCAACTGGAGCCGGCGGTCCACAGCTTCATCCACGTCATGGACGGAGTGGCGCGCGAGCAGGCGCGCCGGGCCGACCGGCGCATCGCGCGCGGCGAGAGCGCGCCCCTGACCGGCATCCCGGTGGCGCTCAAGGACATCCTCTGCACCGTCGACGCGCCGACCACGGCCGCCTCACGCATGCTCGGCCACTACCAGTCGGTCTACGACGCCACCGTGGTGGCCCGGCTGCGGGCGCAGGATGCCGTCTTCGTCGGCAAGACCAACACCGACGAGTTCGCCATGGGCTCTTCGACCGAAAACTCGTTCTACGGCCCGACGCACAACCCCTGGAACCTGGACTACGTGCCCGGCGGCTCCAGCGGTGGCTCGTCGGCGGCCGTGGCGGCCGGCGAGGCGATCCTCGGGCTCGGCTCCGACACCGGCGGCTCGATCCGCCAGCCGGCCGGCTTCTGCGGCGTCGTCGGGATGAAGCCCACCTACGGGCGGGTCTCGCGCTTCGGCCTGATCGCCTTCGCCAGCAGCCTCGATCAGATCGGCCCCTTCGCGCGCACGGTCGAGGACGCCGCGCTGCTGCTCTCGGCCATCGGCGGAGTCGACCCTAACGACTCGACCTCGGTCGACGTGCCGCTGCCCGACTTCGCCGCGCTCCTCGGTGGCGACCTGCGTGGCATGCGCCTGGGCGTGGCGCGCGAGTACCAGATCGAGGGGATGGATCCGGAGGTGCAGCGCACGGTCGCCGAGGCGATCGAGCAACTGCGCGCGCTGGGCGCCGAGTTGGTCGAGGTCAGCCTGCCGCACACCAAGTACGCGCTGGCTACCTACTACATCGTGGCCCCCGCCGAGGCGAGCGCCAACCTGGCGCGCTACGACGGCATCAAATACGGCTATAGCGTGCCGGCCGACAATCTGCTGGAGAGCTACCTACTGACGCGCGGCCAGGGTTTCGGCGCGGAGGTCAAGCGCCGCATCATGCTCGGCACCTACGCGCTCAGCTCCGGCTACTACGACGCCTATTATGTCAAAGCGCAGAAGGTCCGCACGCTGATCAAGCAGGACTTCGACCGCGCCTTCGAGCAGGTCGACGCCATCGTGGCGCCGACCTCGCCCACGGTCGCCTTCCGCCTCGGCGAGCGCACCACCGACCCGATCCAGATGTACCTGTCGGATGTCTTCACCATCCCGGCCAACATGGCCGGCATCCCCGGCATCGCGGTCCCCTGCGGCTTCGCCCACGGGCTGCCGGTCAGCCTGCAATTGATGGGGCGCGCCTTCGACGAGGCGACGATCCTGCGCATGGCGCACGCCTACGAGCAGGCCAGCGGCTGGCACCTGCGGCGGCCCGAGCTCGCGGCGGAGACCGCCGACGATCGGACCAGCGCGGCATGACCCACGCGGCACGGCTCGCCCGCTCCTGGTTTGGACAGTGGCGCGGCCGCCTGGTCGTGGCCGTGGTGCTGGCGGTCGGGCTCTACTTCGTGGTGGCCTTCGGCAACCAGGCCTGGAAGTCGCGCCAGCTCCAGGCCGAGGTCGCGGCCCGCCAGGCGACCGTCACCGCCATGGAGGCGGAGAACACGGACCTGCAAGCGCGGGTGCAGCGCGATGCCTCGCCCCAGTACCTCTCCGACGTCGAGGCTAGCGCTCGCCGCGACCTCAACCTCTCCCACCCCGGCGAGACGGTGCTCCTGATCCGCTGGCAGGCCAGCGCCACGCCGGCACCGGCCCCCGAGGCCAACCAGGCGCGGCACCACGACCCGCAGCCGAACTGGCGCAGGTGGCTCGATCTGGTGCGGTAGCCCATTTGCCACCTCGCATGTGGGTGATTCCCACCTCAACCCCGCGGCGATCTCCCCGAAATTGGTGAAGGCTCAGCACAAACGGGCTCAAGATGATGGGGCACATCGGGAGGGTGACATGGAAGCAGGTAGGCCAGCGGACAAGACCCCGTTCGAGCGGGCGATGGAGCGCGGTCGAGTCACCGAGGACGGGCTGCCGCACCCGTTCGAGATTGGGATCCCGATGCGGGATGGGGTGGAGCTTGCCGCGAGTGTCTATCTGCCCGTGGATGATTCCAGCGCTGACGCGGCGCCGGCGCCCGCCATCGTCGAGATCACACCCTACGACAAGACGGGGCTCGCGGACGAGGCGACACTCTACCAGGGCCGTGGCTACGCGTTCGTCGCCGTCGATTGTCGCGGCCGGGGCAAGTCCGAGGGCCAGTGGCGCGCTTTCTTCGACGATCCGGCCGATGGCCACGACGTCATCGAGTGGGTCGCGTCGCAGGCGTGGTGCGACGGCAAGGTCGGCACGACCGGCCTCAGCTACATGGGCTGGACGCAGTGGGCAGCCGCCTCGGAACGGCCGCCACACCTCGTCTGCATGGTATCCAACTCGGCTGCCGGGCGCTGGCAGCAGGAGATTCCCTACACCAACGGCTGCTTCCAGCTCTTTTTCGGCTGGTGGGTCTTCGCCGTGCGCCGCCGCATCGCCGAGCGCTACCGGGCGCGGCACGTCGATTGGGATGAGGTGCTGCGCCGCGTGCCGCTCGATGCCATCGGCGATTTCATCGACCCGAGCGGTCCGACCTGGCGCGACATGATGGACCACGACCGGCTCGATGACCTGTGGCAGTCGATCCGCTTCGACGGGCGCTACGACCAGATCGACATTCCCTGCCTGCATGTGACCGGTTGGTACGATCTGGAAGACTTGCTGGGAGCCTTTCACCATTACGAGCACATGGTGCGGGAGTCGCCCGCACGCGAGCAACAGCGGTTGCTCGTCGGACCGTGGAGCCACGTCGGCACGCGTCACCCGAGCGCCAATTACGGCGGCGTCGAGTTCGGCCGCGAGGCGGCCATCGAGATGGACGATATTCATCTGCGCTGGTTCGACCACTGGCTAAAGGGTATCGATAACGGCGTGCCCGGCGACGCGAAGGTGCGCCTGTTCGAGCCGGGGACGAACGACTGGATCGAGTCGGGTCACTGGCCGCTCGCCGCGAACGAGCAGGCGCTGTTCCTGCGCTTCGATGGGAGCGACGGGCGGCTCACGAGCACGCCGCCCGGCGCGAGCGAACCCAGCCGCGCCTACCTGTACGACCCGAACGATCCGGCGCCGACGCAGCTCGATGTGCTGCAATACCCGGCCGAAAACCCGCCGCTCGATCAGACCGCCGTCGAGGCGCGTCCGGACGTGCTCGTGTATACCAGCGAGCCACTCAGCGAGAAGCTGGTCATCTCTGGCTGGCCGCACCTCGAGCTGTTCGCATCCAGCGACGGCGACGATACGGAGTGGCATGTCAAGCTCACCGACCTCACGCCCGAAGGACGCTCGCTCAAGGTGTCGCAGGGCTGCCTACGCGCCTCGTATCGAAGATCGCTGGCGGCGCCGGAACCGCTCACGCCGGGCGAAGTCACGCGCTTCGACGTCGAGTTGTGGCCCACTCACCACGCCTTCCTGCCCGGACATCGCCTGCGCGTGACGGTCACCAGCAGCGACTTCCCCTGGTTCGCGCGCAGCATGAACCGCTTCGGCCCGCTCAAGTCACTCGGCGAGCCGCGCGTCGCGACCAACACCATCCATCACGGCGCGAGCTCGCCCTCGCGCATCCGGCTCCCCGTTGTGGGGCACTGATATCGCGTAGCGCGCCGGATAGTAAAAGAGGAGATTCTTCGCTGTGGCTCAGTTGGTCGAGGCGCAGCAGGGGACCATCGTGGTGGAGAGCGAGCCGGGGCGGGGCACGACCTTGCGCTTCACGCTCCCTCTGGCTGGCGTGCCCGGCCCGCGTGCCCCGGCGGCGCGAGACGCTACTCTCGCCGGGTAACCAAGCCGTGTGACAGCGCGTAGATCGCGGCCTGGGTGCGATCCTTGACGTCCAGCTTCTCGAAGAGGATTGAGAGGCGGTTCTTGATCGTACTCTCGGCCAGCTTGAGCTTGTAGGCGATCTCTTTGTTGCTCAATCCCTGCGCTACCAGACGCAGCAACTCGATCTCGCGTTCGGTGAGCGAGGCCAGCCCGTCGTCGTCCTGCATGCTCGACATGCGGCGAAACTCCGACAGGAGCGTGGCTGCCATGCGCGGTTCGATGACCGAGGCGCCGCGCGCGGCGGCCCGGATGGCGTCGACCAGCTTGGTGGCCTCGGTGTTCTTGAGCAGGTAGGCGTCGGCCCCGGCGCGAACCGCCCGGATGACGTGTCCGTCCTCGCCGAACATGGTGAGGATGATGACTTTGACCGCGGGATCCTCGGCCTTGAGATCGCGAGTGGCGGCCACGCCGTCCATCCCCGGCATGCTGATATCCATCAGCACCACGTCCGGATGCTTCTGCTCGGCGAGTCCCAGCGCGGCGTCGCCGGTGCCGGCCTCACCGACGATGCGGATATCCGGCTCGCTCTCCAGCAGATGGCGCAGGGCCTGGCGGAACAGGACGTGGTCGTCGACCAGCACCACGGAGATGGGCTGACGGCCCGGTCGCGCCGGTGCGGCGTTCGGATAGTGATCGATCTGCTGCTGGGCCATTCCCACCTCCCTCTCGAGTTCCCCAGGCCACCGAGACGAGTGTAGGCGCTATGTACCGCACGCCACATGACCCGAAAGCACCAACAGCCTTCGGTGCAAAGGTGGCGATCCCGCCAGCGGCGACAGGACTCTGCCATAATCGCGGCAAGACGGAGCGACAACAGGGTTCGAGGGAGAGATGACGGACTTCACGGCCGGTCCGGCGGACGACACGCTTGTCAGCGCGGCACGGCGTGGCGATCTGGAGGCGTTCAACCTCCTGGTCGATCGCTACGAGCGGCTGGTCTACGCCATCTGCCTGCGCCTGCTGCGCGAGCCGGCGCTGGCCGAGGACGCCGCGCAGGAGACCTTCATCCGCGCCTATGGCGCGCTGGAGCAGTACCACGGCCCCTCGCTGCGCGCTTGGCTGGCTCGCATCGCCACCAACCGTTGCTACGACCTGCTGCGCGGCGCCCAGCGCCACCCGCTGCGGTCGCTGGAGGCCGAGCCGGGCGAGCGCGAGCCGAACTGGAGCCTGGAAGCGCCGCCCGAGGACCCCTTCCACGAGGCCGCCCGGCGCGAGCTGGGGGCGCGCCTGTCCGCCGCGCTGGAGCAGCTCCCGCTGGAGCAGCGCGTCGTCGTCCTCCTCTCCGATGTCCACGGCTACGACTACGAGGAGATCGCGGCCGCGACCGAGGTGGCGGTTGGCACGGTCAAGTCGCGCCTCAGCCGCGCCCGCGCCCGGCTGCGCGACATCCTGCGCGCCGACGAGCGCTCGCGGGAACTTTTCGAGGGGATCGGTCGTCACTATTTTGACGACGATCCGGGAGCGCGGCGGCGATGAGCGAGCGAGATCCACAGACAGGACCAAACGGCGGCGGGCGGCAGCACGCGACCGAAGAGACGCTCTCCGCCTACCTCGACGGAGCGATCGCCGACCCGCGCGAGCTGGAGCGGGTGCGGGCGCACCTGGCGGAGTGCGCCGAGTGTCGCCGGTCGCTGGCCGAGCTGCGCGCGCTGGCGGCGCTTCTGCAGGAGCAGCCGCTGCCGGAGCCGCCGCGCTCCTTTCGGCTAACATCCGACCAGGTGCGCCGGCCGGAGCTGGTGGCGCCCGTGCCCTGGCCGATCCGCTGGCAGCCCGCGCTGCGGCGCCTGACGGCGCTGGCGGCGGTGCTGCTGGTGGTGGTCGTGACCAGCGACCTGATCGTCCACGGGCGCAGCCAGCAAGCCGCCGCGCCGTCCCAGGCGATCTCTGCCTCGTCGGGGGCGTCGTCAGCGGGGAGCTCAGCCCCCGCGCCGGCGCTTGAAGCCGCGACCGCCGCCGCGGCCGCGACGAGCGCGGCGTCGAGCGCGGAGGCCAAGAGCGCCGCGTCGCTGGCAGAGCCGACCACGACGCCGCAGCCCTTCGCGGCGGAGGCGGCGGAAGCATCGCCGGCAGCCGCGCCGGCAGCGGTCGCATCATCACCGGCGGCAGCCGAAGCCGGCGCCTCGGCCCGGCCCGCCAGCGGTCAGGCGGCGCCGCCGACCGCCGCGCCGGAGCCGACGGCAACGGCCGCGTCCAGCCCCGCGCCCACCGCGGCTGCCGCGGCAGACCTGCGCTCGAGCGGCGGCCCACCGGCTGGGCCGCAGAGCACCAGCCAACAGTCCGCCTCCGGCGGGATCGCGCTCTGGCGGCCGCTCGAGCTGGGGCTCGGGGTCATCGTCGTCATCTCGTTGATCGCGCTGCTCGCGCTGCCGCGCCTCTGGCCGTCGCCGAGCCGGCGCTGAGTCTCATAGGAGGAGAGTCCATGAGCAATCCACGCCGCCTGCTGCTGGCGCTCGGACTAATCGCCGCGCTGATCGTCTCGGCCGGCTTGATCGGCGTGCTGGGAGGAGGCGTGTCGAACCACGACCGCACCGCCGCGGCCGACACCGCGCCCAGCGAGCACAACATCACCGTCAGCGGCCAGGGCGTCGTCTCGGTCACGCCGGACACCGGCCAGGCGACGCTCGGCGTTCAGGTCCAGAACGCCGACCTGACCGCCGCCCAGAACCAGGCCGCGCAGACCATGACCGCCATCCAGAACGCGCTCAAGGCTCAGGGCGTATCCCAGGACAAGATCAAGACGGTGATCTACAACATCTCGATCAATCGGGATCAGAAGGATCCGAACTCGTCGACGATCACCGGCTACACCGTGATCGACCTGGTGCAGTTCAGCATCAAGCCGGTCGATAAGCTCGGTGTCGTCCTGCAGGCCGCGATCGACGCGGGGGCCAACGAGGTCCAGGGCGTGGGCTTCACCGTCGAGGACACCAGCGCGGCGCTAGGCCAGGCACGCCAGCGGGCGATGGACGATGCGCATGCCAAGGCCCAGCAACTGGCGCAGTTGGCCGGCGTGACGCTCGGCCCGCCGATCGCGGTCAGTGAGGGCGTCTCCTACCCGCCGACGCCGCAGGAGTTCAGCTCCGGCGCAGCCACCGCGGCCGCCTCATCGGTGCCCGTGCAGCCGGGCCAGACGCAGATCAGCGTCACGGTCACCGTCAGCTACGGGTTCTAGCGGACGGGCCCTCTCCCCGCACGGAGACGGCCCCCTCGCCGGACGGCTCCGTTCGAGCCAATACGGGGAGAGGGGCGACGAAGCCGCCGTAACCTGCTCCCCTTCTCCCAGATTTGGGAGAAGGGGTTGGGGGATGAGGGCCGCTCACCCCACAGCCGCAGCGCGCACGCGACCACCAGCAGCAGCATCAGCGCGCCGAGGGCCAGCACCACCGGCTCGCGCAACTCGTCGTTTTCCCAGCCGACCAGACCGCTGCCTCCGGCGACCGAGGCGGTGTGGAGCAGCAGCCAGGAGATCCCAAAGTGGCCCAGATCGGCCGCGGCGAAGGCGGTCCACAGCGGCCAGGCGGCGCGCACCAGCGCCATCGCCAGGAAAACCCAGAGCGCGTACTGCGGGCTGAAGATCTTGTTGACCGCCAGCCACCAGACCAGCAGCCCCGCCCCCAGCGGCAGCGTCACATCCACGCGCGCCCGCCAGGCGAGCGCCACCAGCGCCAGACCGCCGGCCGCCAGCAGCCCCAGGCTGATCAAGTTGCCGCGCTCGACCGGCAGGCTGGACCAGAGCACCCAGAGATTGGCGTTCCCGGCACGATCGTTGTTGAAGGTGAAGAAATAGCTCCAGCGCGACCAATTGGCCAGGGCTAGCGGCAGGTTCAGCAGGAGACTGACCCCGGCAAAGATCGCGGCGATCTCCCCCGCCCGGCGAAACTCGCGCCGCCGCAGCCGCTGCCAGAGCACGGCGGCCAGGAAAACGAGCGGAAAGAGCTTCAGCCAGACCCCGGCGGTCAGCGCCAGCGCGCCGAGCCGGTCGCGGCGGCGCTGGACGAGGACCAGTCCGAGCACGGTCGCGGCGATGGCCGCCATGTCCCAGTTGAGGCCGGTATAGAGGACGAGGGCCGGCGCCAGGGCCAGCCGCCAGCGGTCGGCGCCGTCCAGCAGGCCGAGCAGCACGACCGTCAGCAGCGCGCAGCCGGCCAGCAGGGCGTAGTTCGCGGCGAAGAACGCGCTCAGGCTGCCGGTGAAGCTCAGCAGGTACATCCAGAAGCCGAGCAGGACGGGATACTCCAGCCGGTAGTCGAGGTAGGGCACCGGGTGCGTCGCCAGATGATCGCGCAGGTAGAGCCAGATGATGTCGGAGTAACGGAGATGGGCGTAGGCCTGCTGCTGGTACCCCTGCGCGTGCCCCGTGCCCCAGGCGTAGCGCTGGTAGCCGAGCGCCAGCAGGGCCACCGCGGCCAGGCAGGGCGGCAGCGCGCGGACGAGGGAACGCGCTCCGGATCGGCCAAGCGGCACGCGGCGCAGGACGACGGGAACGCGGGCGAGTGAGAGGGAGTGGCTGCGGCTCATGCTCCTCCGTGGACGGCGGGAAGCGACCGGGCGTGACGCGGCGACGCGCGTACACTCAACTCGGCCCGTGCCGGCCGGAGGTCATTATAATGCGCTACCCGCGCCGCCGACGGAGATACCCCTGTAGCCGCCGGTTGCCGGCTAACCCAGGAAGCGCTTGGCGGCCATCGCCGCGATGCCGGCCAGCGCCGCCTTAGCGATCGGGTTGTTCAGCTGGCTGCTATTGCCGCCGAGCAACTGGCCGAGCAGGCTCGGCTTCTCTTGATGGACCTGGCTGGTCAACTGCGCCAGCGCGCCGGGATTCTGCGCGTAGTGCTGAGCGGACTCGCGCGGCACGTTGACGTTGTTCTGCTGCGCCTGCTGCTGTAGGTACTGAGCGAAGTCGGCCCGCTCCTGCGGCGACATGCGCTCGAAGGCCGACTCGGCCGCGCTGAGGTACTGCTGCTGATTCAGCTCCGGCGCCACCTGCTGGTAGCGGTTGAGCACCTCCTGGCCGGAGTAGCCCTCGCCGGGCGTGCCCTGCTCGTAGCGCTTAATGAAGTCCTGGTAATCCTGCTTCTGCTGCGGCTGGTCGTTCCCGAGCAGTTGATCCAAGAGTCCCACATGAACCTCCTACTTAACCGCCTTAGCCGCGCTTCGCGGCATCATCGCTGTGCATGTGTTGTGCCAACCACCAACTACTTGCCCGAGGCATCCCACTTGCGTTTGGACCATGATCGCGCCGCGGGTCCGGCGATCGGAACATCCGGGCCGAAGGCGCGCACGGAGCGAGCGAAAGGCGATGGCATGACCTGGCATGAGCAAGAACCGCTGCAACCTGTCGGGAGCGAAGCGCCGGCCGGCAACCTTGTGCTCGGCCAGGATGTCTTCGCACTGGACGGCCAGCGCGTTGGATCCGTGGCCAAGATCGAGCCGGACTACCTGATCATCACGCGTGGTCCGCTCAACCCGCCCGAGCGCGCGGTGCCGCGCGGGCTCATCCGCGCGATCGACCAGCAGGGTGTCCACCTGGCGGTGCCGCTGGCACAGATCCAGTCCGAAGCGCCAGAGGTTCCGCTCCAGAGTGTCCAGACGCCCACGGCGGGCGCCCGGCCCGCCGCGCCGCCCCAGCCGAATGCCGAGCAGGTGATCGAGCTGAAGGAAGAGCGCCTGGTGCCGCACAAGGAGCTGCGCCAGGTGGGCGAGATCGAGGTGCGCACGGTCGTCGAAGAGGTGCCGAGCCGCCTGGATGTCGAGACCCAGCGCGAAGAGGTCGTGGTCGAACACGTCCCGATCGGCCAAACGGTCGATGAGCGGCGCGCGCCCTGGGAGGACGACGGCACGCTGGTCATCCCGGTCTACGAGGAGCAGATCGCGGTGGTGAAGCGGCTGGTGCTCAAGGAGGAGCTGCGCGTGCGCCGCGTCCGCGCCACCGAGCACCAGACGATCGAGGAGCCGGTGCGCCGCGAGCGCGCGGTCGTCCACGACCCCAACCAGACCGGCCTGGTCCACGAGCGCTACGCGCCGCAAGCGGAAGCCGAGGCCGCTCCGAGACCGCGACCAGCCGGGCGCCCCAGGCAGCCGGTCACCGACGATCAGAACGAGAGCCTGGGCGACAAGCTCAAGAAGATGCTCGGCTAGGGGAGGGCAGGACGGATGAACAGCCATAGCAGCGCTCCCCACCGCGACGAAGAGACACTGCCGGGGACACCCCTGCCATTGGAGGCGCGGGTGGAACCTGAGGACGGCGGCTGGGTCGCCCGGCTACCGGTGCGTGCCGAGCTGTTGCAGGTCGGCAAGACGGTCGTCGTCTACGAGCGAGTGACGCTGCGGGAACAGATCTCGCGTAACGTCGAGTCCCTCCACGGCGAGACACGCCGGGAGGAGCTGCGGATCGAGCCGCGGGGAGACCTCGTCGAGCTAGGCGACACACACCGTCCGCTCGGCCGACCGGCCGGCGCGGGAACGGAGCCGCCGCGACCCAACGAAGGGAGGAGCCCTCGGACACGATGACGCCGCACGACGGACACGTGACTGAAACGAACGAAGGGGAAACGATGGATCGCAACAATCGCAACCTGAATCTCACCGACATCCAGCAGGGCTGGGACGTGATGGACGTCAACGGCGACAAGGTCGGCGACGTCAAGGAAGTCAACCCCGACTACCTCACCGTCTCCAAGGGGTTCTTCTTCCCCTCGGAGCGCTACATCCCCATGCAGGATGTACGCTCCACGCGCGATGATAAGGTCTTCCTGAGTGTCAGCAAGGACGAGCTGAAGCAGGAGGGCTGGGACCAGCCGCCGGTCACCACCGGCCGCACGACCACGACCACCGGCCGGACCACCACCAGGACGGACACGGAGCGCCTCGCCGACCGACCGGTGGACCAGGCCGATGAGCGCGACATCAATCTGCGCGAGGAGCGGCTGGTGCCGCGCGAAGAGCGGGTCAAGGCCGGCGAGGTCAACCTGCAAACCGACGTGGTGACGAACGAGCAGACGGTCGACGTCCCGGTGCGCAGCGAGGAAGTCATCGTCGAGCGCAATCCGGTGGAGGGCCGCCGGGCCAACCAGCCGATCGGGCAGGAGCAGGATATCTCCGTGCCGGTCTACAAGGACAAGGTCGAGCTGGAGAAGGAGCCGGTGGTCTACGAACAGGTGAACGTCGAGACCCGTCCGGTCGAAGAGACACGCCGGGTCAAGGGACAGGTCAAGAAGGAGGTCCTGGACGTCGACACCCAGGGCGACGTCAACGTGGTCAAGCGGGGCAAGGGCACGCCGCCGACCGCGGAGGAGCTGCGGCAGGCGCGTGACACCGAGGTGCCGCCGACCGAATAGCCGGCACAGCACGGACCTGACTCGAGGGATGCCGCACGCGGCATCCCTCCTTGGTTGCCCGGCACACGGCTGCATGCGCCAATCCAGCTTCACGACGCAAGCGTACTCCGGTATGATTCGCGCCATTCTTGAATGGGCACCCGCGACTTGCGAGAGGATGACGCCGTGGAGTACGACGCCTTGATCATCGGAGCCCGCGCCGCCGGCGCCAGCCTCGGACTGCTGCTCGCGCAGCAGGGGAGGCGCGCGCTGCTGGTCGATCGCGACCACTTCCCGAGCGACACGATGTCGACCCATTTCATGAGCGCCCGCTCGGTGTTGCTCCTGGCGCGCCTGGGCGTGCTGGAGGAGGTGGAGGCGGCTGGCTTTCGCCGCCTCACGCGCAGCCGCACCTACGTCGACGACTGCGTCTTCGAGGGGCCGGCCGGGCCGGGCGGCGCCTACCACCTGGCGCCGCGCCGCGACGTGCTCGACTCGATCCTGGCCCGTCGCGCGGTCGCGGCGGGCGCGGAGTTTGCCCAGCGTACGCGTGCCGAGCGGCTGGTCGAGGAGGATGGGCGCGTTGCCGGCGCGGTGCTGCGTGGGTCGGAGGGCGAGCGCGAAGTGCGGGCGCGCGTGGTGGTCGGCGCCGACGGCAAGTACTCGTCGGTCGCCAAGTGGGTCGGCGCCGAGGAGTATGAGGCGGTCCCGGCCATTCGGCCGGCCTACTACGGCCACTACCACGGGCTGGAGCCGCTGCCGGAGCCGGCGGTCGAGGTCTTCTATGGGCACGACCGCATCGGCTTCATCTTCCCGATGCGGCCTGATGAGGACTGCATCGCGCTGGAAGTGCAGCCCGAGGAATTCGACGAGATCCGTGCAGATCCCCAGGCGGTCTTCGAACGGCACATCAGCGCGCTCCCCGGCATGGACCAGCGTATGCGGAACGCCCGGCTCGACGGCAAGCTCATTGGCACCAAGGGGATCGAGAACTACTTCCGCAAACCCTACGGACCCGGCTGGGTGCTGACCGGCGATGCCGGCTATCTGAAGGACCCCAGCACCGGCACCGGCATCGGCGACGCGCTGCAGCAGGCGCTCTGGTTAGCCGAGACGCTGGAGGCCTGGTTCCAGGGCGCGGACTGGGACGAGAGCTTGGGCTCGTTCCAGCGCACCCGTGACGAGGCCATGATGCCGAGCTATCAAAGCACGTTGGCCTTCACCCAGATGCGCGACCCGGACCCGTCGCAGGTCGCCTGGATCAAAGCCGCCCTCTTCTCCCCAATGTTCGGGCGCACGCTGGCCTACGCCTTACCGGCGGCACTGCCGGAGCTCATGCCGCCGGGCATGAGGGCCACCCTTCGCGCGGTAGCGACCGGCTTCGGCGCGCGGGTCGAGGCGGCAACGGCGCCCCCGGGCGATTGAGGGGAGATGTGAGGAAGGGGCGGTGCCGTGCGACGAGGTTGGATCGTAAGGCAAGACGGATCCCTCGACCGCGCTCGGGATGACAGGGAGAGGGAGGGGCGTGCGAATAAGACGTGCCGTCGTTGTGCGCCCCCTATCTCCCCCTGTCGGGCTCAGTAGTTCCACCAGCATGACTTATCCGATTCAGGCGCGGCCCCGATGCTCCAGGGCAGCCATCATCGGTGTCTCGAACCCCGACGAATGACGACGGTTGGACCACTCAGCACTCGGACCATCGTCATTTGTCCGATTTGGAACGGACTATAGTGGCCTCGATGGGAGCCGAGTGCCGGGGGTCGCGCGGGGTTGAAACCGCCGCGCTAGCAGACGAAGCCTGTTGAAACAGGCTGAGATCCGTCGGATGAATGCGTCGGATTCCATAGACAGCGTGAGATATTCATACGCTCCAGCCTGCTTCAGCAGGCTTTCGAAGATCTAGCGCGGTGGCTTCAGCCTCGCGCGCCGGGCGGCACGCAGGCTCCAGGGCAGCCACCGCCGTGGGTCACGCGACCGGACGAATGACGCTGGTCGGACTACCGAGCTTGTCGAAGCATCCGCGCTGACGCGGCAACCACGGTCTTCGATGGACGGTTCCACTCGCCCTTAAAAGGCAAGAGGCCCGTCTGGTGGACCGGGCCTCTTGCGGGATAAGGGGGAGAGTAGGGGGTGGGCAGCGGCGCGACTCGCTGCCCAGGGGTCAGGAGTTGTCAGGTTTAGGCGCGAGCGTGACCGTCACAGTCAAGGTCTGCTTGCTGCTCGCGCGGTAGATCTCCAATGGCACTGCCTCACCCACCTTGTGGTGGAAGAGCAGGTTGACCAGCGGGTTGCTGGCGTCGATGGCCGTGTCGCCGAGCTTGGTGACGATGTCGCCGGGATGAATGTCGGCGCTGGCAGCCGGCGAGCCGGGTTGAATCTCGCGGACGATCACGCCGTGATCGACCGGTAGGTTGTCGCTGCTCGCCTGGCGCGGATTGATGGTGTCGTAGACGATCCCGAGATAGGGCCGCTCCACCTTGCCGGTGGCGATGATCTGGTCGGTGATCTCCTTGACCGTGCTGCTCGGAATGGCGAAGCCAAGTCCCTCCGCCGCGACGCCGGGCTCGGCCTGATCGACCTTGGCCGTGTTGACGCCGACGAC
This sequence comes from Thermomicrobiaceae bacterium, assembly GCA_035693105.1. Lineage (GTDB taxonomy): Bacteria > Chloroflexota > Chloroflexia > Thermomicrobiales > Thermomicrobiaceae > DASSHC01. Next base: position 19,525 of record DASSHC010000187.1, on the reverse strand, counting down.
CTTGCCGTCCAGTGTCAGCAGCGGTCCGCCCGAATTGCCGGGGTTGATCGGCGCGTCGTGCTGGATCATGTCTTCCATGTTGAAGCCGTCACCGGTCTCCAGTTCGCGATGCAGGGCGCTGATGATGCCGTCGGTGACGGTATTGGTGTAGTCGCCCAGCGGGCTGCCGATCGCGATCACGTGCTCGCCGGGCCGCAGCGCGGCGGAGTCACCGAAGGGGAGAGTCGCCTTGACCGGCCCCGCGACCTGCACCACGGCCAGGTCGGCAAACTTGTCGGTGCCGAGCAATTTGGCGCTGGCCTGTGTGCCGTCCGCGAAGATCACCGAGAGTTCCTGGCTTCCTTCGACCACGTGGTTGTTCGTCACCACGTGCCCATCCGTATCGATCACGAATCCGGTGCCGGTTCCCATCAACTCCGGTTTGCTGCCGGGCGCTGCGCCCGGCGCCACCTGCTTGTTGAGAACCGTCACCACCGCTGGAGCCACCTGCGCCACCACGTCGGCGACGCTAGCCGTTCCAGTCGCCCTCGCTTGCGGCGGGGCCGGCGGCTGCGCCGTCGGGCTTGCTGCACTGGTGGGCATCGGCGCCGGGTCATCGGGCGTCGCGGCGACGCTGCGCACCGCCACCGGCGTCGTTGCCGGCTGGCGGCCACTGGCCCAATACCCGGCCAGTCCACCCGCGGCGCCACCCGCGAGGGTTCCGAAGCCGAGGGAGAGGACGGCGACGCCGACCAGAACCGTGACACTGAAGCGGCGTTGCACCCGCTGCTCCTTCGGCCGGCCCGGGAGTTGCCTCCCCGACCACTGCCATCATCCGTCCGCACACTGAACTCGCTCTTAACCAAAGCTGAAAGCAACCTGAAAAACCGGTTCAGCCACACCTTGACGCCCGCGCGGGCGGTTGACTATCGTTGCCCGCTGTGATCACCGTGTGCCCGTCTCGCCGCCATCACCGTCTCACCGCGCTCGCGCTGCTGCTGGTCCTCTGTCTGACCGGCTGCTCGCAGGGGCGCTCGTTGGCGCCGACCACCCTCTATCCCCCGGAGAGCTACCCCGGCGGCCAGCTCCTGGTCACCCCCGACTGGCTGCGGGCCCACCTGGACGATCCCGGCCTGCGGATCGTGGACCTCAGCCCGATCCGCGACTACGACAGCGGCCACGTGCCGGGCGCGGTCCACCTCTGGTGGCAGGATACGATCGAGGTACACAACGACGTCTATGGGATGATGGTAGGAAACGACGGTGTTCAGGCCCTGATTCAGCAGGCCGGCCTCACGCCGGGCTCCACCGCGGTCCTCTACGACAACGACGGCGACCGCTACGCCGCGCGCTTCCTCTGGGTGCTGCGCGCCAACGGCTTCGCGGGCGCCCGGCTGCTCGACGGCGGGCGCCAGGCCTGGCAAACGGCCGGCTTCGCCTTCAGCCGAGCCGGCGCCAGCCCCCCGGCCGGCAAGCTGCCGCTCTCGCTCGACTACAGCGTCCTGATCGGCGCGAACGACATCCTGACCCACCTGCACGACGGCACGCTCGCTATCGTCGACAACCGCACGGCGGACGAGCTGCGGCAGACCTGGTACGGGCGGCTGCGGCTCGGCCGCATCCCCGGCGCGGTGCCGATCCCCTGGAACACGCTGACGCAGGACGGGCGCGTGCCCTACTACGTCAGCGCCGACGCGCTCCGTGACCGCTTCTTGGCGGCGGGTATCACGCCCGACAAGACGGTCGTCGTCTACGGCCTCGATGGGGTGGAGGCGGCGCAGAGCTACGTCGTCCTCAAGCTCCTCGGCTACCCGTCGGTCAAGGTCTACGACGGCTCCTGGGCCGAGTGGGGCAGCCGCGCCGACCTCCCGATCGAGCCACTTCCTGGACCCGGCGCGTGAGCGCGGCATGGAGACGAACGGCAGGGGCGCGATGGCGCGTCTAGCGGAGGAAGAGAAGCCCCGGCTTGACGAGCCGCCCGCCGAGGCCGGCGCGTCGGCGCGGCGCACGCTTGTGGTGCTGGCGCTGGGGCTCATCCTGGCAGGGGTGGTTCTGGTGACGCCGCTGCACGGCGCCAGCCCCTGGGCGCACCGCGTCATGGCGATCATCACCCTGGCGCTGGTGCTCTGGATCGGCGAGGGGCTGAACATCGCTGTGACCTCTCTGCTGGTGGTTGGGCTGCTGGCGATGTTCGGACCAGGCGGCTCATCCAAGGCGACCCAGAGCGCGCTCTACGGCTTCCAGCTCGGCGCGCCCTACTTCCTGCTCGGCACGCTGGTGGTGGCCGCCGCCACGGTCAAGAGCGGCCTGGCGGCGCGGCTGGCGCGGCTGCTGGTGGCCGGCACCGGCGGCAGCACGCGCCGGCTCTACGCCCAGCTCGTCCTCTTCATCCCGCCCTTCGCCATTACCGTCCCCTCGGCCACCACCCGCAACGCCATCCTGGTCCCGGCCTACGAGCATGTCATGCGGCGCTACGGCATTCGGCGCGGCGACACGCTGGCACGGCTGGTCGGGCTGGGCCTCGGCCAGCTACAGGTCATCGGCTCGACCGCCGTGCTGACCGGCGGCGTGGCGCCGATCACGACCGCCTTCCTGCTCGGCGGCATGAGCTGGGGGCAGTGGTTCGTCTATATGGCGGTGCCGAACTACGCCATCATCCTGGGCACCGGCACGCTTTACTACCTCTGGCAACGGCCCGCGCCGCGGGTGCGTGCCGCGCCCGAGTTCGCGGCGGCGCAGGCCGGTCCCTGGACGCCCGCCGAGATCCGCGCCGCGCTGATCATCGGCACGATGACGCTCCTCTGGCTGGGCGACTTCCTGACCGGCTGGGACCCGGTGATCCCGGCGCTGATCGGCGCCGTCGTGCTGCTGGCGCCCGGCATCGGCGTGCTCGACTGGCGCGAGTTCGAGCTGTCATCCCCCTGGGGCATCTTCTTCGTCACCGCCAGCTCGCTCTCGATCGCGCACGCGCTGGAGACGAGCGGCGCGGCAAGCTGGCTGGCGACCCAACTCGTCGGCCACGTGTCGCTGGAGAATCTGTCGCTCTGGCTGCTCCTGCTGGTGATGATCGCGGTTGTGCTGGTGGTCAACGTGGTCCTGCCGAACCGCTCCGGCGCGCTCGGCATCCTGATCCCGCTCTTGACCTCGGTCGCGCTCAAGGTGAACCTGAATCCGCTGCCGGTCGGCCTGCTGGTCGGAATCATGGTGCAGACCACGACCTTCTACCCGGTGCAAAACGCCGCCGCGCTGATCGTCTACCGCACGCGCCTCTTCGCGCCCTTCGACTTCCTGCGCGCGGGTCTCATCCTCTTCACGGTGAGCGTCGTGGCGGTCTACCTGGTGGCGCTCCCCTGGTGGTCACTGATCGGGATACCGATTCGGTAGGGCCGGCGTGGGCGAGGGGCGGGCCTTCGACAGCGCTGGGTGCCGCTTGAAGACGGATCCCTCGACTGCGCTCGGGATGACAGGGAAAGGGAGGGGCCGACGACCACGACGGGCTGTAGTCGTACGCCCCGCGCTAACCCTGTCATCCTGAGCGCAGTCGAAGGATCCGTCTTGCCCTGCCTCAAAACGTTGTTGATTGGCACCACCCCAGCCTCACCGCAGCACCGCGGCCCCACTGCCCACCGTCGGGTCCGCATCGAGCGTGGGCGACACCCCCTGCGCCACCGTGAAGGGCAACTGCACCACGAAGGTGCTGCCCGTGCCCGGCGCGCTCTCGACCGCGATCGTGCCGCCGTGCTGGCGGACGATCTGTGCCGCGATGTAGAGGCCGAGGCCGGTCCCCGGCGCCAGCTTGCGCGCCTGAACGCCCCGGTTGAACGGCTCGAAGAGACCCGGCTGCTCCTCCGGCGCGATGCCGATCCCCGCATCGCGCACCGCCAGCTCGGCGTGTTCGCCGAGCCGGCGCACGGCCACCGAGATCCGGCTGCCGGCGGGCGAGTATTTCACCGCGTTGGAGAGGAGATTGGTGATGACTTGATCGAGCCTGAAGCGATCCCAGACGCCCGCCACCGGCTCGGTTGCCTCCAACGCCAGTTGCTCGCAGGCGACCGCGCCGCTCTGCTGCAGCCGCTCGATCGCCTCGTGCGCGATGGCCGTCAGGTCGCACTGCTCGGGCCGCAACGCCAGCCGGCTCTCCTGAATGCGCGAGAGATCGAGCAAGCCCTGCACCAGTTCCTCCAGCCGTGCGACCTCCCCCGTAAGTCGCTCCAGCGTGAGCGGGAGGCGGCCCGGATTGCCCTCGACCTGGCGGAGCTGGCGGTTGAGGAGCTGGGTGAAACCCTTGATCGTCGTCAGTGGTGTCTTCAACTCGTGCGAGGCGGTGGTGACGAAGTCTTCGCGCACGCGCACCGCCGCGCGCGCCTCGCGATACAGCCGCGCGTTATCGATCGCCAGCGCGGCGCGGCGCGCCAGCTCCTCCGCCAGCAGCATCTCGTCACCCGGATCCCCGCCGCCGTCCGTCCGCATCAGCGTCAGCACGCCGAGCTGGCGCTCGCGCGCCACCAAGGGCACCGCCGCGCTCCAACCGGCTTCCGCCGGCTCCCGGCCCGCCGTCGCCAGCCGTGAGACCGAATGGTCGTCGTGGATCAGGTCGACGGTGCAGTACTCGGCCAGGCGCGGCACGGCCAGGCGCGCGACCCGCTGCAGCGTCACCTCGTAGTCGAGCGACGAGCCAAGCACCCGGCTGGCCTCGGCCAGGAAGGCGAGGCGCGCCTGCGCCGCCTCCGCCGCGCGCCGGGCCGCCTGCTCGGCGACCAGGAGCGCGTGGCGCTCCTCGACATCGTGCAGCGCCAACAGCTGGCCGGTCGGGCGGCCGCGGCGGTCGCGCAGCGGCGAGAGCGTCAATTCGTGGTGGCGCGCCTCACCCGGCGTGCCCAGCAGCACCTCCACGCCCGCGTCGCTGCCGGCCGCCCGTCGCACGGCGCGCATCATGTCGGGCAGCAGCAGCTCCGCCACCGGCTGCCCGAGCTCGTCGCTGGACCAGCCGAGCATCCGTTGAGCCGCCGGGTTGACATCGACCACGCGGGCCGTGCGATCGATCACGACGATTCCATCGCTCATCCCCTGCACGCTCAGATCGCGCGCCACCGGCACGACATCGAGCAGGTGCCAACGGGTAAGGTTCCACGCCAGCAGTAGCTCGACGATGGGGAAGGCGTAGGGCGTGAGGTCGGGCCATGAAACCGGCGTCAGTGGCAGCAGCGAGAGGAGATTGGCGAGCCAGGGAACGAGGATCACCAGCAAGAGGACGGTGGCCTGGCGCCGGAAGAGACGCAGCGAGTGGGTCAGGACACGCAGCAGCGGCCAGCTGGCGACCGCCAGCAGCACGTAGGAGTAGACGGTGTGCGCCCAGAACCAGAGCCCCAGACTGAGGATGGGAAAGTGTTCGGCGCCCGGCTGGGCGATCCTGGTCCAGTAGAGGTGATGGGACTGATTCGTCCAGAGCAGCGCGATCGTCAGCAGCGGCTCAAACGCCAGCAACAAAAACGTGCGGCGGGTGAGCCAGCCGGCGCGGCGCGTGTAGACGAAGGCGAAGATCATCCAGGCGAACGGGGTCCAGGTCGCGCCGGTGTAGGCGAGCTTGGCCCAGAAGAGCTTGGCGCCCATCCCCGCGCTGAGGTAGGCGGCTCCGTAGGCAGCCGCCCACAGGCTGCCGCTGGCCACCAGCAGCAGGAGCGCGCCGGAGCCGGGTGCGTCGCGCCGGCGCTGCACGACGGCAGCGACGACTACGCCGAGCGCCGCTGCCAGAAAGAGCGGCCCCGCGTAGGGCAATGCCTGCCAGTTCACCGGGAACCCTCCGAACCCCCTGCATCTCAGAGCACACCCATGATAGCGGTCTCGGTCCGCCCTGACAAGGCGAACCGCGTCCACACGCGCAAAACTGAAGGGCGAAGCGCGTTATGCTGACGGGAACGCGGAGAGGAGCGGCCGGTGCGCAACCTGGAACTGAAGGTGCCGCTGCCGGCACTCTCGGCAGCGCGGGAGCGCGCGCGGATGCTCGGTGCGGAGCCGGCCGGCGTGCAGGAGCAGACGGACGCCTACTTCGATGTCCCGCACGGCCGCCTCAAGCTGCGTCGCATCGCCGGGCAGCGCGAGGCGACCCTCATCGCCTACCGCCGGCCCGACGAGGCCGCCAGCCGCTACTCCGATTACCTGCTCGCGCCGGCGGCCGAGCCCGACGCGCTCGGCGAGGTGCTCGTTCGGGCGCTGGGCGTGCTGGTGGTGGTGCGCAAGCGGCGGGAGCTCTGGCGCTTCGGCGCCACGCGCATCCACCTGGATGAGGTCGAGGGGCTCGGCAGCTTCGTCGAGCTGGAGACGGTTCTGGGCGGCCAGCCCGTCGAGGCGGCCGAGGCCGAGCACCGGCTGGTGCGCGACCGGCTCGGCCTCGCCGATCTGCTCCCGATTCCCGGCAGCTACGGCGATCTCCTGCTCGCCCTGCGCGAGCGCTGACGCGCGTTGGCACAGCACATGCACGCTCGCGCCGGCATGGTCCGTGGTATCGCGAAAGGGGAGCCGCGCATGGCCGAGCAGCAGACGACGCAGCGGGTGCAGGGTGAAGGGAAATCGGGCACCCACAGCCATCCGCCCACGACGCACACCCACGATCACTGGCACGTGACTCATCACCACAGCGGCGATGGGAAGTTCGAGCACGAGGCGTCGTGGCACACCCACGAGCACAATCACGCCGAGTTGACCCACAGCCACGACTACAGTCAGGAACACGAGCAGCAGCACCACGCCAGCGAGGCGCATATCCACGACCACTCCGCGCCGGCCACGCCGCGCGAGGCGTGATCCCGGACACCGCCTGGGACGATTTCCGCTAGGGGCAGACCTCAAACGGAGCCGTGTCTGCCCTTTCTCCCTCACGGCGCGGCAACGGGGAAATGGGAAACGTGGGTGGCGGTGGTGAAGGCAATTGCCAGGGCAACGAGGGCAGGCACGGCGGCCTGCCCCTACGATTCAATGACAACCGGTGCGCGGGCCCGAAGCCCTTATACCCCCTGCCCCTGCTCGCCGCGGTGTTGCAGCAGGAGGCGGCGCACCTCGCGCGGGGTCAGCTCCTCGGTGGCGACGCCCAGCAACTCGTCCAACTCGGTCCGGCTGCGGTAGCCGAGGGGACGCGCCCAGCGCCAGAAGTCGTTCCAGCTATAGTCGGCCATGTCGAAGGGCTCGGGCTCGGCCGGTGAGGCCTCGGGCGCCTGAACCGGCGCGGGCCGCGGCGTCGGCTCGGGGTCAAGCGCGGCCTCCTGCGCTGGCGGCACCACGCGAATGCGCGGCGGTTCAGCCACGCGTGGCGTTGCCGGGCGCGATTCGGCCGCCGGTTTCTCCGCCAGCACCGGCTCCGGCTCTTCGACGGCAGTGGGTACGGGCCGAACCGGCTCGGGCTCGGACTCGGACTCGGGCACGGGCACGGGCACGGGCGCCGCGGCTTCCGGCTCCAGCAGGTCAAAATCGGCGGTGTACTGGATGCCGAAGCCCAGCACGGCCAGCGCGCGGCCGATCGCCCGCGTCTCGGCGCGCTCGATGTAGTCCTTCGACTCCGCCGCCGCGGCCGCGCCGTAGCCGCTGGAGCGGGCGCCAGCCGGCAGCTCGACCGTGGCTCGGAAGACGGCGTGCTGCTCGTCGAGCAGCACGTGCTCGGTGCTGACGCGCGCCTCGGGGTGCTCGGCGCGCAACCAGAGGAGCCGCCCGCGCACGTCGAGCAGTGCTTCGCGCTGACCGGCGACCCGGCGCAGGTGGGGCCGGGGGTCGAACGGCTGTCCGCTGGGGCGGGCCGGAGCGTCCGGGCTCACCGGGAACCGTCCTCGGCGCGCGGCGCCCAGCGCTTCTTGAAGTAGCGCGCCATGCCGTCGATCGTCATCTGGTAGGCGGTGGCGATCTCGTAGGGCATCACCAGCTCCTGCCGGCCGGTCTTGGCCACGATCTCGGCGTCGCCCAGCTCCCCCAGCTCGCGCGTCAGCGTCTGCGTGTCCGGCTCGGCCTGCAAGCGGGCGCCGGCCCAACCGGCCCAGAAGAAGAGGCGGGCCAGCAGGTCATCGAGATGCCAGGCGATGTCGTCGTAGCCGCCGAAGTGCGTCAGGTAGAGCCGCCGGGGCGCGACGTTGCGCAAACGTGTCACGCTCTCCTGCCACAGCTCCAGGTCCAGCTCGGGCGGCACCGTCGGTGGGCGCACGTAGGGCGCGCCGCCCAGGCGCACGCCGGCCACGTCGCCGGTGAAGAGCGTGTCACTCTCGGGCTGCCAGTAGGCGATGTGGTGGTAGGCGTGCCCAGGCGTATGCAGCGCCACCAACTCGCGCCCGGCCACACGGACCCGCGCCTCGTCGGGCAGCGGCTCGACCCGGTCGGCGGGCACCGGCACGAACTCGCCCCAGAGCGGCAGCAGGTTCTCGCCGAAGATGCGCGCCGCGCTGGCCAGCAGTCGCGTTGGATCGACCATGTGGGGCGCGCCCTGCGGGTGGACCAGCAGCCGGGCACGCGGCAGCCGCTGCATCAGCGCGCCGGCTGCCCCAGCGTGATCCAGATGAATATGGGTCACCAGGAGCTTCGTGATGTCCTCCGGCGCGAAGCCGGCCGCGCGCACCCCCGCCAGCAGCGCGTCGATGGTCGAGGTCGGCCCGGTCTCGATCAGCGCCAGCTCGCCGTCGCCGGCCAGCAGATACGAGCCGATGACGCCGGGCACGCCCTGGAAGTTCAGATCAAGAAGGAAGAGACCGGGTTCGAGCTGAACTGCGTTCGCCATCGCGCCTCCTCGTGCTCTGGGGCTCGGCCGCGTCCGGCCAGTCGAACTATGGTAGCACAGGCGGTTCCCAGGCCCGCTCGGTGCAGACGCGCAGGCCGTCGTAGGCCACCGCCACGTTGGCCGGGAGCCCGGCGCTGGCGACCTCGTGCGCCAGCTCGTGGCTGAGGTGGACCAGATAGGCCTGGCGCGGCTTGACCTCCGCGATGATCGCCAGCGCTTCGCCCAGGCTCAGGTGCGTCGGGTGCGGGCGCTCGCGCAGCGCGTTGAGCACCAGAATGTCGGCGCCGCGCATCAGCTCCAGCGACGACGAGGGGACCGTCTTGGCGTCGGTCACGTAGACCAGCGGACCGAAGCGGAAGCCTTGCACCTGCCAGCGTCCGTGCGGCACCGGGATCGGGACGATCTCGCGCTCGAACAGAGGGAACGGCCCGTCGAATTCGTGCAGCGTCAGATCGGGCTTGCCGCCAAAGAAGGGGAACTGCGGCTGAAAGGCATAGGCGAAGCGCTCGCACAGGTTGGCGGCGGTCAGGGGATCGGCGTAGACCGGCAGCCAGGACTGGTTCAGCTCGTTGAAGCGGCGCAGGTCGTCCAGCCCGGCGACGTGGTCGGCGTGGGCGTGGGTGTAGAGGACGGCATCGACCCGGTCGAGTCCGGCCTGAATCGCCTGCAAACGCAGCTCGGTGGCGGTGTCGATCAGCACCGTGTGGCCGTCGAAGCGGACGACGGCCGAGGTGCGCCCGCGGCGGTCGCGCGGGTCGGGCGAGGTGCAGACCGGGCAATGGCAGCCGATGATCGGGATGCCGTTCGAGGTTCCCGTGCCCAGAAACGTCAACTCAACCATCGAACGCGCCTCCCCCGGCAAGTATACCGATCGTCCTAGCGCGCGGGTGAAGACGGTACTTCTTGGTTGCTTATCCGCGGGTACCCACCGCCCGGCGTTCGCTATCATGAAGCTACCACCGTCGCACGGTGTGGTGTCGTTCGGGACGCACGAGCAGGATGACAATGACCGGGCAATTGCGACGCTCTGGCTGGATGGACGCGATCACGGGCCACGCACGGACGGCCGGGGCGGAGGATCGCGAGATCGTGCAGCCGGAGCTGTTTGCACTCTTACAGCGAATGACCGCTCGGCTGCGCTCAGCGGCGCCGCTCGGCGAGCTCCTCAGCGGCCTGGCCGCGTCCATCTGCGGCGCGCTGGAGACCGAGATCGGGCTGGTCCGCCTCTTCGATCGCGACCATGAGCGGCTCTCGGTGCAGGGGAGCCATGGGGTTCCGCCGCACCTGCTCGGCGGCCTCCTGGGGGAGCGCAGCCGGGCGCTGGCGGAGTTCCTGGCGCTGCGGCCCGGCTCGCTCATTAGCTACACGCCCGACCGCCCCCTGGTCCTGCAGCACGCCACCATCATCGACACCGCCGAGGTGCAGGAGCTGCAGCAGCTCGGCGCGCTCCACATGCTGATTCTGCCGCTGCATCACCGGGGCGAGCTGGTGGGCCGGCTCGATCTGCTACGCCTGCGCGACGTGCCCTTCTCAACTGTCGAGGGCGCGTTGGCGACCACGCTGGGGACGCTGGTGGCCGGCGCGATCTTCGGCCCGGCCCACCCCGACCCCGGCGAGCGCTACGACCGCATCATCGAGGCGAGCTTCGCCTTCCAGCAGTCGATCGCGCCGCTGGCCAACGTGGGCGAGATGCTGCAGAGCATCGTCGAGGCGGCCGGGCGCGTCGTGCCCTGCGACCGCTGCTATGGCCTCCTCTGGGACGGCACGCGGGCCAGCTTCGCCCCGGTGGCGGTGGCCGGCGCCGATCCGGCCATCATCGCGCAGCTCAAGCGCCTCTCATTCTCCTTTACCCCGCGCGACATCCCCGCGCTGGCCGAGGTGCTTGGCACCGACCGCCCACTGGTGGTCACCGCCGGCCAGGACAAGCGCCTCCCCGACTGGCTCGCCGAGGCGCTGGGAGTGCACCGGCTGGCGCTGGTGCCGCTGCGCAGCCGGCGCGAGACGCTGATCGGCGTGCTGATGCTCGACACGGTCAGCCCCGAGCGCGACTTCAGCCAGCGCGATCTGGCGGTGCTCAGCGTGATCGCGCCGCACGCCGCCATGCTGGTCGAGCACGCCTTGCTCTATGAAGAGGTCAAGCGCAGCTCCGACCGCCTGGCGCTGGTCAACGATATCGGCATCGAGCTGGCCTCGCTGACCGACCTGGAGCACCTCTTCCGCCAGGTCCGGCTGCACGTCGCCTCGGTGATGACCACCAGCCGCTTCTGCCTGGGCCTCGTCCTCCCCGACGGTGAGTCGATCGAGTACCGCTACGCCCTGGAGGACGATCTGGGGCAGGAGCCGATCACGCGCCCGCTGGGCAACGATCCAATGAGCCGCGCCATCCGCACGCGGCAGCCGATCCTGCTCGAGACGCGCGAGTCGGGCGACCTCAGCGACTGGTTCCCGCTGGAGCAGGAGCCGCGCTCCGAGTCGATGCTGGCGGTGCCGGTGCAGGTTGGTCACCGCGCGATCGGGGTCATCGCGGCCTTCAGCGAGATCTGCAACGCCTACACCCAGAACGATCTCGATCTGCTGGCCACGGTTGGCCTGCAGGCCGGGGTCGCGATCGAAAACGCGCGCCTCTACACCCTGGTGCAGGCGCGGGGCGAGCGCCGCGCCTACCTGCTCGACCAGATGCTGAGCCGGCACGAGGCCGAGCGCAAGACGATCGCGGCCGACATCCACAACGACACGCTGCAGACGTTGGCGAGCAGCCTGTACAGTCTCGATCTGATCAGCCGCCGCGCCGTCGAGCAGAACCCACTGGAGACGCAAGGGGAGCTGCGTGAGGTGCGCGACAACCTGGCCGAGAACATCGACCGGCTGCGCCAGATCACCTTCCAGATCCGGCCCTCGACGCTCGACATCCTCGGGCTGGAACCGGCCCTGCGGGAGCACGCGCGCTACATCGAGCGCAGCGCCGACATCAGCATCAGCATCGAGGTCGATCTCTTCGAGCGGTTGAGCAACGAGGTGGAGACCGCGGTCTACCGCATCGTCCAGGAGGCCATCGACGAGGTGCGCGGGCGCACCGGCGTCAGCTACATCGTGATTCGGATCAAGCAGGTCGGTGAGCTGATCATCGCCACGCTGGCCGACAATGGCGAGTCGGTCTCGCTCGACACCGTCGACGAAGGGACGGCCGATCTGCGGCCACTCTCTCCGGCGGTGCGGCGCCTGGTAGCGCTGCGCGAGCGGATCGAGCTGGCGGGCGGCCACCTGCACACGGCCAACCTCCCCGGTGGCGGCACGACGCTGCAGCTGGTGCTGCCGAATCGAGGCAACGCATGAGCGCGCTTCCGGAGACGGCCACGGTGCCGCTGGCGCTCATCGTGGAGGCGCAGCGGCGGCTGCTGGGGGCCGAGTCGCTGCCGGAGCTGGCCGAGGCGACCTGGTCGCTGGCCCGCGGCGTGGCCGCGAGCCCCGCCGTCCGCCTCTACCAGCGGACTGGCGACGATCTGGTGCCGGTCCAGGCGCACCCGGAAGCGGCAGTTGAGTCAGAAACTCCCGTCGAGCGCGGCACGGGCCTGGTGATCGCCTGTGCGCCGCCCGCCGACGCGCCCGCGGGGGCGGTGGTGCTGGAGCACGGCGGCGGCGACGCGGCCGCGCTGCAGGCGCTGGCCGAGCTGGCGGCCCAGGCGCTCTGCCTGCGTCTGCGGCACCAGGAGGAGCGTGAGCGCGAGCGGCGCTCCTTCGCACGCTACCTGCACGACGGGATCGTGCAGGACCTGGCCTACCTGGCCCTGCAGCTCGACCTCCTGACGCGCGGCCTGCCGCTCGATGCAGGGGAGGCACGACGCCTGGCCACGCGCCTGCGCGGCGAGGTCGACACGGCGATCGGCGGCCTGCGCGGCACGATCGGCGAGCTGCGCCGCGCCCGGACGCCGGTCAGGACTGGCCGGACGGATGCGCCTGTGCCCGATCTCGAACGGGCAGTGCTGGCGATCGTGCGGGAGGCGCTCCAGAACGTGCGCAAACATGCGCGAGCCTCGCGCGTGGTGATCGAGTTGGTGGGAGAGCAACATGAGCTGCGCCTCAGCGTCAGCGACAACGGTATCGGGTTCGCGCGTCGCGAAGACGCCATCGCGGGCGAGCATTTCGGCCTGGAGCAGATGCGCGAGCTAGCCGGCGAGCTGGGCGGCGAACTGGCGCTCGAGCCGGCGCCCGGCGGCGGCACGCGCCTCGCGGTTCATCTACCGCTACATGGGAGTGAGTGGGTTTGGTAGGAGGGTGTCAGCGTGAGTGACGACGCGATTCGCATCGTGGTAGCCGACGACCACGACCTGTTTCGCGAGGGTCTCCGGCAGTTGCTGGAGACGATCCCTGCGGTTGAGATCGTGGGCGAGGCGGCCGACGGGCAGGAGGCGATCAGGCTCGTCGCCGAGCTGCACCCCGACGTGGTGTTGATGGACATCAACATGCCGCGCGTCGATGGGCTGCGCGCCACCGAGTACATCGTCAAGCACTTCCCGACGACCAACGTGGTCGTGCTGACGATGTATCAGGACGACGAGTACGCCATCCACGCCATTCGGGCCGGCGCCAAGAGCTACCTGCTCAAGAACAGCCGCTCCGACGAGGTGATCAAGGCCATTCAGGTGGCCTCCGACGGCGGCTCGACGATCGACGCGACGCTGGCGCCGGCGCTGATGCGCGAGTATCACCGCCTGCTGACCAAGACGCCCAGCACCAACCAGCGCCACCTCAGCGAGCGCGAGGCGATGCTGCTGCGGCTCCTGGCGAGCGGCTTCAACAACCGCCAGATCGCCGACAATCTCGACCTGGCCGAAAGCACGGTCAAGAACAATCTTTCGGCGCTTTTCCAGAAGATCGGCGTGCGCGACCGCACCCAGGCCGCGCTCTACGCCATCTCGCAGGGCTACGCCGCCAAGACCAGCGAGCCGGTCTGACCCGGTTCCTCCGCTCTCTGTCTCCCCGCCGAGCGGTCGTGTAGACTCGCCTCGGCGGGCGCGACGTTTTCCACGCGGGTTCACGCGTCGCTCCCCCGGTTCCGCCGCGGACCGGGCGAGTGGACGCTGGCCGGTGGGCACGGCGCGGGGTGGCGAGCCAGATGAGAGGAGCGGGGCCAATGCAGGCGCTGAGCGGGGTGCGGGTGGTCGACCTGACGCGGGTCATGACCGGGCCGTACGCGACGATGTTGCTCGGCGACATGGGCGCGGACGTGATCAAGATCGAGCAGCCAGGCAAGGGGGATGATACCCGCGCCTGGGGACCGCCGTTCATCGGTGATCAGAGCGCCTACTACCTCAGCGTCAATCGCAACAAGCGCGGTATCACGCTCAATCTCAAGCAGGAGGCGGCGCGCGAGGCGCTCTGGCAGCTGATCGAGCGGGCCGACGTCGTGGTCGAGAACTTCAGCCCCGGCACCGCCGCGCGGCTCGGCTTCGACTACCAGGCGGTGCGCGCCCGGCGCCCGAACATCGTCTACTGCTCGATCTCCGGCTTCGGCCAGCAGGGACCGGAGCACGATCGCGTGGCCTACGATCAGATTATCCAGGGGATGAGCGGGCTGATGAGCGTCACCGGCTTCGAGGAGGGGCCGCCGACGCGCTACGGCGTGCCGATCGCCGACATCGCCGCCGGGATGTTCGCCGCCTACGCCATCGTCAGCGCGCTGTTCAGCCGCGAGCGCACCGGTCAGGGTCAGTACGTCGACACCTCGATGCTCGGCGGCATGGTCGCGCTCTTGACCTACCAGGCCGGCATCTACTTCGGCAGCGGCGCGGCGCCGGGGCGCACCGGCAATGCCCATCCGATCGTGGCGCCCTACCAGACCTTCCGCTCCCAGGACGGCTACGTCAACGTCGCCGCCGGCAACGAGGGCATCTACCGCCGCTTCTGCGCCGCTATGGGCCTGGAGCGGCTGCTGGACGACCCCCGCTTCCAGGACAACGTTGGGCGCATCACCAACCGCGCCGCGCTGGCCGGTGAGATCGAGGACACCCTGCAGCGCTTCCCCACGGCCGAGATCGTGGCGCGGCTCGACGAGGCCGACGTGCCCTGCGGCCCGATCTACACCGTGCCCGAAGTCTTCGCTAACCCGCAGGCCGAGTACTACCAGTTGCGCCGGCGCGTGCCGCACCCGACGCTGGGCGAGATCGACCAGACCGGCTTCCCCTATCTGCTGAGCGAGACGCCCTGCGAGATCCGCCTGGCGCCGCCGCTCCTGGGTCAGCACACGGCCGAGGTGCTGGGTGAGCTGGGCTACGACCAAGCGCGCATCGCCGCCATGCGCGACGGAGGGGCGATCTAGTTCGCTGGAGGGTCAGTCAGGCGGCGGCTGAGGGATGGCGCATGACCACCAGCCAGTAGGGGAGCAGCCCAACCACCGGGAAGATGATCAGCACCAGCACCCAGACGATGCGGCTCTCCTCGCTGATCTCTTCCTTGGGCCGCTTCGTCACGTCGAGCAGCGCCACGACCAGCGCGATCGCGGTCAGCCCGAGCGCGGGCAGGCTGGGCAACAAGATCAGCCAGATCGGCAGGCCGAAGCTGAGCGCGCCCAGGAAGGCGAAGACGACGTAGCCGACGAAGATCAGGGAGGTGGTGGGGAGGAGCCAGGCCAGACCCCTCAAATTCTGCATCGTGTCTCCAGACAGCAGTGTGGGCACTCCGTGACGTGTCGGTGGGAGTGCCCACGGGGAACCATCGTTCGGGAAAAGCGGCGCATCGCGCTACCTCGCCACTTGCTTCGCTTCCTTGCGGCGCCGCTTGTGCTCCGCCTTGCGCGCCTTGGCCCGGCGCTGCTCGCTCTTGCTGACGAAGCGGCGCTTGCTGCGGAAGTCACGCAACAAACCCGATTTCTGAACTTCCTTGGTAAACCGCTTCAGGAGAGAATCAAATCCCTCGGTATCACGCAGTTCAACACGCATCGACCCGTTTCACCTCCTCTCTCCGCGTCGTGAGGGCAAATGCCCGGAAAAACCAAGCACCCGGGAGCAACTCCCGGGTCGCTGGAGCGCGTACCCTGCAAGTATAGCACGGAGGCCCTCATCCCCAACCCCGGAGGACCCTCACCCCAACCCCTCTCCCCTGCGGGGGCGAGGGGCTACGAAGAAGCCTCCGTTGCTAGCTCCCCTTCGCCCGCGCACGGGAGAAGGGGCGGGGGGGGATGAGGGCCCCGGGGAGCTGCGCGATGAGGACAATCCGCCGTGTCCTACGACCGCGACTCGACCGGCTGGTAGGTCTGCGCCGCCGGGCCGACGTAGAGCGCCGAGGGGCGAATCAACCGGTTGTCCTCCAACTGCTCCAGCAGGTGCGCCGTCCAACCGCCGATGCGGCTGATGGCGAAGGCGCCCGGCATCATATCGGGCTGCAGGCCGAGCATGTAGAGGAGCGGCGCCGAGTAGAACTCGACGTTCGGGAAGAGCTTGCGCTCCAGGAAGAAGGGGTGGTGGCCGGTCAACTCCTCCAGCTTCTTGGCGATGTTGTGGTAGGTCGGGTTCCCCTTCTCCTTGGACACCTTCTCCGAGTAATCCATCAGGATGTCGACGCGCGGGTCGCGCGCCTTGTAGATGCGGTGGCCGAGACCCATCAGCCGGCGGTGACTCTTGAGCGACTCGTTGACGTAGTTCTCGACGTTGTCGGCCGAGCCGATGTCGACGAGCATCTTCATCGACGCCATATTGGCGCCGCCGTGTGCCACACCCTTGAGCGTGCCGAGCGCGGTCGCGATCGCGCTGTAGACGTCCGAGATGGCCGAGATGGTGACCCGCGCCGAGAAGGTCGAGGCGTTCATGCTGTGCTCGGCCAGGCAGACGAGGTAGGCGTTGAAGGCGTTGCTGTCCAGCTCGCTCGGCTTCTCGCCCCGCAACATGGAGAGGAAGTTCGCGGCGTCGTCCAGCGAGGAGTCGGGGTCCACCGGCTGCTTGCCCTCGCGCAGGCGGCCGTAGGCAGCCAGCATGGTCGGCATCGCGCCGGCCATGCGGATCGCCTTCTCGATCACCGCGTTGTGCTCCAGATCGTCCTCGGTCGGATCCTCCATCCCCATCGCCGTGACCCCGGCGCGCAGCGCGTCGATCGGCGCCCCGGTCGTCGGGAGATCCTTCATCACCTTCATCACGGTTGGGGAGAGCGTCCGCGCCTTGGTCAGCTTCTCTTTGAGCTGGGCGTACTCCTGCTTGTTGGGCAGCTTGCCGTACCAGAGGAGGTAGAGCACTTCCTCGTAGGTCGCGTGCTGCGCCAGGTCGGCGATGCTGTAGCCACGGTAGGAGAGACGCCCCTCGTTCCCCTCGATGCGCGCCAAACTCGTCGCGGCGACCACGACCCCTTCGAGCCCGTTGTGGATGGTTGGTTCGGTGGACGAACTGGTGGACATGTGCGGTTCCTCCCTCGTCAGCCGGGCCGCGGCCCGGACCGCTGGCCGGTCGTACCACCGCCTATCCTAGCACGCCCCGCCCCACAAACATAGACACGTCACGATAAAGGTTGACGAAGGTTGACAGATCGCGATGGTTCACTATACTGAGTCCAGACCAGCGGTGCGAGGAGTCGGGAGCGAACCGAGCCGTGATCAACTTCGAGGGAGTGGAGTACCTGACCGCCTCCGAGGCCGCCGAACTGCTCGGCGTCAAGGTTCCCACCCTCTACGCCTACGCCAGTCGCGGGCGCGTGCGCAGCTACCGGCGCGGCATTCACCGTGAGCGCTTCTACCGCCGCGACGAGATCGAGGCGCTGCTGCATATCCGCCCGGTGGCGCCCCCCGAGCCGGATGAGGGTCTCAGCGGCTAGCCAGACGGTCTGGCACCAAACTTGCTGCCATGCGCGCGTGGTGGAGGCATGGTGGCACGGATCCTCATCGTCGACGACGATCCTGCAATCAGAGGGTTGCTGGTCGAGTTGCTCTCCGACGAGGGCTACGAGACGCTGCAAGCTGCCGATGGCCTGGATGCCGTCGCGCTGGCGCGCAACGCCCGGCCGCAGGTGATTCTGATGGACCTGATGCTCCCCGTCCTGGACGGGGCCGCCGCCACGCGTATTCTGAAGTCGGAGCCGGAGACCACCACGATCCGCATCATCGCGATGTCGGCCGGCGCGAACCTGCTGCTGCACGCCGATACGCTCCCGGCGGACGGCGTGCTCTCCAAGCCGTTCGACCTCGACGCGCTCTTGGCCGAGGTCGCCATCCAGCTGCGCAAGGCGGAGCCGCTGGAGCTGCCGGAGCTCGATGAACGCCCCGATTAGCCCGCTCTACATCTGGCTCGGCACCGACCCGCTGGGCGCGCCGCCCGACACCGAAATCGAAGACATCCCCGGTGTCTCCGACCTGCAACTCCTCGGCGAGGCGCTGGCCGCCGGCCACTTCGGCACGATCATCCCCGCCAAGATCGCGCTCTCGACCCACCGCGAACCCAATCCCAGCGGCTACCGCTCGGTCGATGTCGCCCGGCTGCTGCGCGACTTGCAGATCCCCCACCGCCGCTGCTACGAGCTGCTGCCGCGCGAGCCGTCCAAGTCCGACGCCTGAAGCTCATCACGCCCCAACCGCACCAGGCGCTCGGTCGCCTGGGCGTCCTCCGCCCAGACATCGCGCATCACCCGGAACCCCGCCTTCTCGAAGGCGCGCACCGAGCGCCGGTTGCGCGCGTCGGGGTCGGCCCAGCAGGCGCGCACCCCCGGGCGGGCGAAGACGACCGTCTCAACGAAGGCGCGAATGATCCGCGGGCCATGTCCCTGGCCGATCAGCTCCGGCTCGCCGATCAGGAGATCCATGCCGGCCGCGTCCATCTCGTCGACCTCCGGCCAGAAGCTCGGCCAGTCCGCCACCCGGTAGGTCTGGATGAAGCCGATCGGCCGGCCATCGAGGCGGATCAGGTAGCCCTCAGTCGCCTCCTCGCCGCGAATCATCGGCAGGTACTCGTCGCGCACCTTCTGCATGTCTGGCGGCTCGCCCCACCAGCGCGCCACGTGCTCCCGCCCCAGCCAGCCGTGCAGCCGCGGCAGGTCGTCTTCGCCAAGGGGTTGGAAGTCGATCATCTGATGGTCCTTTCTCGGAGGCTGCCGCCTTCTTCGGGGCGAAGGCGGCACGCGGCGCGCGGGGCCGAAGCCGCCGCGCTAGATCTTCCGCAAGCCTGCTGAAGCAGGCTGAAAGATTCAGCGGTCCTTAGCCGGCTTCCAGCCGGCTTCGTTTGCTAGCGCGGCGGCTTCAGCCCCGCGCGGTCGTGGCCGGCGCCAACCTTCGAAGAGCGCGGCGACCTCCCTGTCACCCCGCCCGCCTTGCCCACCCGCGCCCCATTCCGGATAATCGCCCCAAGGGTACCGCGAGACGGCGCTGGGACGGAGTACGGCATGCGGCTGACGCCGAAGGAGCTTGACCGGCTGACGGTCTTCACCCTGGCCGAGCTGGCGCGCAAGCGCCGCGCGCGGGGGCTGAAGCTGAATCACCCCGAGAGCGTGGCGCTGATCTGCGACGAGATCTTCGAGGAGGCGCGCGCCGGCGCGGCCTACGAGGCGGTCGTCGCGCACGCGGGCGCGGTGCTCGGCCGCGACGATGTCCTCCCCGGCGTGCCGGAGATGATCCCGGTGGTCCAGGTCGATGCCCTCTTCCCCGACGGCACGCGGCTGGTCACCGTGCGGAACCCGATCCGATGAGCGGCGAACTGCCGCCCGGCGCTATTCTGCCGCGGCCGGGCGCGATCGAGCTGAATGCCGGGCTGGAGCGTCGCACGCTGCGCGTCTCCAACACCGGCGACGTCCCGGTGCATCTGACCGCCTACTTCCACGTCTTCGAGGCCA
>DASSHC010000186.1:0-10345 GCA_035693105.1 Thermomicrobiaceae bacterium | reverse complement strand
TGACTCGGCCGGAAACACGCTGCGTATGGCCTTCTATGGCACTGAGCTGATCTTGACCGCGCGTGTCGGTCCGGAATCGGCGAAGATCTACGCCACCATCGACGGCGTGCCGGTGCCAGATCTCCCGCGAGACGATCGCGGCAGCTATCTCACGCTGCGCTCAAGCGACCAGACTGTGGACCGCGAACTGGTGCTGGCGCGCGGCCTCTCCTACCAGGAGCACCACGTCGAGCTGCTGAGCGCCGGCTCCGGGACGGTGGCGATCTCGCAGGTCCGTGTGGTCGCGCAATCCCCGTTTCCCTGGGCCTTTAGCATGCTGGAAGTGACGCTCGCGGCCGGAATCTTCCTCGCCCTGCGCACCCTGGCGCGCTCGCTTCCGGAGCGGTTCGCCGCGACTCGCCGCACCCGAGGGTCTCGCTAAGGTGCGCTACCCCCTCGCACTGCCCGCGTTCGCGATCTCCGAGCGGCAGAACCCGGGCGCGGCCATGCTGGCGCTGGGAGCGATCGCGATGGGCTATGCCTCCTCGACCGCTCCGTGGTTCGTCGCCGTCGTTCTGATCTCGGTGCTGGCCGCTCTTTGGGCGCCGGCCGGGGTGGTCGCCGCCATTCCGGCGGTAATCGGGATCACCTACGAGCCGCTGCGCGCGGGCAGGCTCGAGTTCGCCCCGGCCGAAACGCTGATCGTCGCACTGGTGCTGGGTGTGGGACTGCGCCTCCTGTTCCAAGTCGCTTCGACTGGTCCGACCAATCTGCTGTCGGCCGCTCGGGCCACGGTGCGTGCGCAGGCGAGCCTGATGAGCGTCGTCGCCCTCGGACTCCTCGCCGCCGGCACGCTCTCGCTCGCTACCCTGGCGCTGCCGGCCTATCGCCATGAGAGCCTGCGCTTCTATCGCTGGGTGATTCTTGAGCCGCTCGTCTACTTCGCCCTGGCCGGCTACTATCTACGCCCCCGTGCCAACCGCCAGCTGGCGGCCGCGCTCTTCGTCGCCGGTGGCGTGTTCGTGGCCTTGACGGGCCTGCTCGATCTGGCGCGCGGCAGCGGCGTCGCGGTCGAGGGCGTGCTCCGCATCAGCGGGGTCTATCCGCATCCGAACGCCCTGGCGCTCTACCTGGAGCGACCGCTGGTGTTCGCGGTCGTGCTCGGACTGGCCTACCGGCGTCCGGTCGCCTGGGGCTGGCTGCTGCCCGGCGCGCTGATGGGTGTGGTGCTCCTCTTCACGTTCTCCCGCGGGGCGCTGCTGGCCGCGGGCATCGCGGTCGTGCTCAGCCTGTGGCTCGCGGGTCGGCGTCGGTTGGCTGGCGGGCTAATCCTTGCCGGGCTTGGAGGCGGCGTGGCCATCGCCCTGACCGCCACGGCGCGCATCGCCAATCTCTTCTCCGGCGGCAGCGGCTCGCTGCGGCTCGACGTCTGGCGCTCGGCGCTCGACATGGTTCGGGCTCATCCCGTCTTCGGCATCGGGCTCGATCAATTCCTCTACGTCTACACGCCCCGCTACGTCCAACCGGCGGCCTGGAGCGAGCGCTTCACGTCGCACCCGCACGACCTCATCCTCGACCTCTGGTTGAGCCTCGGTATACTAGGCGTGATCGTGGCGGCCGGCTACGCGTTCGTACTCGTACATCGAGCTATCCGGACGCGCGCGCTGCGAAGCAGCCTGGCGGCTGCGGCGATCGCGGCGATCGTCGCCGGTATCCTGCACGGTTTGGTCGATAATGGCTACTTCCTTCCCGATCTCGCGCTGGTATGGTGGTTTCTGACCGCGCTAATCGAGGCGGAGTTGCGACCGGGCGTCGCGTGAGGCAATAAGGAGGCAGGCTTGCGAGTTCTCGTGGCGGGCGGCGCCGGGTTCATCGGTTCACATCTCTGCGACAGCTTGATCGCGGACGGCCACGAGGTGGTGGCCGTGGACAACCTGGTTACCGGGCGCCAGGTCAACATCGCCCATTTGCGGGACAACCCCCGCTTCACCTTCATCGAGCACGATGTGACCGACCCCTTGGACCTTCGGGTCGAGCAGATCTACCACCTCGCCAGCCCGGCCAGCCCCGAGGGCTACATGCAGCACCCGATCGAGACACATCTGGTTAACTCGTTGGGCACGCTCAACCTGCTGCGGCTGGCGCAGCGCAATCGAGCCGCCTTGCTCTACACCTCGACCTCCGAGGCCTACGGCGACCCACTCGTCCATCCCCAGCCGGAGAGCTACAACGGCAACGTCAACCCGGTCGGCCCGCGAAGCTGCTACGACGAGAGCAAGCGCTTCGGCGAGTCCCTGACCATGGAATTCGTGCGCCAGTTCGGTCTCGACGCCCGCATCGTGCGCATCTTCAACACCTACGGCCCGCGCAACGACCCACACGACGGTCGTGTCGTGCCGAACTTCATCATGAGCGCCCTCCGCGGCCAGCCGATTCCGATCTACGGAGACGGGCAGCAGACCCGCTCGCTCTGCTACGTGGCTGATCTCGTTCGCGGCCTGCGCCTGGCGCTCGAGACGCCGGGGACGAGCGGCGAAGTGGTCAACCTGGGCAACCCCGACGAGCGCACGGTCGCCGATCTCGCCGCCGTGGTGGTGCGCCTCTGCCACTCCACCTCGGAGCTGGTCTATTATCCGGCCCGGCCCGATGACCCCTACCAGCGCTGCCCGGATATCGCCAAAGCGGAGCGCCTGCTCGGCTGGCGGCCCACGATCGACATCGAGCAGGGCATGAAGGAGACGATCGACTATTTCAGCGCCTACGTCGCGCTCGAGCCGTCCGCTCTTGGCAATTAGCCGCCCCGCGCCTCTGGCCACCACTTCGCGCGCGGGAGTCGTATTGGCGTTGCTGGCGGCCGCCGTCATCGCCGTCCCCATCTATCCGCTCAACCTGGTCGTGATTCCGGCGATCGCGCTGGGGGTGGCTTTGCTGCTCAACCCCGTGCTCGCGCCGATCATGCTGATCCTCTCTGTCCCGGCGCAGGATGTCGGCGCGCTCGTCGTGGGTGGCGCGTCGGTAACCGGTACGCGGCTGGCGCTGGCCGCCGCGATCGCCGCCTTGGCGCTCCAGCTCCCCACGCGCGGCGAGCGGATGCGCGGCACCTGGCTGCTGGCGCCCTTTGGCCTCTACCTGAGCGCGATCCTGCTCTCGCTGCTGGGAGCCAGGCAGCTCGCCCCCGGCATCGACGTCTTCTACCAGTGGAGCGTCACCGTCGTCGCGCTGATTCTGGTCCTCTACGCCGTGCGTACGCGGCGTGGGGTGCTCCTGCTCGTCGCGGTTATGGGCGCCGGGGCGGCGGCGGAGGCATCTCTCGGTCTGGTGCAAGGACTCGCCAACCTCGGTCCGGCCAGCTACGCCATCACCTCGCGCGTCTCACGAGCTTTCGGCACCTTCGGCATGCCCAACAGCTACGCCGGTTACCTGGAG
Source organism: Thermomicrobiaceae bacterium (assembly GCA_035693105.1). GTDB lineage: Bacteria > Chloroflexota > Chloroflexia > Thermomicrobiales > Thermomicrobiaceae > DASSHC01. The sequence continues at coordinate 6,940 of DASSHC010000186.1, read as the reverse complement.
ATGACGACGCCACTGTTGGCGGTTACGGCGCTCTGGTCGCTGGCGCAAACACGCGCCGCCTGGCTGCGCTACCGTGGCGAGCGCGTGTCCGGCATGGCGGCCAGCCGCACCGCTCGGCGACACCTGCTGCGCGGCACCCTCCTCAGCGCCTGGCTGACCTTCGCCGCGTTGCTCGGCTTCGCCGGCATCGTGATGAGCTTCTCGCGTGGGGCCTGGCTCGGCATCGCGGCCGGGGGGCTGGCGATGCTCCTGGTCTCCGGACGGCGCGCCTCGCTGCTGGCGGCGGCGGCGGTCATATTCGCCGGGCTCATCTTCGCCGCCGGCGGCGTTCACTACGCGCCGGCCGCCATCCAGGATCGCTACCAGCAGTTGACCGGCCAGTTGACGTATTTCAATTCCAACGATGTTCTACTCACGGACGAGAACTTCGCCGCCGTGGAGCGGATGGCTCACTGGCAGACCGGCATCGCGATGTTCCTGGCGCATCCGCTGAGTGGAGTAGGCGCCGGCAATTTCAACGGCCGCTTCGCCGACTTCGCTGTCAACCCGGCCTTCACCGTCTCGCGCGGCCATGCCCACAACTATTACATTCAAGCGGCCGCCGAGACCGGTGCCATCGGCTTGATCAGTTACCTCTTGCTCATCACCGGCGCGCTCCTGGTATGCTTCCGGTCTGCGAGAGAGGCTCCGACCGGCCTGGGCCGCGCGCTCGGAGTCGGTGCGGTGGGCGTCACCGTCGCCGTGATGGTGCATAACGTGGTCGAGGACTTGCACGTGCTCAATCTCGGGATCCAGCTCTCGGCAGTCTGGGCGCTCGCCATCATCGGCTGGCGCTTCCTCCCCGCGGAGGAGGACCACGCTCAACGAGTTGAGGCGATCAGCACCTGATGGTTGGACGACCTGTGGAAGAACCGTTGCTCACGACGCCCGTGCCGGAACCGGCGTCCGAGGTTTCGCTGGCGCGTCGGGTGCTCAAGCCGCGAACCCTCGCCTCGTTCGTCATCGCGGCCGGCGTCATCCTCTTCGCGCTCTCTCGTTTCAATCTGAACCTCGGCGACGTGCTCGAGCAGATGCGCGGCGCCAATCCCTGGTATCTGCTGGCAGCCTTCGCCGTCTACTACGGCTCGTTCACTCTGCGCGCTGCCCGCTGGCGCTCGTTGCTCGCGAGCGCCGACGTGCGCCCCGAGCCCGGCCGGCAGCTGCCCCGCCTCGGTGGCTTCTACGTCATCTACATCCTCTCCTGGTTCGTCAACTGCCTCGTCCCCGCCAAGCTCGGCGACGCCTATCGCGGCTATGCGCTGCGCCAGCGCTCCGGCGCCTCGTTCAGCGCGTCGCTAGGCACGATCTTCGCCGAGCGGCTCGCCGATCTGGTCGGCCTCGGCGTGCTCTTGCTGGCCTCGGGCTTCCTCGTCTTCGGGCGCCACATTCCCAGGAGCATCTCCGATTGGCTCTACGTCGGCGCCGGCCTTGGTGTGCTGCTGGTCGTCGCGGTCTTGGTCGCCTTTCGGATGCGGCACCACCTACGCGCGCTGGTGCCGCACCGCTTCCGTGAGGCGTACATTCGCCTGGAGGAAGGAGCGTTTGGCTCCTTCTCGCGGCTTCCCACGCTGATCGTCCTGACCGTGGTGATCTGGCTCTTCGAGGGGCTGCGCTTCTTTCTCGTCGGGCTGTCGCTGCACGCCGGCGTCTCGGTCGGCGCGGCGCTGCTGGTGGCGCTGCTGGTCAGCCTGCTGACCGCGGTCCCGATCACCCCCGCCGGCCTGGGTATCGTCGAACTGGGGACAGTCGGCACACTGGCGCTGCTGCATGTTGGACAGAACACCGCCGCGTCGATGGCCTTCCTCGATCGCATTGTCGCGTACTGGAGCGTGCTGCTGGTCGGCGGCCTGGTCTACCTCGCCGCTCGCTGGCGCTGGCGGTAGCCACCCATGCGCGTGGCGATCGATTACACCGCGGCGCTGCGCCAGCGCGGCGGAGTCGGCCGCTACACCCGCGACCTGATCGATGCCCTGCTCGCCGAGGCGCCCAGTGATGAGTTCCTGCTCTGGTATGCCTCCGACTGCGCCTCCGACGCTCCCCTGGCGGCCAACGTCATCCCCCGGCGGCTTCCGCTGCCGTCGCGCTGGCTCACCATCGGCTGGCAGCGGCTCGGGCTGCCGGTCACGCTGGAGCGCCTGATCGGACCCATTGATCTCGCCCACGCGCCCGACTTCGTGGCACCGCCGAGCCGCGCGCCCGCCATCGCCACCATCCACGACCTCTCGTATCTGATCGCGCCGGAGTTTGCTCATCCGGCGCTGCGACGCTACCTGGAAGCCGCCGTGCCACGCACGCTGGCGCGCGCCGCGCGGGTACTGGCAGTCTCCGAGACGACCCGCGGCGATCTGATCGAACACTACGGCCTCGACCCCGACCGGGTCGTCGCGATCCCGAACGGGATCGACCGCCGGTTCCGGCCCCCGCTGCCGGAGGAGATCGAGAACGCGCTGCGCCTCTTCGCGCTGCGCCAGCCGTACTTCCTGATCGTCGGCACGATCGAGCCGCGCAAGAACCACCTGGCCCTGCTGCGCGCCTTCGAGCGCGTGCGGCAGGTCTATCCGGAGGCCGCGCTGGTGATCATCGGGCAGCCCGGCTGGCTGGCCGAGCCGATCGTGGCGCGCATCGAAGCAGCCGCCCAGCGGCTCCCCGTGCGCTTCCTACGCTTCGTCGACGATCGCTGGCTGCCGGCGCTCTACGCCGCCAGTACAGCACTGGTCTATCCTTCCTGGTACGAAGGCTTCGGGCTGCCGGTGCTGGAGGCTATGGCCTGCGGCGCGGCGGCCATCGCCGGCGATCGGGGGGCGCTCCCCGAGCTGGTCGGCGAGCTCGCCCTGCTGGTCTCTCCCGCGAGCGACGAGGCCATCACACAGGCAATGCTTTCGCTGCTCGACGACCCCGCGCGCCAGCGACGCCTGGCGGCGGCGGGTCCCGCCTGGGCGGCGCGGTTCACCTGGGAGCGTGCGGCACGGTCAACGCTGGCGGTCTACCGGGAGGTGGCGGCATGAGTGAGGAGCGTTCGTCTAGCGAGCGGACGCCGGAGGAGGCGCGCGAGCTCGAGCGACGCTTGAAGCGGGCGCGGCGCTGGACGCTGCTGGTGGCGGCGCTGATGTACCTCGCGCTTATCGCGATGTGCGGCGCCGTGGCGTTGATCCTCCTGCTGCACGCGTCGTAGGCTAGTTCCGTGCTCGACCTGCTGGTACACTCCTCCCTCGCCCACCTCTTCTTCGCCGCCGGCGGCCTATTTTGGGCCGTGGTCTTGCTGGCCGTCGCCTGGCATGGGCTGCCGGCCGCGCCGCGCTTGAGCCTGAGCGACAGCACCGCGCGTCGCGTTTTCACCAACAGCGCGATCCCGATCGCCGGTCAATTGGTCAATCGCGGCGTCGATCTCGTCTTTGCCGCCTTCACTCTGCGCCTGCTCGGCGTCACCGGCAACGGGCGCTACGCGCTGGCGATCATCGTCTGGCTGTACGTCAAGACGCTCTCGGATTTCGGTCTGGGTGTCCTCGCTACGCGCGAGGTCGCCCGCGCGCCAGAGCGGGCAGGCCGGCTCCTCGGCGCCACCACGCTGCTGCGGCTCGTGGTGCTCGGCGCTCTGGTGCCGGCGGTCGCGGCCTACGTCGCCGGCAGCGCCCGCTGGTCGGCGCTCTCCTACGACAGCATCGTGGCCATCCTCCTGCTCTGCCTGGCGGTGATCCCCGGCAGCCTGGCGGACGCCGTCAACGCGGTCTTCAACGGCTTCGAGCGCATGAGTTTCCCGGCGCTCCTGAACGTGCTGACCAATTTCAGCCGCGCCGGTTTCGGTCTCGCGGTTCTCCTGGCTGGATTCGGCGTCATCGGGCTGGCCGCCGTCGCGCTCGGGACGACCATCCTCTCCGCCGTTGCCTTTCGCCTGGCGCTGCGCCAGCTCGATATCACGCCCGAGTGGCGTCTGACCCGCGCCGAAGCGGGTTGGCTGATCTCGATCTCCTGGCCACTTCTGCTCAACGCGCTGCTGGTCAATCTCTTCTTCCGGGCCGACGTACCGATCATCCAGGCCGAGCACGGCGACCAGGCCGTCGGTGTCTACGACGCGGCCTACAAATTCATCAACATGCTGCTCCTGATCCCCGCCTACTTCACCCTGGCCGTCTTCCCGCTGCTGGCGCGTCATGCCATTCACGAGCGCGAGCGGCTGATGGCGACGTATCGGCTGGCTGCCAAGCTACTGGGCGTGATCGCTTGGCCCGTGACGCTCGGCACGATGCTCTTCGCGCCCGATTTGATCCGGCTGCTGGCCGGCGACGCCTTCCTCCCCGGCTCGGCCAACGCGCTGCGCATCCTGATCTGGTTTCTTCCGCTGAGTTATGTCAATGGTGTCACGCAGTACGTGCTGATCGCGGTCGACCGGCAGCGCACCATCAGCGTGGCCTTCGCCCTCGGCGCCGCCTTCAACCTCGGCGCCAACCTGTTGCTCGTGCCACGCTTCAGCTACATGGCCTCCTCCGCGATTACGGTGGCCACCGAGGCGGTGCTCTTTGTGCCGCTGGCCATCGCCATGCGCCGCGTGCTGGGCAATCCCGGCTGGCTCGGCTTCATGGGCAAACCCGCGCTGGCCGCCCTGGGCATGGGAGTGGTCGAGCTGCTGACCTACCGGCTGGGCCCATTCCCCGCTTTCGGCTGTGGATTGCTCGCCTACGCCGGCATCCTGGTCGTCAGCGGCACGCTCGGCCGCACCGAGGCCGAGATCGCGCGGGCAGTCGTCGGCCGCGCACGGCCCGCGCTTCCCTAGCGCGGCAGCGGCTCGACGACGACCGCGCCGTCGGCGTCGCGCCAGTAGACGACAGCATCACCGCCGGGCGAGATCGCCCAGACATCCGTGCGCACCTGAGCCCCCAGGCGCACCCGGCGCAACTCCCGCCCACTGGCCGCGTCGAGCCGCACCAGCGTGTCAGGTTCCGACCCGGTACCAGTCTGGTGCTGCCAGAGGCTGCTCGAGTCGGATGCCCAGCGCACGCCGCCCACCCCCGGAAGGTGCACACGGCGGCCGCCATCGATGCTGACGACCCAGACGCCGTCCTGATCGGCGTGGCCGCTAAAGGTCGCGAGGAAGGCAAACGACTGCCCGTCGGGCGCGAGGTGCAGCGCCTGTGGGAACGGCGCCGCAGCCAGCACCGCCACGGATCCGGTCGTGACATCGATCGTCCAGACGCCGGGGTCGCTACCGTCGAGCCGCCGCCCCAGCAGAAGCACGCGTTGGTTGTCGGGCAACCAATTGAGGTCGGAGGCGAGCAGTTCGATGACGGGGTGCGCTCCCGACCCGTCGATGCCGGCCGTCCAAAGTTGCACCGGCCGCGCCAGGAGCGAGCTCGCGGTATGCTGGGACTCCCGCTGCAGCCAGGCGACGCGCGAGCCGTTGGGCGAGATCCAGGTCGTCGTGCCGCCGTTTGGCAGGGTCGCGACGACCGTTCCGTCGAGCCGCAGGATGTCGGTCTGTCCCACGTCTGGGCGCGAGACGGCGACCAGGCCAGCCGGTGAGGGCGGCCCGAAGTGCGGCGCGAGGTAGCGCCGCGCGCCGCTGTGAACGTTGACCAGCCAGCTCCCGGCGCGGTTGCCGGACGCAGCATCGTAGACCAGGACGTTGTCCGCGTCGGCCCAGGCAAACGTGCCGCAGCAGCTCGCGATCGCTCCACTGACCACCGTCGTTGCGGGGGGTACGGGAGATCCAACCGGCGTCGCGACCGGGCTTGGCGTGGCGACGGCGGTCGGCGTCGGCACGGGCGCGGTGCCCGGCGTCGCCGGTCGGGGTGTGGCTGCAGGCGTGATCGGCGTCGCTGGGCCGGCCGCCGGAGACGATGCGGCAGTCACAGGCGATTGGGTTCCCGGCGACGGGGAATTTCCACTCGACCACGGCGCGCGACAGGCTGCCAGCAGAAACAGCACGAGCGCGAGAGCCAGTGCGCGGCGGCCTAGCGGGCCGGCCATGCCACCATGCCACGCGCCAGCACCGGCCCGCCGAAATGAACATCGGGCTGATCGTGCGGATCCATCCCCGCGCCGGGCTGGGCGTAGTTCAGCTCGAAGCGTTGGCCGAGGTCATCGGCGCCGATCGTCAGCCGGTGCCAATCGGCGGCGATCAGCGGCACCGGATTGACCGCGACGGCCATCCCCGGGCGGCGAATCTCCAGATGCAGGTGCGGCGCGCGGTCGCAGTTCGGGCTGGCCGGATCGCCGGTGTAGCCGACAACATCGCCCCGTTTGACGAGCTGGCCAACGCGCAGAAATGACCGCTGTCGCAGGTGCCCGTACAGCGAGAGGTAGCCATTTTGGTGATCGATGACCACGTTGTGCGGCGCCGCGCCGTACGGGCCGTCGACGGCGAAGACAACCCCATCCCCGATGGCGTGCGCCTCCGTGCCGCAAGGCGTGGCAAAGTCCACGCCGAAGTGCAGCCCTTGACCGGCGCTATAGAGATCCTCCCAGTTGCGGAAACTCCAGACGGTTTGCCCGTACCACTGCGTCACGTACCAGGTCGAGGGCCCGGGGTCGCCAGCGAGCGGCAGCCCGAAGAGCGGCGCGGAGCGGGCCGGAGCGGACCCGAGCACGCCGATGGCGGAGACCGCGACCACGCACGCGAGCACCAGGGCTCCTCCGCAGCGCCGCGACCATGACCGTGTAAGCGACATCTCGTGCCGATTCACCGCTGCTCGAATCATGCCCCAATCTTGACACGCTTCTTCGCCTCATGGTAGGATTCGGTCTGCCTGAATGGCCTGGAGGCGTGGTGTAGTGGCCTAACATGCAGCCCTGTCAAGGCTGAGATCGCGGGTTCGAATCCCGTCGCTTCCGCCAGCTAGAACAAGTGGTACCGGGGCAGCCATCGTGGCTCGCCCCGTTTCCGTGTCCAGAACATGGAGGTTGAAGA
>DASSHC010000185.1:0-2717 GCA_035693105.1 Thermomicrobiaceae bacterium | reverse complement strand
TCTCCTGGTCGGGATACCCGACGGCGCATAGCGGCGGCATGCTGTCCTGCTCGGGGTCGAGAACACAGGCAATCCGTTCGGCCTGCTTCCCGGAGGCGATGCGCATCCCTGAGCGCGCGGCCGGGAGGCGTCCAGAAATTTCACGAGCAGCGGGAACCGCGGGCCGCGTCGACCCGCACCAACCAAGACCTCGGGGATCCCCGGTGACCAGCTCATGCAGGTTGCGCCCTCCAAGCAGGCTGTTGGTCAGCCGACCGGTTGTCGTGCCATAGTTGCTGGCCTCCCAGGTCCCCGCGACCCCGCCCTCCGGTAGATTGGGCTGCGGGACCGCTCGGGAATGCGCCGCCCGCCCAAGAAGTAGGTCCGCAGATGCGGGGTCCGCTTGATCGAATACCCGTTCAGCTTTCCTTCTCCTCTTGCCACGCCGTTGATGGGACGGTCCCCGCCTGCCGATCCATTGCCGCGGGACCAGGCGTCCAAAAGCCGCCCGGAGCGAAAAGCTCCTGGACCACCTCAGCTAGAAGCCCTGTCTCGTACACCAGGTCCAGCACCGTGTAGCGACTGCGGATCGTCCGGGCGAGGGCGTAGCTGGCCTGCAGCCGGGCCAGATCGATCCCGATAGCGGCCGGGTCGGTGGGGCAGCCGGCCGCGGCCAGCAGATCGCGCAGCCGACTTGCGGGCAGCAGCTGGGCGCGCAGCCGTTCGCGGATCCCCGGCCAGCGCGCCTGGATCAGACGCAGTCGCTCGCGGAGCTGATCGGGTGTGATGTACTTGGCCAGGGTCTCCTCCACCGCGTTCTCGGCTAGTTGGGGGATGTCGTGGCTCCGCCGCACCATCACTTCGACCTCCGCGCGCGATGGCCAGGCGCTACAGAGTGCGTCAATATCGAGGTGGATCAGGTCGCGGGCCAGCAGCCGCTCGTACAGCGCCGCCGCGGCGATCGTGCCCACCCCCACCTTGAAGCCGTGCGGCACCGCCGGATGGTCATAGCCCAGGGCCTGCATCTCCCACAGGTGGCTGAACCGGTGTTCGCTGCCCGAGGCCGGCCGCGAGGACGCGCTGATCTGCATTGCCACCCCGCTCAAGATCAGTCCCGCGAAGAGCGCGGCAATCGTCGGAGGATCGCCGGCGCGCAGCTTGTCGGGGTGCGCGGTCCAGGCGCGCAACGAGTCTTGCACTAAGGGCCAGGCCCGAGCATCAATTGACTCAATGTCGAGGGCGTCGGCGAGGATCCAATCGGCCCCCGCCGTGACCTTGCCCAGCAGATCGCCGTAGCCCGTGGCGTTCATATGCCGGGGCGCCTGGATGAGCACGTCCAGATCAGCCAGCAAGGCCCGCGGCGCCGGGCAGGCCATCGTCTGCTTGAAACCCCCTTTGGTGATCGCGGCGCCGAACGCCGTGTACCCGTCCATCGAGGCCGCTGTGCCGACGCACATATATGGCCGCCCCACCCGATGTGCCGCGAGCTTAGTGAGGTCGTTCAACGTCCCCGAGCCGGCGACGACCGGGATGGCCTCCAGCGCGCGGAGTTGGTCTTCCAGGGCGAGCACGTTGGCGAAGTCCGCATAAAGTGGTGGCGTGCCGGGGAAGACGATGGGCGCTACCACTCGCCGCCCCGCCGCCCGCAACCGTGCGTCGACGGCCCGCCCGGCGACGGCAAACGTATTGTCATCGGCGATGACGACCGCCGGCTGGTCCGCGAAGCACTCCGCGAATGTCGCGTCGACGGCGGCGAGCGCGCCGCGGCCGATCACGACTTTGCGCGTATCGCCGGCCTCGCGCAAGGCCGTGGTGATCCAGGTGTCATCCATGCTTAGCTACAATCCTTTGGCCAGGGTATAATATAGATCATTCCAGTGCAACTCGTTTTTGAAGTCGCGCAGCTTGGTGTCCTGGTCGATGAGCAAGCACTCGATGCCAGCCATCGCGGCGAAATCTTCCAGGTGCTCGGCGGTGAGCGCGTAGCTGAACCCCGTGTGATGGGCGCCGCCCGCCAGGATCCAGGCCGTTGTCGCCGTTTTGAAATCGGGCTGCGGCTGCCAGAGCGCCCGGGCCACCGGCAGCTTGGGTAGCGGCGCCTCTGTCGGCACCGCGTCCACGACATTGACCACCATACGGAACCGGTTGCCCATGTCGACGATGGAGGCGGCCACCGCCGGACCGGTGCGCGCGTTGAACACCAGCCGCGCCGGGTCGGCCTTCCCACCGATGGAGAGCGGATGCACCTCCAGCCGGGGCTTTTCGGCGGCGATCTGCTCCGACACTTCCAGCATGTGCGAGCCTAGGATCTTCCCGCCTCCGTCGCTAAAGTGATAGGTGTAGTCCTCCATGAAGGAGGTACCACCCTCCAACCCGGCGCTCATCACCATCATCGCCCGCACCAGCGCCGCCGTCTTCCAGTCCCCCTCTCCGCCATAGCCGTACCCGTCCGCCATCAAGCGCTGCGCGGCCAGGCCGGGCAGTTGGTCGATGCCGTGCAGATCCTCACAGGTCGTCGTCCAGGCCTGGAAGTTGCCGGCTTCCAGGAAATGCCGTACGCCCGCTTCGAGCCGCGCCCCAGCACGGAGCCGCTCGTGTCGGCTGCCGCCACGGCGTAGCTCCGGCGTCACGTCATAACGCTGCTCGTACTCCGCCACCAGGTTATTGATCTCGTCATCCGCCACCTGATTTACATACGCGACGAGATCGCCCACGCCGTAGCCGTTCACCGAGTAGCC
>DASSHC010000184.1:0-9873 GCA_035693105.1 Thermomicrobiaceae bacterium | reverse complement strand
CCGCCGTTCCCCGGGCTGACGGAGTAGGCGGCGGGGGTTGCCCTCATCCCCCCCGCCCCTTCTCCCAATACTGGGAGAAGGGGAGCTCGCTACAGGAACATCCGGATGTTCCCCCAGCATTCTCCCCTCTCCCAGCATTGGGAGAAGGCTCCGTCCGGGCGGGGCGGATGAGGGCAACCCCCGCCGCCTACTCCGTCAGCCCGGGGAACGGCGGCGCCGCGCCCTCCAGCCCGCGCAGGCGTTCCAGGTTCTCGCGGTCCTCGTGCAGGTCGTCGCTCTTGGGCGTCTCCAGGATGCCGGGCACCTCACGGAAGCGCCGGTCGTTGACGAAGTGGGCGAAGCCCGCCAGGCCAACCTCGCCCTCGCCGATGTGCGCGTGGCGGTCGCGGCGCGAGCCGAGCTCCTTCTGCGAGTCGTTCAGGTGAATGCACCTGAGCTTGTCGAGACCGAGCAGGCGGTCGAACCCGGCCATCGTCTGGGCGTAACCCTCGGTGCCGCGGATGTCGTAGCCGGCGGCCAGGGCGTGGCAGGTATCGAAGCAGAAGCCGATCTGTTCGGGGTAGGTGGCGCGGTCGACGATCCCCGCCAGCTCCTCGAAGCTGGCCCCGAGCGTGGTTCCCTGCCCGGCGGTGTTCTCCAGCAGCGTCATCACCGGGTAGCGGTGCTTGCCGTAGATGCGGTCGAGCGCCTCGGCCACACGCGCCATGGCATCCTCACGCGGCGACTCCTTGGCCGCGCCGGGATGGGTCACCAGGAAGCCGACGCCCAGCTCCTCGCAGCGGCGCAGCTCGTCCTCGAAGGCGGCGGTCGACTTGAGCCATAGCTCATCGTCCGGCGAAGCGAGGTTGATCAGGTAGGAGTCGTGTGCCACGACCGGTCCGATGCCGGTCTCGGCCAGCGCCGCGCGGAACGCCTCGATCTGCTCCGGCGTGATCGGCTTGGCCTTCCACTGGTTGCTGTTCTTGGTGAAGATCTGCAGCGACTGGCAGCCGGCCGCCTGGGCGCGCTCCACCGCCTTGTCAAACCCGCCCGCGATCGACATGTGCGCGCCAAGAAGCATGCGTTCCCTTCTCTCACGTCAATTTCGGATCTCGCCGGGGAGATGTTTCGGCCGCGGCCCTCTCCCCGGTCAGCCTGTGCCGCCCCCTCTGTCATTCTGAGCCGCTGCGAAGAATCTCTGCTGAACTTGAAACAATCGCGATCATGCAAGGCAGAAGTGATCCCTCGGCTGCAGCCTCAGGGTGACTGGGAAAATAGGAACCACAGCGCATCAGCACGCAGCACGTACGCCCGCGGCGCCGACGGTCAGTGTACCGATCCATCTTCGAACAGAACACGGGCCGCGGCAAGGTGTGGACGTGGGTGTGTTGGCGCGTCTGGAATGTGGCGTGAGCAGAGAGGAGAGAGCCGGCCTCCCTGCCTCGGCAACGACGGCCGCTACCGCGCGAAAGGTCGCACACGACGACGGCGCGGCGACTGTGCGATGTCGCCGCGCCGTCGTCGACCGAAACGCGGAGCGGGGTCGCTCGATGCTACGAGCTCGTCGGCTGCTGGCCCACCACGATGATCTGGCCGCAGGCGACGGGCAGGCTGGCGTCGTACGCGTTGTTGACCGTCATCCCATGGAGGACGATGGTGAACTGCGTCAGGTCCGTGATCGACAGCGTCGACAAGTCGAAGGTATGGATGAAGACGACGACACCACCCGGGTTGGCGGTCGGGAAGTCCCCATTCATGTTCTGGAGCGGCACGACCACCGGGCCGTAGTATGGCAGGCCCTCGGCCAACGTCAGGATGCCGTCGGTACCCGCGGCTTCGGGCGGCGGGCATACCGAGTCCTGCGGGGTATCGGTAAAACCGTGGATGTGCTGCGGGTGGACCATGTTCGCTTCCAGCCCATGAGCCACGAGAATGACCGTCAGTTGATCGCCGCGCCGGAGCAGCAGCGCGCCACCCATGACGCCGGAATTGTTGAGCTGCTCGAGATGGACCAGATAGACCTGAGGTCGCGTACGGGCCGAGACGCCGAGCGGGATAGCGAATGCCATGAGAGCAACCAGCACGAGCAGATAGAGCCGCTTCATCGCCTTCTCCTTCTCCATGCACGTTTCGCGTCGCCGCATCGTTGATCCGGACCGCCCCTTGGCGCATCAAGCGTCGAATCATCCCGCTGAACGGCTTACCGCAGGAACCGGAAGGGTCCGGATCTCAACCGGTCGCTAGCTCAGCCCTCCTTCCACCAATTCCCGCAAGCGCTCACGGTCGAAGCCGGCCACCGCGCCGCGCTCGCCGATCACCAGCGGCCGGCGCAGGAGCGTCGGCTCTTGCACCATCAGGTCCAGCAATTCGTCGTCAGGAAGGGCGCGCCGGGCCAGATCCAGCGACTTGTAGGCGCGGCTGCGGGTGGCGAGCGCCTGGCGTGGCGACAGCCCGGCGCGCGTCAGCAGCGCCGTCAACTCCTCGCGCGTGAAGCGCTGCTTGAAGTAGTCGCGCCGCTGGTACTCGACCCCCTGCTGCCGGAGGAACTCCTCCGCCTTCTTGCAACTGGTTCAGGTCGGATGGACGTAGATCTCCACGGCCTACCCCAATCCCCGCTTATACGAGCGCCTGGTGCCCCGCCAGTAGATCAGCCCCGCAGGTGGGGCACGACCTCCCGAGCGAGCTGCTCGACCAGCGAGGGATCGTAGGCGCTCCCCTGGAGGTAGATGATCAGGTAGTTGATGCCGGCGTCGATTTTGGCTTGCAGGGCCGCCACCACCTGGTCGGGCGTGCCGACCAGGAATTCCTGGCGGTACGTCGCAAGCGACTGGCCGCCGCGCCAGGCGACGGTGGCGTCCTCGGGATTCTCGCCCGGCTGCAGCAGGTGGACCAGCGAGCTCGAGGAACGGATGATCTCGTCGTAGTCGCGGCCAACGTCGTCGCAGTGTCGCTTGAGCACGTCGAGCTTGTGGAGGATCACCTCGGGAGAACCGCCGATGTTGGCCGCCGCGCCGTACTTTGCCACCAGCCGCAGCGTCACCCGCTCACCCCCGCCGCCGATCCACATCGGGATGTGCGGCTGCTGCGCGCCGCGCGGCACGTTGATCGCGTCCTCGATGCGGTAGTACTTGCCCTCGTAGGCGGGATCGGCCTCGGTCCACATGCGCGAGATTAGCTCGACCGCCTCGCGAAATCTACGCATGCGCTCGGGAATGTCGGGGTACCGGTAGCCGTAGGCCAGGTACTCGGCCTCGTACCAGCCGGCGCCGAGGCCGAAGTTGAGCCGTCCGTGGCTCATGACGTCGACCGTCGAGGCCATCTTGGCCAGCAGCGCCGGATGGCGGTAGCTGTTGCAGGTCACCATCTGACCGATGCGCACCCGCTGGGTGTCGCGCGCCAGCCCGGCCGTCGCCGTCCAGCACTCGAAGGTCGTCTCGTGCTCAATCGTGGGCACCGTCAGGAAGTGGTCGTAGAGCCAGATCGAGTCGAGGCCGGCAGCCTCCGCCGTTTGGGCGACGCGGGTCATGGCCTCGTATTGCTCGACCGGGTCCTGAATCGCCACCAGATCGAGCCGCCAGCCCTGCGGCACGAACACACCCACCGGAATCGTCATCGCTGCCTCCTGACGCGCGCCAACTCCACGCCGCGCGGCCCGCACGTCGCGCGCCGTGGCCGTGCGGTACACTCCAGCGCCGGAGGGAGTCACATGCGAGTGCTGATCACGGGGGGAAGCGGGCAGCTCGGGCGCGCCCTGGCACGGCTGGCGCCGAGCGAGCACGAGGTCGTCGCGCTGAATTCGACGGAGTGCGACGTGGCTCGGCGCGAGTCCGTCTTCGCCGCGCTGGAGCGCTATCAGCCGCGGCTGATCATCCACGCGGCCGCCTGGACCGACGTGGACGGCTGCGAGCGCGAGCCGCCGCGCGCCCAGCGCATCAACACCGCGGGGACCGCGCACATCGCCGCGGCGGCGCGTGAGCAGGCGGCCGCCCTCGTCTATGTCTCCACCAACTACGTCTTCGACGGCGAGTCGCCCGAACCGTACACCGAGGACGCCGCGCCGCGCCCGATCAGCGTCTATGGCGCCAGCAAGCTGGCCGGCGAGCGCGTGGTGCGGGAGGCGACCCCCAATCACGCCATCGTGCGCACCGCCATGCTCTACGACGAGAGCGGGCGCAACTTCGTCAATACGATGCTGCGGCTGGCCGCCGAGCGGCCCAACCTGGTGGGCGTCGCCGATCAGGCGGGCAACCCGACCTACGCCAGCGACCTGGCGGCGGCCATCTGGCGCCTGGTCGATCAGCGCGCCTTTGGCACCTACCACCTGGTGAACGCGGGCGTCGCCAGTTGGTACGAGTGGGCGGTCGAGCTGCTGCGTCTGGCCGGGCGCGACACGCCGATCGAGCCGGTGCCCGCCTCGGCCTTCCCGCGCGCCGCCACGCCGCCCCGCAATGGCGCGCTGGCCAACCACGCGGCCGCCGCGCTCGGCATAACCCTTCCCGGCTGGCGCGACGCCTTGCAACGCTGCCTGGAGCGGCGCGCTGCCCTGGTCCGATGAGCCTTCCGGTCGACGTCGTCATCCCCAACTTCAACGGCCGCCAACATCTGGCCGTCTGCCTCCCGGCGCTCCAGCGCCAGAGCTACCCCTGCGTCCGCGTCTTCGTGGTCGACGACGCCTCGACCGACGGCAGCGCGGAGCTGGTGCGGAATCTGATGCCCGAGGCGACGGTGCTGGAGCTGCCGCGCAATGCGGGGCTGGCCGTCGCGGTCAACCAGGGGATCGCGGCGGGCTGGGCGCCGCTGGTAGCGCTTCTCAACAACGACACCGAGCCGGAGCCGGGCTGGCTGGCGGCGCTGGTCGCGGCGGCCGAGCGCTTCCCCGACGCGGGCGCCATCGCCAGCAAGCTGCGCCTCTTCGACCGCCGCGACACGTTGCACTCGGCCGGCGATACCTTTTCGCCGCGCGGCCTGCCCGGCAACCGGGGCGTCTGGCAGCGCGATGTGGGGCAGTTCGAGCGCGAGGAGGAGGTCTTCGGCGCCTGCGCCGGGGCCGCGCTCTACCGGCGCGCGGCGCTCGAGGCCGTGGCGGCGATCGACGGCGCGGTGCTCGACCCCCGCTTCTTCATGTATTGCGAGGACGTCGACCTCTCCTGGCGCCTGCGGCTGCTCGGCTACGCCATCGTCTACGCGCCCGAGGCCGTGGTCTACCACCGGCTCTCGGCCACCGGAGGGGGCACGCTCGCGTCGTACTACGTCGCGCGCAACACGCTGGCGGTGCTGGTGAAGGACGTGCCAACCCCGATCCTGCGCCGGCACCTGGCGGGCATAGCCCTGGCGCAGCTCAGCGGCGCGCTGGCGACGCTGCGCCACCTGCGCGAGCCGGCCGCCCGCGCCCGGCTGCGGGGCCTGGCCGCCTTCCCGGCGATGCTCCCCGCGCTCCTGCGCCAGCGCCGCCGCCTCCAGCGCCATCGGGTCGTCTCGCTGGAGGCGCTGGAGCGGCTGCTCGAAGGACATCGGACGTAGGGAACGACGGATCCCTCCACTTCGGTCGGGATGACAGGGGAAGAGCGCGGCCTTCCGGACGACACTGATCCTCGTCGTCCGCCCCTAACTCCCCCTGTCATCCCGAGCGCAGTCGAGGGATCCAACGTCGTCGCCTGCCACCGCTCTTGACGTGGTGCGTAAAATAGAGGCAAAGTCGAGTGCCGGCGATCGGAGGGAGTAGATCGCGCGCTCGCCGACAGAGACGCGGGGTCACCGGTTGAGAACCCCGCCCGGTGGAGAGCGATCGAAGTCATCCGGGAGGCCGGCGGCTGAAGCTGCGGTGCAGTGCGTAGGCCGTCGCGGGTACGCCCGTTACAGCGTTCGAGCGCGGCAGCGTCTGCTGCCGAAGCAAGGTGGTACCGCGGTGTCAGCCGTCCTTGAATGAGGACGGTTTTTTTGTTGTTGGTGGCGCTCGAGCTGCTCGGCTTGGGAGCGGCGACGATCGGTGTGGCCGGGGCGGCAGCCCGGCGGAAGGTTCGGGGCCAGCATGGACAAGGCGAAGACGAAGCCCAGCAGCAACCCGCGCGCGCTGAGCCGCAAGTACGAGCCGGCGCGGGTCGAGGAGCGCTGGTACGACTGGTGGGACGCCCAGGGCTACTTCCAGGCGCCGATCGTGCCCGGCAAACAGCCTTTCGTCATCATCATGCCGCCGCCCAACGTCACCGGCTCCCTGCACATGGGCCACGCTCTCTTCGTCACCGTGGAGGACATCCTGGCTCGCTGGCACCGCATGCTGGGCGACCCCACCCTCTGGCTGCCGGGCGCCGACCACGCCGGCATCGCTGGCCAGTGGGTGGTCGAGCGCGAATTGGCCGAGGAGGGGCTGACGCGCCACGACCTCGGGCGCGACAAGTTCCTGGAGCGCGTCTGGGACTGGATGGATCGCTACCGCGGCCGCATCCGCGAGCAGATGCGCCTGCTCGGCGCCTCCTGCGACTGGTCGCACTTCGTCTTCACCATGGACCCGGCGCCCTCGCGCGCCGTGCGTACCGCCTTCAAGCGGCTCTACGACAAGGGGCTGATCTACCAGGGCGAGCGTCTGATCAACTGGTGCCCGCGCTGCATGACCGCGCTCTCCGACCTGGAGGTCAACCACGAGGAGGTTCACTCCTCTCTCTGGACGCTGCGCTACCCAATCGTTGGCACGGGTGACGAGGAGGAGAGCCAGCGCTTCATCGAGGTGGCCACCACTCGGCCGGAGACGATGCTGGGCGACACGGCGGTGGCGGTCAACCCGGACGATGAGCGCTACCGCGACCTGGTGGGCCTGACGGTGCACCTGCCGCTGCTGGGCCGGATCATCCCGATCGTGGCCGACCCGGCGGTCGACCCCGCCTTCGGCACTGGCGCGGTCAAGGTGACGCCCGCCCACGACCCCAACGACTTCGAGATCGGCCAGCGGCACAACCTGCCGGCCATCACGGTCATCAACCACGACGGCACCATGAACGCCGAGGCCGGGCCGTTCGCCGGCATGACGGTCGAGGAGGCGCGCAAGGCCGTGGTGCGTCGGCTTGAGCTGGAGGGCTACCTGGCCGGAACGCAGCTGCACACGCACGCCGTCGGCACCTGCGATCGCTGCGGCACGGTGGTCCAGCCGCTGATCAGCCGCCAGTGGTTCCTGACCATGCAGCCCCTGGCCGAGCCGGCGATCCAAGTGGTCAAGGACGGCACGGTGCGCTTCATCCCCGACCGCTTCACCGGCATCTACCTGAACTGGATGGAGAACATCCACGATTGGTGCATCTCGCGCCAGCTCTGGTGGGGCCACCGCATCCCGGTCTGGTACTGCCGCGACTGCGGCGAGATGATCGTCACCGACCAGGAGTCGGTCGAGCGCTGCGGCTGCGGCAGCAGCAACATCTACCAGGACCCCGACGTGCTCGACACCTGGTTCAGCTCGGGCCTCTGGACCTTCAGCACCCTCGGCTGGCCGGACGACACCGAGGAGCTGCGCTACTTCTACCCCGGCTCGGTGATGGAGACCGGCTACGAGATCATCTTCTTCTGGGTGGCGCGCATGATCTTCTTCGGGCTGGAGTTCATGGGCCAGGTGCCGTTCCACGATGTCTACCTGCACGGCACGGTGCGCGACGAGCTGGGCCAGAAGATGAGCAAGACCAAGGGGAACGTGATCGACCCGATCGACGTCACCCAGCAGTACGGCAGCGACGCCCTGCGCTTCGCGCTGATCACAGCGGGCGGCGCCGGCACCGATTCGAAGCTGAGCCTGAGCCGCGTGGAAGCGGCGCGCAACTTCGGCACCAAGCTCTGGAACGCCACCCGCTACGTGCTGCGGGCGCTGGAGTCAGGCGAGATCGCCGTCGACGAGTCCGGCGCGCCGCTGCCGCCCGACTTCGCCGGCGCGGGGCTGGCCGACCGCTGGATCGTCAGCCGGCTGCAGCAGGTGAGCGACGAGGTTCAGGACCTGATGCTGGCCTTCAAGTTCGACGAATCGTCGCGCCGGCTCTACGACTTCTTCTGGTCGGAGTTCGCCGACTGGTACATCGAGGCCAGCAAGCCGGCGATCAGCGGCGGCGACCCGGTGGCCGCGCCCGCCGCCCGCCAGACGCTGACCTACGTGCTGGAGCGCGCGCTGCGGCTGCTTCACCCGGTGATGCCCTTCGTGACCGAGGAGCTCTGGCACGCCATCCCGCACGGCGGCGAGAGCCTGATGCTCGCGACCTGGCCGCGCGGCGAGGCAGCGCTCATCGATCCGAGCGCGCTGCGCGAGTTCGGCTTCCTGATGGAGGCGATCCGCACGGTGCGCAACGCCCGCGCCGAGACGGGCGTCGAGCCAGAGCGCTGGATCAGCGCGCAGGTCTTCCCCGGCTCGCACAGCGCGGCCTTCGAGCAAGCGGCCGATGTCTTCCACTTCCTGGCGCGCATTGGGGCGGAGCAGCTGGAGCTGCGCCGCGAGCGGCAGGAGGCCGGCGAAGGGACGCTGACGCTGGTGGTGGAGGATGCCGTGATCGCGCTGCCGCTGGCCGGCATGGTCGACCTCGACGCCGAGCGCAAGCGGCTGCGCAAGGAGATCGACGAGGTGGAGGCCGAGATCGCGCGCACCGGCGCGCTGCTCGACAACCCCAACTTCGTCGAGCGTGCGCCAGAATCAGTGGTCGCCAAGCACCGCGAGCGCCTCAGTTCCGCCCAGGAGCGCCTGGCGCTGTTGCAGTCGCGGCTGGGGGAATTGGGGGGGTGAGAGCGAACGAGCCCCCGGCAATCGACGACGTTGGGTGCCGCAGGCGCCGCCAATGCCCGTCGTCAGCCACCATCGCTCCCGCGCCTCTCTCCGACGAGGCTACGCCGTCGGGGCCAGCCGCCCCGCCTTCACGACCGGGTTGATCAGCAGGGCCGTAGCGAGGCCGAGCAGGACGACGCCCCCGCCGACGGCGAGCTGCGCGTTGAACGACTGCGCCACGGCGCCGCCGAGCAAGCCGCCCAACGACGGCGCCCCCATCACGGTCATGGCGTAGAGGCTCATCACCCGCCCACGCAGGGGACCAGGCGTGGCGAGCTGCAGGATCGTGCCGATCGCGGCGCCGAAGGCCGTGCTCGCTAGCCCGGCGATCATCAGCAGCCCCAGCCCGGCGGCGTAGGGCGGCAGGAGGGCGAAGAGCCCCAGCGCCAGGCAGTAGATCGCGTTGGCGATCAGCACGAAGCGGCCCTTGTTCTCCACGTCGCCGAGCGCCGCCACGGCGAAGGCGCCGACCAGCGCCCCGGCGCCCGGCGCGGCCAGCAGGAAGCCGTAGCCACGCGGGCCAACGTGCCAGAGGTCACGCGCATAGACCGGCAGCAGCGTGCTGTAGGAGCGCCCCAGCAGGCCGACGGCCGTGGTCAGCGCCAGCAGGCCGAGGATCTGGCGATGGCCCCAGGCGTACTGCACGCCGCCGATCAGGCGCGTCAGCGCCGGTTCGGCACGGCTCTCGTTGCGCGTCTCGACATCGCGCAGGGCGTAGATCGCCACCAGCACCACGATCGTGGTCAGGCCGTTGATCAGGAAGAGCCAGGCGGCGCCCAGCGCGCCGAGCAGCACGCCGCCGAGCGCCGGACCGACCAGCAGCGCGCCGGTCCAGACGGCGGACATGAGCGCGGTAGCGTTCATCAGATCTTCCGCCGGCACCAGCCCCGGCAAGAGCGCCTGGCGCGCGGGGTTGTCGAACGCCAGCGTCGCGCCCCCGATCGCCGCGGCGGCGTAGAGCATCCAGACATGCAGGTGCCCGCTGAAGATCACCAGGCTCATCGCCAGCGGGACGACGACCTCTTCCAACTGGGTGAACTTGAGAATGGTGATGCGGTCGAGCCGGTCGGCGAGCGCGCCGCCAAACATCGGCAGCGCGATCATCGGTATGC
>DASSHC010000183.1:0-2802 GCA_035693105.1 Thermomicrobiaceae bacterium | reverse complement strand
GCGCAGGGCCTTGTTGGTCCAGGTCAGTTCCAGGCGGCCTTCGTAGGTCGGCATGGCGCGGAGCCCTCACCATCAGCCCCTCTCCGGACGGAGTCAATGCCGGGCGAGGGGAGCGATCTCGTTTGTGCGCGCGTTTCAGCTTTCACAGGAACAGTAGCCAGCGCGCGGCACGATGTCAAGGATGCGAGTCTGGCCGATGGGGGATCAACCGATCGCTATCCCACCCGACTACGCGCGGCGGGTGCGCGAGCTGGCGGGGGAGGCGGGCGCGGCGTGGCTGGCGCGGCTGCCGGGGATCGTGGCGGCGTGCGCCGAGCGCTGGGCGCTGCGGCTGGACCCGCCGTTCCCGCTCTCGTACAACTACGTGGTACCCGCTTGGCGCGCGGGCGAACCGGTGGTGCTCAAGGTGGAGCTGCCCGAGGCGGGGCTGGGCGAGATCGACGCGCTGGAGCTGTTCGACGGGCACGGCTCGACGCGGCTGCTGGCGGTCGACCGCGAGCAGGGTGCGCTGCTGCTGGAGCGGCTGCTGCCGGGCACGACGCTGGCCGCGCTAGGGGCGGGCGACGACGAGCGGGCCACGCTGATCGCGGCGGACGTGATGCGGCGCCTCTGGCGTCCGGCGCCAACCGCGCACGGCTTCCGCACGTTGACCGATCGCGCGGCGGAGCTGGCGACGGTCCGGCGGCGCTTCGCCGGGGGCACCGGCCCGCTCCGCGAGGGCCTGGTGGCGCGAGCCGAGTCGCTCTTCGCCGAGTTGATCGCGTCTGCCGCGCCGCCGGTGCTGCTGCACGGCGACCTGCACCACGGGAACATCCTGGCGGCGGCGCGCGAGCCCTGGCTGGCGATCGACCCCAAGGGCGTGGTGGGCGAGCCGGCCGCCGAGGTCGGCCCGCTGCTGCTCAACCCGCGGCCGGATTTGCTCAGCTGGCCGCACCCGGAGCGCGTGCTGGCGCGACGGCTGGACATCTTGGCCGCAGCGCTGGGTTTCGAGCGCGAGCGGCTGTGGGCCTGGGGTCTGGCGCACGCGCTGCTCTCGGCCTGGTGGAGTGTCGAGGACTTCGGCGCTGGTTGGGAGTACGCCGTCGGCGTGGCCGAGTTGCTGGCGGGGATGGAGGGGTAGTAGCGGGGGAGCGTGGTGGTCATCGACATGGATTGGTGCCGAGAGAGGACGGATCCCTCGACTGCGCTCGGGATGACAGACTTAGGGATGAGGCGGGCGACGACGATTCGCCTCATCTGCTAGGCCTCATCCCTTACCCGGTCATCCTGGGCGCAGTCGATGGGCAGCATCCCTCTCCCGCGCACGGGAGAGGGGTAGGGCGTGAGGGCTCGGCTAGTCGTGCTCGCGGAACGGGCTGTCGACCATGAAGAAGTTGCTCTGATGGCCGTTCTTCAGCTTTTGCTGGAAGAGGAAGGTCAGCTTGCGGTCGTCGAAGGTCTTGAACCAGTCCGCCCAGCTGACCTCCTTGAGGCTCTTGCCGCCGTAGCCGGGGAAGTTGAAGCGCAGCACGCCGGGGTGGCCGTCGTGCTCGGTGCCGGGCACGGTCGCGGGGGTGCCGTCGCGCTCCTCGGCCCAGTGCTTGATCACGTCGTGGTTGCGCGTGGCCAGCGTCTGGCCGTCGTGGTCCTCCTGCTCGCCCACCTTGTTGATCCACTTGGCGGTCAGGGTGGTGCGCGAGAGCTTGTCGGCGTACTGCTCCAGATACGCCTTATCCTCTTTGCTCAGGTTCTCGGCGCGGTCGATCAGGTACTTGTTGCCGCTCTCGTGTTGCTGGTGCTGCTCCGACATGGCTGTCCTCCAATGCGCTGGGTAGACGAACTCAGCCCAGAGCGCTCGGCGCACTCCGCGTGCCATTGCCGAGCGCCGCTGAAGCGGGGGCGGCACGCGTGCTACCATTCGGTGTTTTCGTGGGGGCTCGCCGGAAGGGATACGATGGGCGCGATCGTCGCGGTCGAGGAGCTAAGCTGGCTGGGCGAGCAGTTGCGCCGCCAGCGCAAGCGCGTGGTCCTGACCAACGGGCACTTCGACCTGCTGCACGTCGGCCACCTGCACGCGCTCCAGGCCGCGCGCCGGCTGGGCGACGTGCTGGTGGTGGGCGTCAACGACGACGCCGGCACGACCCTGCGCAAGGGGCCCACCCGGCCGATCCTCCCCGAGGAAGAGCGCGCCGAGCTGCTGGCCGCGCTGGCCTGCGTCGACTACGTGGTCGTCTTCCCCGACGCGACCGCCGAGCGGCTGGTCTGGCTGCTGCGGCCCGACATCTACGTCAAGGGCGGCGACTACGCGCTGACCGAAGACGAGCTGGCCGAAGGAAAGGCGCCGCTGCCGGAGGCGCAGGTCGTGCGCGGCTACGGCGGCGAGGTGCGCACCATCCCGCTCGTGCCGGGGCGCTCGACCAGCGCAATCGAGCGCGCCATCGTGGCGCGGGCGGCGCGCGAGTCGAGCGGGGCATGAGCCTGCGCGAGGCGGGGGCGGAGAGCGAGGCCGTCGCGGAGGCGGCGTCGACGCCGAGCGCCGAGATGCCTGCCGCCGGCTCGTCGGACCGCGAGCGCATCGTCAAGGCCGCCGTGATCATCATGCTCGGGACCCTCGCCAGCCGGGTGCTCGGTCTGGGACGCGAGCAGATCTCCTCCTATCTCTTCGGCACCGGCGACGCGATCGCCGCCTTCACCGTGGCCGACAACATCCACAGCATGCTCTTCGACCTGGTGATGAGCGGGATGATGGAGGCCGCGCTGGTGCCGGTGCTCAGCGCCTACACGGCGCCGGAGCAGCGCGAGGAGCTGCGGCGCATCACCGGC
>DASSHC010000182.1:0-2764 GCA_035693105.1 Thermomicrobiaceae bacterium | reverse complement strand
GTATGCGAGGGCCCCGGCCCCTCTCCGGACGGAGCCGTGCACGGCTCCGTCCGGAGAGGGGCCGGGGGTGAGGGCTCGTGAGGCCCTAGCGCGCGGCGGGCGCCGGGACGGCGGCGCGGATGACGCTGGCCAGGCGGCGCGTGCCCTCGTCGATCTGCTCGGGCGTCAGCGCGCTGTAGGAGAGGCGCAGGTTGCGCTCGCCGCCGCCGTCGCCGAAGAAGGCGGGGCCGGGGATGAAGTCGACGCCGGCCGCGCGCGCGGCGGGCTGGATGGCGGCGGCCTCGAC
This sequence comes from Thermomicrobiaceae bacterium, assembly GCA_035693105.1. Lineage (GTDB taxonomy): Bacteria > Chloroflexota > Chloroflexia > Thermomicrobiales > Thermomicrobiaceae > DASSHC01. The sequence continues at coordinate 2,478 of DASSHC010000182.1, read as the reverse complement.
GCCCTCGGGGAGCGTCAGCCAGATGAAGAAGCCGCCGTTGGGCTTCGTCCAGCTCGTGCCCTCGGGCATCTCGCGCTCCAGCGCGGCCAGCAGGTGGTCCGCCTTGGCGCCGTAGACCTCGCGCAGCTCCTTGATGTGCTCCTCCAGGTGGCCGGAGCGCAGGAACCAGTCGGCCAGCGCGGCCGAGTAGCTGTTGCGCAGGCTGTCGAGCGCTCCGGCGGCCATAACCGCCACGATCTCGGCCGGGCCGACCATGTAGCCGAGCCGCAGCCCGGCGGCGATCGTCTTGGAGAGTGTGCCGAAGAAGAGGCCGTTGCCCGGCTTGAGCAGGCTGTAGATGGTCGGCTTCTTCTCGCCACGGAAGCGCAGGTCGTTGTAGGCGTCGTCCTCGACCACCAGCAGATCGCGCGCGTTGGCGATCTCGGCCAGCTGGTGGCGGCGCTCCAGGCTCAGTTCCACACCCGAGGGATTCTGGAAGGTCGGGATGGTGTAGAGGAGCTTGGGCGTGCGCCCCTCGCGCGCCAACTGGTCGTAGCGCTCGGCCACCAGCGCCGGGTCGATGCCGTGCTCGTCCACCGGGACGCCGACCATGCGCACCCCGGCCAGGCGGAACATCTTGGTGGCGCCCATCCAGGCGGGGGCGTCGATCAGGATCGTGTCGCCGGGGTCGAGCAGCATGTCGGTCAGCAGCGAGAGGCCGCCGCTGCCGCCCGAGGAGATCAAGATCTGCTCCGGCCGGGCGTCGATCCCCTGGTCGCGCTTGAGCTTCTCGGCCAGCGCCGCGTTCAGCTCATCGCCGCGCACCGCATCGGCGTAACCCAGCGCGTCGTAGCGCTGATTCTCGGCCAGATCCTCGGCGGCCTCGGCCATCGCCTCCAGCGGCAAGGTCGGCGCGTCGGGGTCGCCAAAGCCGAAGGAGATCATGTTGGGGTTCGGCTTGCGCGAGCTGCGCGGCATCGACGCCGTCAGCTTGCCGCGCCTCGACCACCGGTCCGTCCACTGCTCGTCCACGCCCTGCTCCTCTCTCCACAGGTAAACCCTTATCATGTGAGTATAGCCTACCGGCTAGCTGGCACGACGGGTGCGACTCCACCCCGGTGGACCAGCGAAGCACGACGGGATGTAAGGGAGGACGCGGACATGGCCAAGCAATCAGCGAATCTGCGGGGGAAGCGCGTCGCGGCGCTCTTCACCCATGGCGTCGAGCAGGTCGAGTTCACCGAGCCGGCCGAGGCGCTGCGCCAGGCGGGCGCCACGGTGACGGTGATCGCACCGCAGGCGGGCGAGATCAAGGGCTGGAACCACGGCCAGTGGGGCGAGACGTTTCAGGCGGACCTGACGTCCGATCAGGCCAAGCCGGCGGAGTTCGACGCGGTGCTCCTGCCCGGTGGGACGATGAACGCCGACAAGCTGCGGCTGGACCATAACGCGGTGCGCTTCGTGCGCGAGATGTTCACCGCCGGCAAGCCGATCGCGGCCATCTGCCACGGCCCCTGGCTGCTGGTCGAGGCCGACATCGTGCGCGGCCGCACCTTCACCAGCTACCCCTCGCTCAAGACCGACATCATCAACGCCGGCGGCTTCTGGGAGAACCAGCCGGTCGTGACCAGCGACGGGATCGTCACCAGCCGCAACCCCGGCGACATCCCGCACTTCAACGAGAAGCTGCTGGAGGAGTTCGCCGAGGGGCGGCACGACCGGGAGGCGGAAGCGGAGGCGCTGGTCAACGAGGACTCGTTCGAGTCCTTCCCCGCCAGCGACGCGCCGGGCTACATCTCCAGCACCGCCACGCCGGAGAAGCCGGAGGGGTAACGCTACCCGCTTCCCCCAGCTCCGGGGGAGCCCTCACCCCAACCCCTCGCCCCTGCGGGGGCGAGGGGCTTACGAAGTCTGATCGTACCTAGTTCCCCTTCTCCCAACACATTGGGAGAAGGGGCGGGGGGGATGAGGGCTCCCCGGGGCCACGGATGAGTGCCCGTCCTACCACGCGGTCACGTAGCCGTCACGGCGGGGGTCGGCGCCGCCCATCAGCACGCCGGAGTCGGGGTCGCGCAGCGTGCCCTGGCCGCCGCCGACCGCCCAACTGAGCTCCGGCAGCAGTTGGATCTCGTGCCCCATCGCCTCCAGTTGGGCGCGCACGTCCTCGGGCACGCGCGCCTCCAGGGCGATCGTGCGCCCGCCCATGAAGCGGTAGCGTGGCGCCTCGATCGCCTCCTGAATATTCATGCCGAAGACCAGCAGGTTCAGGATCATCTGCGGCGTCGTCTGCAGGATGCCCCAGGAGCCGGGGGTGCCGATGGTGGCGTAGAAGCGGCCGTCGCGGTAGATCTGCGCCGGGCTCATGCAGTTCTCCATCTTCTTGCCCGGCTGCATCGCGTTGGGGCTGGCGCGGTCCAGGTCGGTCCAGTTGACGAAGTTGTTGAGCATGATGCCGGTCTCGCCGGCCATGAAGGCGCTGCCGAAGGGCGAGCCGATCGA
>DASSHC010000181.1:0-2617 GCA_035693105.1 Thermomicrobiaceae bacterium | reverse complement strand
CTGCGGCGGGTGGACGAGCTGGACGCGGCGATCGGCGCTTGGGCCGCGCGGCACAGCGCGGCCGAGGTGCAGCGGGCGCTGGAGGCCGCCGAGGTGCCGCACGGTCCGATCTACAGCATCAAGGACATCGCCGAGGACCCGCAGTACCAGGCGCGCGACATGATCCTGCGCGTGCCGCACTCGCACTTTGGCGAGGTGGTGATGCCCGGCGTGCTGCCGGTCCTCTCCGACACGCCGGGTAAAGTCCGTTGGCCCGGCCCGGCGCTGGGCGAGCACACCGAGGCCGTCCTGCGCGACGACCTCGGCCTCGACGCCGCCGCGATCGCGCGGCTGCAGGCAGCGGGTGTGATCTAGGTAGGGGCGTAGAGTGATGCCTCGGCTGCGGCCTCGCTCCCAGGTCAGCCTGAGCCCCCACCCCTGTCATCCTGAGCCGCAGCGAAGGATCTCTCCTCAAGCTGGAGCGGCACCGATTGTGTTTGGCAGAGGAGATCCTTCGGCTGCGGCCTCAGGATGACAAGGGGACGAAGAACCTCCTTTTTCATTCGGTCGCAGTGACCGTCGGCAATCGAAGGAGCCTGAACAATGCCCTTCCCCGAGCGGGTGCGCATTACCGAGGTCGGGCCGCGCGACGGCCTGCAGAACGAGGCGGCCCGACTCTCGACCGCGCAAAAGGTCGAACTGATCGCCAGCCTGGCGGCCGCTGGCCTGCGCGACATCGAGGCCACCGCCTTCGTCCACCCGCGCTGGATCCCAGCGCTGGCCGACGCCGAGGACGTGCTGGGGACGCTGCCACGCGACGGGAGCGTCGGCTACAGCGTCCTGGTGCCCAACCTCAAGGGCTACCAGCGCGCCGCGCCGCTCCAGCCGGATGAAGTCTCGCTGGTCTGCTCGGCCAGCGAGGGACACAACCGCGCCAACCTGAATCGCTCGACCGCCGAGTCGCTGGCGGGGCTGGCCGAAGTCGCCGCCGCCGCCCGCGCGGACGGCATCCTCCTGCGCGGCGCCATCTCGACCTCGTTCTGGTGCCCCTTCGACGGCCGCACGTCCGAGGCGCGCGTCGTCGAGGTCGCTCGCGCCTACGCCGCTATGGGTGTGGCCGAGGTCTGCCTGGCCGATACCCTCGGCACCGCCGATCCGCGCCACGTAGCGGGGCTGGTGCCGCGGGTGCGGGACGCGACCGGGCTGCCGGTCAGCCTCCATCTGCACGACACTGCGGGCATGGCGCTGGCCTGTGTGCTGGCCGGGCTGGAGGCCGGGGTCGAGCGCTTCGACGCCGCCGTGGGCGGGCTGGGCGGCTGCCCCTACGCGCCGGGCGCCGCCGGCAATCTGGCGACCGAGGATCTGGTCGGCATGCTGCAGCAGATGGGGATCGAGACCGGCGTCGACGAGCCGGCGCTGCTGGAGGCCGCGCGCTTCCTGCGCGATGCGGTCGGCCACCCGCTCCCCAGCCACCGTCTGGCCCTGGCCGGCGCTCACCCCCAAGCGCACTGAGCGTCGCGCCGGTTCACAAAGGAGCGCGCCATGAGCACGAAGCAGACCAACTCCGCGCTGAGCGGCTACCAGACGAGCGCGGTCGCGGAACGCATGGGCGAGGCCGCCGCTCGCTTCCTGGCCACACTCGCGCCCGACCAGCGGACGATGGCTGTCTTCCCGCTCGACGACGAGGGCGAGTTGCGCAACTGGCACTACACCCCGATCCCGCGCCATGGCCTGCCGCTGGCGCTGATGGAGCGCCGCCAGCAGCGGCTGGCGCAGCAACTCGTCGCCACCGGGCTGAGCCCCAGCGGCTACGCTACCGCGGCCACGATCATGGGCTTGGAATCGACCCTCGACATGATCGAAGACTGGGAGCGCGAGGATCCCGGGCGCGACCCGGCACGCTATTATGTCAGCATCTTCGCTGAGCCGAGCGCCAGCGCGCCCTGGGGCTGGCGCTTCGAGGGGCACCACATCTCGCTGCACTACACCATCGCCGGCGGTCGGATCGTGGCGCCGACACCCACCTTCTTCGGCTCCAACCCGGCCGAGACGCCCCTCAGCGGCACGGCGGTTCTGCGCCCGCTGGCCGGCGTCGAGGACCTGGCGCGCCAGCTCGTCCACGCGCTGGATGCCGAGCAGCGCGCCCGCGCCATCCTGGCCCCGGTAGCGCCCGCCGACATCGTGCTGGCCAACCGGCCGCGTGTCGAGCCGGGGGTCTTGCCCGAGTTGCGCGCTGACCGCCAGCTCGACTTCACCCCGGAGCACGCCGAGGCGCTGCGCTACACCGCCGAGCCGCGCGGCCTGGGCGCCCGTGCCATGTCGGCCGGGCAGCGCGAGTTGCTCCAGGCGCTCCTCCACGAATACATCGGCCGCATGCCCGACGAGATCGCCGAACTGGAGCGGGCACGGCTCGGCGGCGCGCTGGACGAGGTGCACTTCGTCTGGGCCGGCGGCATCGAGCGGCGCCAGGGGCACTACTACCGCCTGCAAGGCACGCGCTTCCTGGTGGAGTACGACAACACCCAGAATGACAACAACCACATCCACTCGGTCTGGCGCGACCCGTCCAACGACTTCGGCGCCGACCTGCTGGCCCAGCACTACCGCCAGGCGCACGACCACAACTGATCAGGGGAAA
>DASSHC010000180.1:0-11379 GCA_035693105.1 Thermomicrobiaceae bacterium | reverse complement strand
ACATGACGTGCGGCGGGGCATCCGGCGCTCGCGACTGGGAGCGGCCCGACGCGCTCCTGGGGGTCGACGAGGCCCGCGAGCGTATTCTCGCCGCGCTCGCCCCGTTGCCACCCGAGCGGCTGCCGCTGCTCGATGCCCTGGGGTTGGTCCTCTCGGAAGACATCGTCGCCGACGTCGATATCCCGCCCTTCCGCAATTCGGCGATGGACGGCTACGCCGTGCGCGCCGCGAACACCGCCGGCGCGACTCCTGAGCACCCGGCGGTCCTGCGCGTGGTCGGCGAAGTCCCGGCGGGCGCGGCGCCGGAGCTGACGGTCGGTCCGGGCGAGAGCGTGCGGATCATGACCGGTGCGCTGGTGCCCGAGGGCGCCGACGCGGTGGTGCGCTTCGAGGAGACCGACGAGCTGGAGCACCCCGGTTCGCGTGAGCGGGTTTCGGTGCAGCGGGCCGTGGGTCGTGGCGCCAACGTGCGCGCGGCGGGTGAGGATGTCGCGCGCGGATCGGTCGTATTGCCGGCGGGCACCGATCTGGGAGCGGCCGAGCTCGGGCTGCTCGCCGCGCTGAATTACGCCCGTGCGCCCGTCCACCGCCCGCCGCGCGTCGCGATCCTCTCAACAGGCGATGAGTTGGTGCCAGCCGGCGTACCGCTCGCGGCGGGGCAAATCCGCGATAGCAACAGCATCTTGCTGGCCGCGCTGGTCAAGCAGCTCGGCGCGCAGCCGCTCTCGCTCGGCGCGGCTCGCGACGACGTGGACGAGATCCGCCGGCGCTTAGCCCGGGCGCGCGGTGCCGATCTGCTGCTGACCTCGGGCGGCGTCTCGGTGGGCGACTTTGATCTGGTCAAGCGCGTGCTTCGGCAGGAGGGCCACATCGATCTCTGGCAGGTGCGCATCAAGCCGGGCAAGCCGATGGCCTTCGGCTGTATCGGCGAGACGCCGCTGATTGGGCTGCCAGGCAACCCGGTGGCGGCGCTGGTTGCCTTCTTGCAGTTCGCCCGCCCGGCGATCCAGCGCATGCTCGGGCGCGTCGACTGGTCACCGCCGCTGGCGCGGGCCCGCCTGGCCTGCCCGCTGGAGAATCGCGGCCGACGGCGCCACTTCGTGCGCGGGGTGGTGGAGCATTGCGGCGACGCGTTGCTGGCGCGGCCGGCCGGGCCGCAGGGTGCCGCCACGCTCAGCTCCGTGGCCCGGGCGAACTGCCTGATCATCATTCCCGAGGAGTGGGATCACGCCCCGGCGGGGGCCGAGGTCGACATCGAGTTGCTCGACAATCTCGGCCCGCGCTAGGGCCGGCACGCGGCGTGCGCCTATGGGTCCGGCGAGTTCGTGCCGCTACGAGGAGCGCAAGCCATGGCCATCCGCGATCTGCTGTCGTTTCGCGACTATTTCAACATCATCCGCCAGCTGAGCTTTCGCGAGCTGGACGAGGAGGCGCGGGATCTCCCGGCCATCCTGATAATGGCCGAGAGCCAGGAGCTCGCCGCGCTCGCCGGCGAGGCGCTCTTCGGACACGAGGGCCGGGCCTACGTCGACGGGCATGCGTTCGGCGATCAGCTCGATCCACTGCGCTACGACGTGATCGTAACAATCGACCGGCTTCCGACGACTCTGCGGCGCGACTGGACTCGCCTCTTCAACCGCGCGCACGAGGAGCCGCGGCTGGTCGAGGTCCACCCGCGTGTGGTGGGAGACGCCGAGGCCGAGGCTGTGGCTCGCACTCGGGTGGTCGATCGCGCGGACGACAAGCGCCTGCTGGCGCTCGGGCGTCACATCCCGCTGCTGCGCGCGGCCTGCGCGCACCGGGTCGTCTGGGACACCTCGATGGCCGACGGCCAGTTCGCGCTGGTCTCGAATATCCCCGAGATCGTGCCGATCATCGGCAACATCATCGCGGCCGGCGCCGATTTCCTGGTGCTGACGAAGAACCAAATGCTGATGCTCTACAAGCTGGCGGCGATCTTCGGCCGCGACCTCGGCAATCGGCGGCGCATCTACTCGGAGATGCTGCCGGTCGTTGGGGCGGGACTCGTCTGGCGCACGGTGGCTCGCGAACTGGTGACGCTGATGCCGTTTGGGCTGGGAACCGTGCCCAAGGTGGCCATCGCCTTCGCCGGCACCTGGGCGGTGGGACAGGCAGCCGTGGTCTACTACGAGAGCGGCGAGAAGGTGACCCGCGAGCAGATGCGCGAACTCTACGCCGAAGCGTTGGAGCTGCTGCGGCACCTGCCCCTGGGCAAGAAGGGCGCGCCGGGCGACGAGGAGCCACCCCCCAGTGACCGCGCGGCGGCGGACTGAGCGCACACGCCGCGCTTTCTGGGACCGCGACGTCGTACCACGAGCGGGGCACAGGAGCTTGCCACTCCCGCAACAAAGTCAGGTGTTTCCTGTAGGGGCGGAGTCTCCCGTGTTCACCCTCGTCGGTGCATGCATGGACAACAGGTGAACCCAGCGGATGCGGAGTGGGACAATCATCGGTCTCGCCGCTCGCCGCGCCAGGCCAGGAACGCCTCAACATCGACGACCTCGGTCAGCCGCCCCTTGACGAGCAGAGGCTCCAGCGTCTGCCGCAGGTCGGCCTCGAAGGCTGGCCGCTGCTCGCCAAGCAAGGTGGGCGAGGCGAACGAGGTGGAGGAGAGCAGCCCGCAGAGCTGGTCAAGGGTGTGGTGACGGCGCACGCTCCAGTGGTACTCCTCGAAAGCTGCAAAGGGCGAACGAGCCAGCACGACCTCGTGGCGCTCCGCCGGCTCGGGATTGACATAGACGCCGCCACCGGCGCGGCGATCCTCGCCCAGCCATCGCTGAATCACGGTGCGCGCCGCCGCGTGCCACGGTTCCCCGCCGTTCCAGACGATGCCGCCGTTGCCCGCGAGAACGACTCCGCCGCCGGGCCGCACCATCCTGTCGAGCGCGCGTAGGGTCGCGTCCCGATCCATCCAATGGAACGAGCTGCCCATCGTCACCACGTCGAAGTGGCCGTAGCCGGCGGACAGGTCCGCCAGCGTGCGCGAGCTGCCCGCTACGAAGCGGACATTGGAGACTCCGGCGTGGACCGCCGCTGCGCTGGCCGCCGCCAGCATCGCCGGCTCGGGATCCACCGCGACGATCTCGGCAAAGTGCTCAGCCAACGGTATCGCGAGCTGTCCCGTGCCGGTCCCGAGATCGAGCGCGCGTGCCTCCGCATGCCCCCCGAAGCGCGCCGCGATCAGGTCGATCAGGTCGGGAGGATAGCCGGGGCGGAAGCGGGCATAGTACCAGGCCGTGCCCTGAAAGAGACCAGGTTCAGTTCGCTCGGTCATCTGGTTCCTTTCCCGGATCGATCGAACCGGCGCCGGACGACGAAAAGCGGGCGGTTGTGCGGCCGCCCGCCTTCTCCATCGAAACCCGAGACGCTAGTAGGGGACCGGCGAGCGCTGATCGGTGGGCAGGCCGAAATCCACCAGCCGCTGTTGGAGGTCCTTCAGCTCAATGCCGATCAGCGCCGAGGCCGCCACGCGGTCACCGTCGGTCTGCTTCAGCGCCTCCAGGAGCATCTGCTTCTCGACCTCTTCCTGTACCTGCTGCACCGGCACGCCGCTGCGCACGCGCTCGGCGATGTCGATGAAGTGGCGCTGGTCGGCGGAAGAGAACGTGATGTGCTCGTCGGTGATGACCGTGCCCTGGGAGAGGACCACCGCGCGCTCGATGATGTTCTCGAGCTCGCGTACATTTCCCGGCCAGTCGTGGTCGAGCAGGAGCTCGACCGCCGAGGACGAGATGCGCGCCGGGCTGGAGCCGGGCGTGTAGCGGTGCTTGTGCAGGAAGTGCTCGACCAGAAGGGGAATGTCGTCCTTGCGGTCGCGCAGCGGCGGCAGGAAGATCGCGATCACGTTGAGCCGGTAGTACAGATCCTCGCGGAAGCGCCGCTCGGCAACCTCCTGGATCAAGGTCTTGTTGGTCGCGGCCACCACGCGCGTGTCGACCTTGACCGAGACGCTGCCACCGACACGCTCGAACTCCCGCTCCTGGAGCACACGGAGCAGCTTCTTTTGGGTGGCGAGCGTCATCTCGCCCACCTCGTCGAGGAAGATGGTGCCCTTGTTGGCCAGCTCGAAACGGCCTTTGCGCTGGGTCATCGCGCCAGTGAAGGAGCCCTTCTCGTGGCCGAACAGCTCGCTCTCAAGCAGCGTCTCGGGCAGCGCGGCGCAGTTGACCTTGATCAGCGGCCCGCCGGAGTAGCCCGAGTTCTTGTGCAGGATGGTCGCGACCAGTTCCTTGCCGGTGCCCGTCTCGCCGGTGACCAGCACGGTCGCATCCGAGCGGGCAACCCGGCCGATCGTCTTGAAGACCTCCTGCATGGCGTTGCTGTTGCCGACGATGTAGGCGTTGGCGTCGAACTCGTTGCGGCCGCTGCGCAAATCGGAGACGGTCTTGAGCAGGCGCTGGTGCTCGAAGTAGCGGGTGATCGTGATCAGGACATCATCGAGATCAAATGGCTTGGTTAGGTAGTCGTAGGCGCCGAGCTGCATGGCCTGGATGGCCAGGTCGGCGCTGCCGTAGGCGGTCATGATGATGAAGGGGAGCTGGGTGCCGTGCTGCCCGGAGAGCTCTTGCAGCGTCTCGATGCCGCTCTTGCCTGGCATGCGCACGTCCATCAGCACCAGTTGCGGCGCGTCGGCCGCGCTCATCGCAGCGAGCACCTGACCACTGTCTTCGGCCTCGCTGATCTCGTAGCCCTCGTCTTCGAGGAAGTCGCGCAGCAGGCCCCGGATAGCGGAATCGTCATCTGCGATTAGGATGCGCTCCATCGACTCTCTTCCTACGGGTGATCTCGATGTACTGAGGAACTGCTTCGTGGACCGATGCCGGTTTATTTGATCGCAAGTATAGCAAACCGCGTGGTCATTGGCCCTTCAGGTAGGAATATCGGCTTGCGCATCACCTCGATGCAATCATCGAACTGGAGGTTCCCGACCTGATCTCTGACTGAACCGGCCGCCTGAAGGGCTGTCCGGCGTGGTTGATCCGTGAGTCCCGCTGCGGGAATCGTGCGCAGGTTTCTTGCCGCCAGGACGTGAGAACCCGAATTTAGCCGTTCCCGGAGTCTCCGTCGATGGCATCTTCGTCGGCATCGATGGGTATCGACACGATGAAGCGTGAGCCGGAGCTATCCGGAAATTCAGCGGTGATCATGCCACCGTGCTGCTCGATGATGCGGCGGCTGATGTAGAGTCCCAAACCAAGGCCACCCTGTGCGCCCGCGCCGCGAACCTGATAGAAGCGCTCGAACAGGTGCGGGCGATGCTCCGGCGGTACGCCGACTCCGTAGTCGCGCACCGCCAACTGGATACGGCGCGGGTGCGGCTGGCACAGTTCAACCTCGATCGGCTCGGTCGACCCGCTGTACCTGATCGCGTTCTCCAGGAGATTCGACAGAACCTGCTCCAGGCGCAGGGGATCGATGTCGGCCCAGAGCTGGGGCGGGCCAGAGACAACCAGCCGGTGCTGCGTGGTCTGCTCCTGGAAGCGACCGACGACCTCTTGAACCAGCTCGGCGAGATCGGTCGTCTGGCGCTCGATGGACAGACGATCCGACTGGAAACGGGCGGTCTCCAGAAGCTGCTCCGTGAGCCGAGCCAGCTTTTCGGTTTGCTGGTCGATCGTCAGGAGCGATCGCTCGAGCTCTGGTAGAAGCCTCTGATCGGAGCGCTTCACGCGGCGTAGCAGGAGCTGTACGGCGGTTTTCAAACCAGTCATCGGCGTCTTCAGTTCATGCGCCGCGATCGAGAGGAATTCGTCCTGCGCCAGCAGCCGTGCGACGGAGATGTCGGCTTCCTTGCGAGCTGCCTGCGCGGTCCCGTAGAGCTGCGCGTGATCGATCGCCAGCGCGACCCGATCACCCACGATTTGCAGGAGTTGCTGCTCGACTGCGGTAAACCGGCGCGGAAAGCGGGTTCCCACGTGCAACACGCCGATGATCCGCTGCTCGATGCGCAACGGTACGCCCATCAACGAGCGAATACCCGTCTCGCGCAGTATCGGGTTAAGGACGGCCGCGTGCTGGACATCTTCGAGGATGATCGGCCGGCGCTCACTGACGATCTGCCCGGCGAAACCAACGCCGAGCGGAATACGCACCCCCTGTTCGACCTCCTCCTCGATTCCCTTGGCGGCCCGTGCGACCAAAACCCCGTCGTCGGGATCGAGGAGGAGGATGGCGACGGTGTCGACCTCCAGCACCTCGCTGATTCGGTCCAAGAGCGTGTCGAGCAGTTCATCCAGGCCGAGATGACTCAGCGCGGCGTCAGTCACCCGTTGAATGCTTTGTAACTGCTCCAGCGACGACTCGGCCCCAGCTCGGGCGGCGCGCTCCAGGGCGAGGAGCTGGCGCCGTTCCTCTTCGGCCTGGCGGCGCTCTGAAAGGTCGCGCGTGACTTTGGCGAAACCCACCAGCGTCCCATTCGGGTCACGCAAGGCGGTGATGACGACGCTGGCCCAGAAGCGGGAGCCGTCCTTGCGCACCCGCCAGCCCTCTTCGTCCCAGCGCCCTTCGTCGGCGGCAACGCGCAGGGCGTAGTCGGGCTTGCCGCGCCGCACCTCGGCCGGCGGGTAGAAGATGGAGAAGTGCTTACCGATGATTTCGTCGGCGGTGTATCCCTTGATGCGTCTAGCACCCGCGTTCCAACTCCGCACGTTGCCGGTGGGATCGAGTAAGAAGATCGCGTAATCGATCACGCTCTCAACCAGCAGTCGAAAGAGGTCCGGGGAGACGACCGGTTCGATCTGATCAGTCGATTCGTCGAGCATGCGCGATTCTCCGGTTGGGGCCGCGGAGCGCCCTGTCTCGAACGTGGCAACTCTTCCGCAAGAATACCGCAGATGCGGGCGTCGCGCCGGGATCTCGACAAATCGCGGCAGGGCTATACTAGGCCGGGAAAATCGAGCGCTGGAGAGAAGGCAGGTAACGGTGCGGCGGATTGTCCTGATCGGGCTAAGCGGGACCGGCAAGAGTAGCGTGGGCGCCCGGTTGGCGGCGCTGCTGGGCTTCGACTTCGTGGACAGCGACACGGAGGTAGCGCGGCGCTTCGCGCTGCCGATCGCCGAGATCTTCGCGCGCTATGGCGAGCCGGTCTTCCGTGCAGCCGAGCGTGAGGTGCTGCGCTCCGCCGGGGAGCGATGTGACGTGGTGATCGCCACCGGGGGCGGTGCGGTGGTCGACCCGGCAAATTGGGGCGCGCTGCGCCCCGGCAGCTTCCTGGTCCACCTGACCGGTTCTCCGGAGCAGATCGTGTGGCGGTTGAGGACGCAGGTCGCGCAGCAGCCGGATGAGCGTCGGCCGCTGTTGGAGCAGGGCGATCCGGTGGCGGCGCTGGCGCGTCTCTGGTCGGAGCGCGCCCGGCTCTACCAGCAGGCGGATGTAGCGGTCGACACCGACGGGCGCTCGATTGAGGACCTCGCCGTGCTGATCGCGGAGCTGGCCGCGGAGCACGCCGCGGCTGGGTTGATCCCGGCGACATCGATCGATGTCCCGACTGGGCGCTCGGACATCTACGCCGCGCCGGGGATGCTGGCGCACCTCGGCGAGCTGGCGCGGCGTCGCTGGCCCGACGCGCGGCGCGCCTGGATCATCAGCGACGACCACGTCTTGCCGCGCTGGGGCGGTGCAACCGCCGTGGCGTTGCAACGGGCCGATTTCGCGGTGCGGGAGCACGCGGTGCCGGCCGGCGAGAGCAGCAAGTCGCTGGTTCGGCTGGAGGAGCTGCTCGACTGGCTGCTGGCCGGCAAGCTCGACCGGCGCGACATCGTGGTGGCGCTGGGCGGTGGGGTGGTCGGAGACCTGGCCGGCTTCGCGGCGGCGATCGCGCTGCGCGGGGTGGGGCTGGTGCAGGTGCCGACCAGCCTGCTGGCGATGGTCGACAGTGGCGTCGGCGGCAAAACGGCGATCAATCACCGGCTGGGCAAGAATCTGATCGGCGCCTTCTATCAGCCGGAGCTGGTGCTGGCCGATACCGCGACGCTGGAGACGCTGCCACCACGGGAGCGGCGTGCGGGCTGGGCCGAGATCGTCAAGCACGCCATGATCGAGCGTACAGCGACCGGAGCGGTGGAAGCAGCGCTGCTTTTTCTGCTGGAACGCTCCGATGAGCGACAATTGGCCGAGCCGGATTTCATCGCCGGGATCGTTCGGCGCAATGTGCTGATCAAAGCGGCAGTGGTGCGCCAGGACGAGCGCGAGGATGGGCTGCGCCGCATCCTGAACTACGGCCACACGCTTGGCCACGCCATGGAAGCGGCGGGCTACCGCTACCTGCACGGCGAAGCGGTGGCGCTGGGGATGCGCGCGGCGGCGCGAATCAGCCTGTCGCTAGGGCGCACGGAGCCGGAGATCGTCGCGCGGCAGAACGCGCTGCTCGACCGCCTGGGGCTGCCCGAACGCTTCGAGGGGAATCTCGCCGACGTGCTGGAGCGTATGACCCACGACAAGAAGGCCGTCGCCGGCACGCTGACGTGGGTGCTGCTGGCACGGGAGGCGGGTCAGGTCGAGCTGTCGCGCGGAGTACCACTCGGCCTGGTCGAGGAGGTCGCGGCAGCCCTCGGCGCGGCGGAAGATCGCACTAGCCCGATGGGAAAGGCTATGCTATAGTCGGACAAAATCAAGACGCTCTCTCTTATCCCGAGTGGCGGAGGGGACGGCCCGAGGAAGCCCGGCAACCGGCGATGCGAATCGTGCGGTGCCAATTCCGGCAGCGACTGGAGTCGCTGAAAGATGAGAGTGAGCAGGAGTCGGACGGCTCTCGCTCACGAGTGGCTGTCCTTTTTTGCGTGTATTGAATGCGTTTCAAGCGGCCATTCTTGCGGGCCGCGCACGGGGAGGTGAACGGTGACCGGCAGCACGGAGGCGAGGTACGACGTCAAGAACATCGAGCTGGCGCCGGAGGGGCGGCGGCGGATCGACTGGGCGCGGCGCGAGATGCCGGTGCTGACGCTGATCGGCCAGCGCTTCGCGCGCGACAAGCCGCTGGACGGCATTCGCATGACCGTCTGCGCTCACATCACCAGCGAGACCGCCAATCTGGCCTACACCCTGCGTGCCGGCGGCGCCGAAGCCGCGCTCTGCGCCAGCAACCCGCTCTCGACACAAGACGACGTGGCCGCCGCCCTGGCCGCCGACGGCTTTCGTGTCTACGCCGGCAAGGGCGAGAACGACGAGACGTACTACCGGCACATCGAGCAGGCGCTCCGCATCCGCCCGAACCTGATCATCGACGACGGCGCCGACGTCATGAGCATCATCCACCGCGACCGGCGTGACCTTCTGCCGGATGTCATCGGCGGTTCGGAGGAGACCACGACGGGAGTGATCCGGCTGCGTGCGCTGGAGCGCGAGGGCGTGCTGGCCTTCCCGGTGATCGCGGTCAACGACGCTCAGACCAAGCACTTTTTCGATAACCGCTATGGCTCCGGGCAGAGCTCGCTCGACGGCATCATCCGGGCGACCAACGTCCTGATCGCCGGCAAGACGGTGGTGGTGGCCGGCTTCGGCTGGGTGGGACGCGGCATCGCTACCCGCGCTCGGGGCATGGGCGCTCATGTGATCGTGACCGAGGTGGACGCGGTCAAGGCGCTGGAGGCCGTGATGGACGGCTTCCAGGTGATGCCGATGGTGGAAGCAGCCGCGCGCGGCGACATCTTTATCACCGCTACCGGCGATATTCACGTGATCGACCGGGAGGCGTTCGAGCGTATGAAGCCGGGAGCGATCCTGGCGAACGCCGGCCACTTCAACTCCGAGATCAACCTGCACATGCTGGATGAGATGGCGGCCGAGGGACGGCGTGAGCTGCGCCCCTTCGTCGAGGAATACTGCTTGACGCCGAGCAAGGGGATCATCGTGCTGGGTGAGGGCCGCTTGATCAACCTGGCCGCGGCGGAGGGCCACCCCGCCAGCGTTATGGACATGAGCTTTGCCAACCAGGCGCTCGCTTCGGCCTACCTCGTGCGCGAGCGCGGCCAGCTCGCCAACCAGGTCTATGCCGTGCCGCCGGACATCGACGCGGAGATTGCGCAGCTCAAGCTGAAGAGCATGGGGATCGAGATCGACACGCTGACCGAGGAGCAGCGCCGCTATCTCAGTTCGTGGGACTCCGGCACGTAGGCGTGGCGGTCGATCTATGTGGACGTGGAAGGGAGATGACGTTTCGTGAGCAGCGATTTCATGCGGGCCGCGCATTCGCTCTTTACCTCGGAGTCGGTGACTGAGGGGCACCCCGACAAGCTGTGCGACCAGATCTCCGACGCCGTGCTCGACGCGATCCTGGTCAAGGACCCGTACGCCCGCGTCGCCTGCGAGACGGCGACGACGACCGGTCTGGTGCTGGTTTTCGGCGAGATCACGACGGATACCTACGTCGATATCCCGGCGGTGACGCGCGCGACGGTTGCCGAGGCCGGCTACACCAACGCGGAGTTGGGCTTCGACTCCGAGACATCATCCGTGCTGACGTCGATCAAGGAGCAATCGCCCGAGATCTCGATGGGCGTCAGCCGAGCGCTCGAGGTCCGCGACGGCCAGGTGGTGGATGAGCTGGAGCTGATCGGGGCGGGCGATCAGGGGATGATGATCGGCTTCGCCTGTGACGAGACGCCCTGGCTCATGCCGCTGCCGATCTCGCTGGCGCACGCCGTCAGCAAGCGGCTGGCGGACGCGCGCAAGTCGCGGGCGATCCCCTACCTGCGGCCCGACGGTAAGTGCCAGTTCACCGTCGAGTACGAGCACGGCCGGCCGCTGCGGGTCGACACCATCGTCATCTCGACCCAGCACGATCCGGATGTCCCGCCCGCACGCATGCGTGACGATCTGATCGAGGGCGTCATTCGGCCGATGGTTCCAGCGGAGCTACTGGACGACAAAACGCGTATCCTGATCAACCCCAGCGGAAGCTTCGTGCTGGGCGGCCCGATGGGCGATGCCGGGCTGACCGGGCGCAAGATCATTGTCGATACCTACGGCGGCATGGCTCGGCACGGCGGCGGTGCCTTCTCGGGCAAGGATCCGACGAAGGTCGATCGCTCGGGCGCCTACGCGGCGCGCTACGTGGCCAAGAACGTGGTCGCGGCCGGGCTGGCCGATCGCTTCGAGCTACAGATCTCGTACGCCATCGGCGTGGCGCATCCAGTCTCGCTCTACGTCGAAACCTTCGGCACGGCACGTGTGCCCGAGGAGACGATTCAGGGGTTGATCCGGCGCCACTTTGACCTGCGCCCGGCCGCGATCATTCGCGACCTCGACCTGCGGCGGCCGCTCTACAAGAAGGTCGCGGTCTACGGGCACTTCGGGCGCCCGGACCTCGACCTGCCGTGGGAGCGCACCGATAAGGCGGCGGCGCTGCGCGAGGAGGCCGGG